>CABXTN010000011.1 GCA_902515185.1 uncultured Pelagibacteraceae bacterium | reverse complement strand
TTAAAAATTTTAATTAAAAATAATGAAAATTGCAATAACCACTAAAATTCCTGACGAGATAATGTTAATAGTCTTGGAGTTTGTATTAATCCATGTAGTAATTTTATTGGCAAGTAATGCGTAAGCCATTAATGACAAGAAATCTAAAATTACATAAGTCGATATTAATATCACAAATTGTGCAATATAATTTGAATTAAAATCGATAAATTGAGGAAAGATAAAAGGAAAAAACATCCATGCTTTTGGACTGGTTCCTGCAACTAAAAAACCATCTTTAAAAAATGATAAATAGCTTTTTTTAACAGTTTTTTTTGAGTTAGTTCTTTCAGGATTAGATCTATAATAAATGTCATAAGCTAAGTAACATAAATACAAAACACCTATCCATTTAAGAATCTTCAATGAAATTGGATAATCTATAAAAAAAGAACCAATTACAAAAATTACTAATGTTGCTTGAATTATATTGGCAAAAATGTCTCCAAGTGCTGTCCATAAGCATTTTTTAACTCCATAATTAATTGAATAGGATATAATTACAATTCGTGGGGTTCCAGGTGTGATAAATAATACTAGTATAATCTGTAAAAATAATAAATATTCTAATGGAAACATTTGAAGGATAGTCCTAAAAAAACCGGGAGCTAAAGATGGTTAAATAGGACTATCTAAAGGATAATATAGCACATGTTTTAAAAAAATCATAAATGATTTATTTAAATATCGAAAATTTTTTATGAAAAAAAGTCACAGGCCCCAAACAAAAGTTAAAAATCCAGAGCCAAATCGAATGAGTCCAGATTGGGTCATATGGGCAGCTTGGGCAGATAGAGTCACCTTTGAGGATATAAAAAAAATTTCTGGTAAAACAGAAAATGAGGTTATTCAGATTATGAGAAAAAATCTAAAACCATCATCTTTTCGACTTTGGAGGAAAAGAGCAAAAAATCAAAGTATAAAACACAGAAAAAAATTTGAGATTTCAAGGAAAGAAATAAGAAGAAAAATTAAAAAAAATGATTATATATAGGTTATGAAAAAAATCGTTATGTATACAGGTCCTTCATGTAATTTTTGTGACGCCGCAAAAAGACTGCTAACAAGAAACAATGCTACATTTACAGAAATAAACATTGCTTCAAAAGTTGGTCTAATGGAAGAGATGATACAAAAAGCTAACGGTAAAAGAACAATACCCCAGATATTTATCGATGATAAACACATAGGTGGTTATCAAGAATTAAGAACTTTAGAAAAGGAAAATAAGCTTAAAGAAATTCTTTAAGATAAATTATTTTTTTGATTTAAATACTAAGCATATACCATTGTTGCAATATCTCTTACCTGTTGGCTTTGGCCCATCATTAAATATATGTCCATGATGTCCCCCACAATTTTTACAATGATATTCAGTCCTAGCATAACCTATTATATGATCTGTTTTAGTTTCAAAAACATCAGGTAATGATTGGTAAAAAGATGGCCATCCAGATCCACTCTCATATTTTGTTACAGAATCAAAAAGTTTTATATCACAATTTGCACAATGGTAAGTGCCCTCTCTCTTTTCTTGATTGAGCTCACTAGAGCCAGGTGGTTCTGTCCCTTCTTCAAACAAAATTAATTTTTGATCGACAGATAAGTTAACATTTATTTTTTTTACCATTTTAAATAACTTTAGTCTTTTTATTAGATAATGATATTCCTATCACAATAAATATTGCACCTAGAATATGGTAAAACATAAATCTTTCATTAAATATTAACATTGCCATTGTTGCACCAAAAATAGGCATTAAGTGCAAAAATATTCCAGCTCTATTAGCTCCAATTATTCCAATTCCTTTTATCCAAAAGAAAAAAGAGGCAAGTCCTGGAAACAAAACGACATAAGCCAAAGTTAAGAAGAAAGGTTGGCCAAATTGAATTTTATTTCCCAATAACATTTCAATTATAAATATTGGAATTAAAAAAATAAGACCTGCTATAATTACTACTTCTAGTAAAGCAATTTGTGATATTTTAATTTTATCTTTCTTTAAAAAAGATGAATAGATTGCCCAAGCAAACATGGCAGCTACCATTGTTAAATCTCCTTTATTAAAATCGAGATTACGGATTAAATTTATATCTGCTTTGGTAATGATAAAAATTACACCTAGAAGAGATAGTCCAACGCCAGATAGTTGAAATATGTTTGTTTTCTCTATTTTTAAAAAAGAAGAAATTAAAATAATCCATACTGGTATTGTTGAAATCATCAACACGCCACTAATTACTTGAGTGTGATAAAGAGAATAATAAACAATTGAATTAAATATAGTGATACTAGTAAAGCCTAAAATTATAAAGTGTTTTAACTTAGATCTAATATATATTAAATTATTTATTATTTCTTTATGCGTAAAAGGTAAAAGAATTAGACCGGCAAACAACCATCTATAAAAATTCAATGAAAATGGTGGTATTTGATAAATACTAGCAGCTTTACCAACTATGAAATTTCCTGACCAAAAAAAAGTTGCAAGAATTAACAATAGATAAGCTAATCCATTTTTGTTTTTCACAAAATTAAGAAAATCTAAAAGAACTATAAGGTTCTAAATCTAGATTAGTTTTTTCATTTGAAATCATTTTAGATATTATTTTTCCAGAAATAGCGCCTAATGTCCATCCTAAATGATGATGGCCAAATGAATAAAATACATTTTTATAATTTTTCGAAGGTCCAATTATTGGTAAAAAATCAGGCAATGTTGGTCTAAATCCTAACCACTCATCCTCATGGTCTGGTAAACCATTTATCATGTACTTAGCGTTATTTATTAAATTTAAAATTCTTTCTCTAGACAAAGGATTTTTTAAACCACCAAACTCAACAGTTCCTACAACTCTAAGACCTTGCTCCATTGGTGTCATTCCAAATCCTCTATTTGAAAATACTACAGGTCTTGAAATTAATTTTTCACAGTTTTTAAAATGTACATGATAACCTCTCTCGGTTTCAAGAGGAATGTTTTCATATAGATCATCCGTAAATTTTTTCGAGAATGCTCCACAAGCGATTATAACTTTGTCAAATATAAATCTTTGAACTTCTGATCTAATAACAGGTTTTTGATCATCAAAATTAAGATCTTTAACATCATGTTTAAGAAATTTTCCTCCTTTTTTTATAAATAAATCAAATAACTTTTGAAGAACTTTTTTTGGATTATTTGTATGTCTTGCGTAAGAATAAAAAACGCCTCCATCGTAGATTGGATTTAGATTTGGTTCTAGATCATGAATTTCTTTAGGGTTCAATATTTTTTGATTTACTCCAAGCTGGTCTCGAATCTTGATTTCTAAATTTCTACTTTCTATGTTTTGATTATTCCAAATGTACATTATTCCATTATTTACAACCAATCCTTCTAAATCTATTTCGTCAAATAATTCATCATAAGCAGGTAAGGCTAAATCTAAAATTTGATGCATATATTTTGCTGTATGCATCATTTTTTTTTTTGAACAATTTTTTATAAATTTAAAAAACCAAGGAATCATTCTTGGAACATAATTCCATTTCAATGCAAGAGGACCTGTTGAGTTAAATAGCATAGCAGGAACATCTGTAAGAACGTCTGGTCTGTTAAGTGGAACAGAGGCATAAGGCGAAAAATGTCCTGCATTTCCATATGATGCACCACAACCTGGTTCATTTTTATCAAAAATAATTACATCATGGCCTTTTTTTTGAAGAAAAAGAGCATTACAAACCCCTTGTATTCCAGCACCAATAATTCCTATTCTTAATTTACCCATAGGAAACAATACAACAATTTACTGTGCTGATTGTAGCGACAAATTAAACAAATAAAAAATTTAATGAATGATTTGTTTATTGTGAATTTTAGTACTCATTACTATACTTAGTCCAATCATAGTTGCTAACATGGATGAACCACCATAAGACATAATTGGTAGTGGAGAACCAACTATAGGTAGTAAACCTAAAACCATTGCCATATTGACTGCAACATATACAAAAATTGCAGATCCAAAGCCATAACAGAAAAGCTTTCCAAAATAACTTCTTGATTGTGATCCTATATTTAAAATTCTAAAAATTACTATGGCATATAAAATTAATAAAACAACAGATCCAATAAACCCATGTTCTTCTGAAAATAATGTAAAAATAAAATCTGTATGTTTCTCAGGTAAAAACTCTAAATAACTTTGGGTCCCTTTAAGAAATCCTTTTCCTGTTAGACCACCAGACCCAACAGCAATTTTTGATTGAATTATTTGATAGCCAGCGCCTAGAGGATCTCTGTCAGGATTAAAAAAAGTTAAAACCCTCAACTTCTGATAAGGTTTTAACATTGAAATTACAAAAGGCAAAGAAATGACTAATGCTAAACCAGAATAAATAAAATATTTAATATTAAATCCTGCTAACCATAATACAATAATTCCACTTATTGCAATTAAAATTGAAGTACCTAAATCTGGTTGGCTTACCACTAAAAGTATAGGCAATATTAAAATAGCCATAGATAAAATAACATTTTTAAAACTATTTATATTGCTCATCTGTTCTCTATGAAAGTATCTTGCAAAGCAAATTATTATTGCAATTTTCATCAACTCGGATGGCTGCAAATTAATAAAATATAAGTTTATCCACCTTTGTGAACCAGATGCAGTTATGCCGTACATTGATGCCCAAATTAAAAAACCTAAAGTTATTGTATAAAATAAATAGGCTGTAGAATGCCAAAATCTTAAGTTGATAAATGATAATATAAACATCATTAAAAAAAAAGTTACAAATCTAATAAAATGACTTTTAGAATGGTATAAGAATTCACCTCCATCGGTAGAATACATTGATAAATTACTAATTATACCTAGGCATAAAATACAAAAAATTAAAATAAAATCAAAAGATCTTAATTTTTGAAAGAAAGTGTATTGATCAGAATATGAAGATTGTTCGAACATTTTATTTAAATTTCTATAAGGTTGTTTTTTCTAATTTTTTCTCGTTCCTCATGACGATCAATAATTTTTTTCATTAATTTTTTTGCTAAAGGTGCTGCAGTAGAACTACCTGAGCCACCATGTTCAACAAAAACACATAGAGAGTATCTTGGATCTTTATAAGGTCCAAAAGCTACAAACCAAGCATGATCCCTTTCTTCATAAGGGATTTGAGAAGTATCTAAATCTAATTCTCTCTGTATTTTAGTAATTTTCTTTACTTGTGCTGTACCTGTTTTGCCAGCAAATTGATATTTTTTATCATCAATTCTAGATCTATAAGAAGTACCTCTAACCTCATTGGTTGATGCAAACATTGCCTCTAGAACAAATTTTATATTTTCTTGATTTCGAAATAACTTATTATACTCCTTCTCGTTTTTATTAAAAATTTCTTCTGCAGATCGGATTAATGATGATGAGTTTTCACTATCATTCACTAGGCTTTGTGACATCTTATATTTAATTTTTTCTAATGATTCTTGTTTGTTATCTGAAGTAATTCTTGGAAAAATTTTGAAACCACCATTGGCTAATTGAGCAGTCATTAAACATAATTGAAGGGGTGTGGTTTGTATATATCCTTGACCTATCCCTGTAATTAAAGTTTCACCTAAAACCCAACCCTGTCCTAACACATTTTTTTTCCATTTTGTTGAAGGAACTAGGCCCTTTTTTTCCTCTGAATATAAATTTTTGAATACTGTGTTTCCTAGCCCGAATCTTTTTGCAGTTATATTAAGTCTATCTACACCTAGTCTTCTACTCATTTCATAAAAAAAAGTATCACAAGATTGTTTTATAGCATCTCTTAAATTTACAACTCCATGACCTCTTTTTTTCCAGCAGTGATATGTTTGACCGTACATTTCAATTTTTCCAGTACAATTAACTTTAAAATTTGTTGAGATAACATCATTTTCTAATGCAGATAAGGCAACAATTGGTTTAATAGTTGAGCCTGGTGAATACAGTCCGGTAATAGTTTTATTAATTAATGGCTTTAAGGGATTCTCTCTTATTAAATCCCAATCTTTATAACTTATTCCGTACAAAAATAAATTTGGATCAAATGAAGGAGAGGAATGCATTGCAATTATTTCTCCAGTAAAAATATCCATTACACTAATAGATCCAGCTTTATCAGCTAATAATTCATTACATAATTTTTGAATTTCGCTATCTATAGTAAGCTTAATTTTTTGACCTTGTTCACCTTGTTGAAAATCTACCTGATTAATTCTTTTACCAAAAGCATTTACCTCATATCTTTGTACGCTATTTGTACCTATCAGAATATTCTCAAATGTTTTTTCTAGGCCGGATTTTCCAACTCTTAAACCTGGAACATGCTTATTTTTGATTTCTTCATTTTTAAGTAAATCATCTTCGCTAGCTTGAGCAACATAACCTAAAACATGGGTATAGTTAGCTTTTAAAGGGTAACTTCTTGCAACAGAAAGTACAGGTTTTACCCCAGATAGTTCGTGTAAATAAAAATTTACTTTAGAAAATTGGTCCCAGGATAAATTTTCAGATATTATTAATGTTTCCCAGGGCTTTTGCTGTTCTTTCTTTTTAACAATTTTTCTAAATTGTTTATCACTTAATGATAAAATATTTTTTAATCTTACCATTAAATACTTAAAGTCCTCTACCTGTTCTGGAACAACATGAAGTTGATAAACTTTTGTATTTCCTGCAATTATATTGCCAAAAAAATCAACAAACTCTCCTCTTACCGGAGGAAGCCGCCACTCTCTTAATCTATTTTTATCTGATAATGTTAGATATTTTTTATTTTCGGTAATCTGAAGACTAAATAATCTTGCTACTATACCAGTGAATATAATACCTTTTGCAATTTTTAAAATAAATACTCTTCTATTTACTGTGTTAAATTTTCTTACGTTTGAGTCGCCACCATCAAACATTAGACGCTCCAAATATAAAATTCTTATAATATTCAAATAATTGGCTAAAAATGAAATAAAACAAAAATGTAAATAAAATGTTTACCAGGATATCTTCATAAACAATTTGCACATTAAAAAAAATATTTGATATCGCATACATTAAAGAATTAACGACAAGTATTGTAAAACCAAAAAAGAACCAATCATTCAATCTATTAGGTCTTAAGGTTATGTTTCTTAAATAAGACGAAAAACCGCAAATAAAAAGATAACTTAAAGAACTAACCCCAATAGGAAGACCGACAACCGCATCATTAAATAATCCACTTAAAAAAATTAATCCATAACCTAAATTTCCTGGTCTTTTAAGACTCCAATAATAAATGAGTATAAATGGGAAGTTAAATGAGAAATATTTTAAACCCAAATAATTAAAATCAAATTCATTTAATGTTGAGGCAAATAATAAAATTATAGGGCCTTTTTCTAAAATTTGTTTAAAAATATTTAATTTTGAAATTTCTGTCATTGGCCTTCCTCTGAAATAAATGATTTTAGTTTTATAAATCTTATTTGAGAAAAATTGGAGAAAAATTTTACATTTACCTCTGAACTTGATGGATTTTTTATAATTTTACCAATTGGAATTCCTGGTTTAAAAATTCCGCCTGCTCCTGAAGTAAAGACTTTGCTATCATTATCAACAAAAACCTCTTCTTTCATATATTGAATTTTTCCATTTTCATCACCAGTTCCAGATAAAATTGCCTGAATATTATTTGGCAGTATATCGATTGGAATTTTGCTGTTTAAGTCAGAAAGGAGCAAAGCTCTCGATGTTGTAAAATTTACCTCAACTATTTTGCCAACTAAATATTCTTTATCTAAAACCGCCATTCCTAACTCAACTCCTTGTTTACTCCCCTTATTTAGAATTATTGATCTTAAAAATGGGCTTTGTTTATCCACTATAACTTTAGCAAGAATTTCATTGGAAAAAAAATTTAATTCATTTAAAGTTTTTTTTAATCTTTGGTTTTCAGACTCTAAATATTCCGAATTATAACTTTTTGTTTCTAATTCTCTCACAGTTTCTGTAAGAAGTTTATTTTGTCTATAAACGTAAAAATGATTTTTTGTAGCTATAAAACCATTTTTAATAATATTTTCTGGAGTTGAAAATATAAATGTAGATCTATATGCTATTTCTTTAAGAGATATTTTTGTATAATTTATAATTTTAAAATCATATCTTCCTAAAATTAAAATACCTAAAGTAAGTAAAATCAATGCTGATAGTGAGAACTTTTGTTTATTTTCTTTTTTTAAAAATGCAGATCTTATTGCAATTATAAAATCATCTCTACTTGAGGGTTGCATTTTTCAAATTAATACTCTGATAACATTGTATTAAATGTTTCCTCCTGTTCTAAAGCCTTTCCAGTACCCACAGCTACACAAGCCAATGGATCGTCAGCAATATGAACAGGTAAACCAGTTTCTTTAGAAAACCTTTTATCAATATTTTTTAACAATGCTCCACCACCAGTTAAAGTTAAACCCATATCTACTAAATCGGCAGATAACTCTGGAGGTGTATTTTCTAAAGCATCTTTAATTCCATTAATCATCTCCCTTAAGATTGGATTTAATGCCTCAACAGTATCTTCTTCATTTATATTAACTTCTTTAGGTGTTCCAGATCTTAAGTCTCTTCCTTTAACTGCATAGGTGTTATTATTTGTTGCAATGGCAGTGCCTATTTCCTTTTTAATTTTTTCTGCAGTACTATCACCAATCATTAAATTATATTCTTTTCTCATATATCCAATAATTGCATTATCCATAGCATCTCCAGCTACTCTTAGTGAATTTGAATAAACAACTCCACCTAATGACATCACAGCAATCTCTGTTGTTCCTCCACCAATATCAATTACCATTGAACCTGTTGCTTCTGAGATTGGTAAGTTGGCACCAATTGCGGCTGCAATTGGTTCTTCGATTAATTGTACTCTTCTAGCTCCCGCTGCAAGTGCACTATCTTGAATTGCTTTTCTCTCAACTGGAGTTGATCCTGTTGGTACACAAATTAAAATTCTTGGATTTGCAAAAGTACTTCTTTTGTGAACCTTCTTAATAAAATGTTTGATCATTTCTTCAGTAACAATAAAATCTGCAATTACACCATCTCTCAAAGGTCTTATTGCTTGTATATTTCCTGGGGTTCTTCCTAACATTGTTTTTGCCTCATCTCCTACCGCAAGAACAGATTTTTTGCCTTTATTCTCTACCACTGCCACAACAGATGGTTCGTTTAAAACAACGCCTTGACCTTTTAAAACAACCAATGTATTTGCTGTTCCTAAATCAATAGCCATATCTTGACTCCAAATTGATGTAAATTTATCTAAAACTCCCATTTTATACTCCTCCTTTTATTTTTTGATATTGAATATCTTTTGACAAAGATTTTTTTTCTCTCTTAATTAACATTTTATTTAATGCATTCAAGTAAGCATTAGCTGAAGCAACTAAAGTGTCGGTGTCAGCTGATTGTCCAACTGTGGTTCTATCGCTCTCCTCAATCTTAACACTAACTGTGGCTTGAGCATCCGTTCCCTCTGTAACTGCATGAACTTGATATAGAGATAGTTTTACATCATGAGGGTATAGTTCTTTAATGCATTTGAATATTGCATCTACAGGACCATCTCCGGTCTGTGAAGTTTTTTTAATATCTCCAAAAACATCTAAAGTCATTTCTGCACGTTGAGGCTCACCTGTTCCCGCAAACACCTTTAATGATTTTAAATTTATTGCATTGATTTTATTATCAATTATTAAGCTGTCATCAACTAAAGCAATAATGTCTTCATCATAAATATGTTTTTTTTTATCGGCTAAAATTTTAAATTTTCCAAATGCTGCTTGAATTACATCGTCAGTTACGTCTGTGTAACCAAGATCGCTAAGTTTATCTTTAAATGCATGCCTACCAGAATGCTTACCCATTACCAAAGATGTTTTTTTTACACCAACACTTTCTGGTGTCATTATTTCGTATGTTTCTCTATTTTTTAGCATTCCATCTTGATGAATTCCAGACTCATGAGCAAAAGCATTTTTACCAACAATCGCTTTATTAAATTGAACTGGGAAACCAGTAGCGTTTGAAACTATTTTTGATGCTTTGCTTATCAATTCAGTTTTAATACCTGTTTCATAAGGCATTAGATCATTTCTAGTTTTTATTGCCATTACAATTTCTTCTAACGCAGCATTACCTGCTCTTTCACCAATTCCATTTATTGTACACTCTATCTGTCTTACTCCTGCAGATAGTCCGGCAAGCGCATTTGCAACTGCTAGACCTAAATCATTGTGACAATGTGCTGATATTATTGCTTTATCTATATTTGGAACATTATTTTTTATATGATTAATTGTTCGCGCAAATTCTTCGGGAATTGAATAACCAACTGTGTCTGGAATATTGATTGTCGTTGCTCCACATTTAATTGCTAGTTCAATGGTCTTACACATAAAATCTAAGTTTGTTCTTGTTCCATCTTCACATGACCACTCTACATCGTCAGTAAACTTTCTAGCATATGTTACGCTTTCTTTTATAGCATCGATGACTTGATCATTTGTCATGTCTAATTTATGTTTCATATGAACTGGGCTTGTAGAAATAAAAGTATGTATTCTAAATCTCGGTGCAAATTTTAAAGACTCGTGACAAGCATCTATGTCTTTTTTTAATGCTCTTGATAAACCACATGGTATTGAATTTTTTAATCCTTTGCTTATTGCTGATACAGCTTCAAAGTCACCTGGGGAAGATATAGGAAATCCAGCTTCAATAATATCAATTCCCATCTCATCAAAAACTCTAGAGATTTGAATCTTTTCTTCAACACTCATAGATGCTCCAGGAGATTGTTCTCCATCTCTCATAGTAGTGTCAAATATATAAACTTTATCTTTTTTACTCATAATTTTGTATAATTTTGGTAGCAGATAATACTACCTCTCGCATAGATTGCAAAATTAAATTTCTATTACAGCTCAAATTGGATGTAAATTTTTTTAATTCTTATCACTATCGACTAGTTTCTTCTTAGTAATCCAAGGCATCATGGCTCTTAGATCTGCTCCAACTTTTTCAATAGGATGCTCTGCCAATTTTTCTCTGGTTTTAAGAAAATTTTTTTGACCATTTTTGCACTCATCCATCCATTCTTTTGTAAACTTACCTGATTGAATTTTTTCTAAAACTTCTTTCATTCTTTTTTTGGTCTCATCTTTATTTATTATTTTAGGTCCAGAGACGTATTCTCCATATTCTGCAGTATTAGAGATTGAATAATTCATGTTTGCAATTCCACCTTCATATATGAGATCAACAATGAGCTTTACCTCATGGACTGTTTCGAAGTATGCCATCTCAGGCTCATAACCTGCTTCTACTAATGTTTCGTAACCATTTTTAATTAATTCTACTAAACCTCCACATAAAACAGTTTGTTCTCCAAATAAATCTGTTTCAACTTCATCTTTAAAAGTTGTTTCAATAATTCCTGAACGACCACCACCAATCGCAGAGGCATATGACATTGCAATATCTCTAGCTTTACCAGAGCCATTTTGATGTACCGCAAATAAACATGGAACCCCTCCACCTTTTTCGAATTCACTCCTAACTAGATGGCCTGGTCCTTTAGGAGCAACCATAAAGACATCTAAATCTTTTCTAGCTTTAATAAGATCATAATGAATATTTAATCCATGAGCAAAAGCAATTGAAGTTCCTTCTTTAACACGTTGTTCGATATGATTTTTATAAATTGTAGCTTGAAGTTCATCTGGTGTAAGTATCATTACTACATCTGCCCACTCTGCAGCATCAGAGAGGTTCATTACTTTTAAACCTTTGGACTCAGCTTTTACCTTACTTGAAGATCCTTCTCTTAAAGCAACCACAACATCTTTAACACCACTATCTTTTAAGTTAAGTGCATGAGCATGCCCTTGACTACCATAACCAAAAATTGCGATTTTTTTATCTTTAATTAAATTATTATCAGTATCTTTTTCATAGTACATTTTCATAGTTTTTTCCTTTATTTAAATGTTTCTGCCCCTCTTGTCATGGCAACTGCTCCAGTTCTAGAAATACTTACCAGTCCAAATTGTTTTAAATTTTTTGACATTTTATCAATATCTCTTCTAAGTGCTGTAATTTGTATTACACATGATTTATTCGTTTTATCCAATATTACAGCATTGAACTTTTTACAAGCTTTTAAAGCTTTGTTTCTTTTATTATTGTTTCCAACTAATTTAAATAATGCCATTTCTTTAAATATGACTTGTTTATCCTCTCTTTTAAAATCAGCTACCTTATGCACTGGTACTAATTTTTTTAATTGTAATTTAATTTGATCAATGACTTGTGGTGTTCCAGTAGTAACAATAGTAATTCTTGAGATATTTAATTTAGAGTCAATTTCAGCAACCGCTAAAGATTCTATGTTGTAACCTCTTCCTGAAAATAACCCTACAACTCTTGCTAAAACACCCGCTTCATTATCTACCCAAACAACAATGATGTGAGTATCAAGTTTTCCTTTTTTTCCGGGTATGCTATAAGCTGATTTTGATTTACTCATTAAACTAACGTTTTGCCTTTTCCAGTTATTTTATTCTTCTCTTGATCTTTTGGACCTAATAACATCTGATTATGTGGTTTTCCTGATGGTATCATTGGGAAGCAATTTTCTTGTTTATCCACCAAGCAATCAAAAATTACAGGCCTATCGGTATTAATCATTTCAATAATTTTATCATCAAGTTCTTCAGGTGTTTTTGCTCTTATACCAACACACCCATAAGCTTCAGCCAGTTTGACAAAATCAGGGAGGGCTGCTGAGTAACTTTCTGAATAGTTTTTATCATGTAAAAGTTCTTGCCATTGTCTAACCATACCCATGTACTCATTATTTAAAATAAATATTTTAATTGGTAAATTGTATTGAACAGCAGTAGACATTTCTTGAATTGTCATTAAAACTGATGCTTCACCAGCAATATCAACAACTAATTTATTTGGATGAGCTATTTGAACACCAACTGCCGCTGGTAAACCATAACCCATAGTGCCTAAACCACCTGAAGTCATCCATCTATTTGGTTTATCAAATTTGTAATGTTGAGCTGCCCACATTTGATGCTGCCCTACTTCTGTTGTTATGAAAGTATCTTTATTTTTTGTCAATTCATAAAGTCTTTGTACTGCATATTGTGGTTTAATCGTTTCATTACTATTTATATATTCAAGAGATTTTTTCTCTCTCCATTTTCCAATTTGTTCCCACCATTTTGAAATCTGTTGTTTATTTGATTTAACAAAATTAGGTTTTGTTTTTTTTATTGTTTTAACTATTGCTGAAATTACACTTTGAACGTCTCCAACTATTGGTAAATCAACTTTAACATTTTTATTTATAGATGATGGGTCTATATCTATGTGAACTTTTTTTGACTTTGGGGAAAACTCATCGATTTTTCCTGTTATCCTATCGTCAAATCTTGCACCTATATTTATCATCAAATCACAATCATGCATTGCATTGTTTGCTTCATATGTTCCATGCATACCTAACATTCCTAAAAATAAATTATCATCTCCAGGATAACAACCCAGACCTTGTAATGTAGAAGTAATTGGAAAACCCGTAATAGATACAAGTTCTCTAAGTAGTTCACTTGCTTTTGGACCAGAGTTAATTACACCACCACCTGTATAAAAGATTGGTTTTTTTGCTTTTGACATAAGTTTAACTAACTTATCGATATCCTTATGGTTAAAATTATTATGTATTTTTCCATTAGATTTATTTTCTTTTTTAAATTTTGAGTAATTCGTTTTTTGAAACTGAATATCCTTTGGTATATCGACCAAAACTGGTCCTGGTCTTCCAGTAGTTGCAACCTCAAAAGCTTTATGAATAATTTTTGATAGATCTTTTATATCTTTAACTAACCAATTATGTTTAGTGCATGGTCTTGTAATTCCAGTTGTATCACACTCTTGAAATGCATCAGTCCCAATTAAATGAGTAGGTACTTGTCCAGATATACAAACTAAAGGTACCGAGTCCATATAAGCATCTGTTAGTGCCGTCACTACATTTGTAGCGCCAGGTCCAGAAGTTACTAGTACAACACCTGGTTTTCCTGATGATCTTGCGTATCCTTCAGCAGCATGGCCAGCTCCTTGTTCATGGCGTACTAAAATGTGTTTAATCGATGAATGATTTTTTAATTCATCATAAATAGGCAGTACTGCACCACCTGGATATCCGAAAATAAAATCTACATTTTGGTCTTCCAAACATTTAAAAACAATTTCAGCTCCTGATATCGATTTTGGCATTTAACCAATCTAGCTGAAGTTGTACTGATTGGTCAAGATTTAGAATGGAAATTTTATAATTTTTTTATATATGAATTTAAATGCTCAGGCATAACTTTTTGCCAATCTTTCATCTGACCTCTTGCCCAAGTTAGTTGTCTTTTAGCGTATTGTCTTGTTTTTATTGCTATTTGATCCTTTGTTAAAACCAAATTTTGTTTATTAGACAAGTATAAGCTAATTTCATTTATGCCAATTACCTTATTAGAGCTTTTGCTTTTACCAATATTCTTCTTTAAAAAATTTTTTACCTCCTCGATTGCTCCATTTCTGAGCATCTTATTAGTTCTTTTTTCAATTCTAACAATTAGATCTTGTCTCGGGAAATCAATAAAAATTTTTATAAAATCTCTCTCATCAAATAAAATTTGAGTTTTTTCAAACCATTTATAGAGAGATACTTTTGTAAATTTTTTTACCTCATAGGCTCTTATAGATCTTTGAATATCTTTAGAGTTAATTTTATCTTTTACAAAAGGGTCAATTTTAATAAGATTTTTATAAAATTTATCCTGTCCTAATTTAGACTGTAATTTTCTGATTTTATTTCTAAATGAATTAGGAATTTTTGGTATTTTTACCAATCCACTTGTTATTGACTTAAAATATAAACCAGTTCCACCAACAAGTATTGGAACTTTATTTTTTTTTTGAATTTCTTTAATTTTTTTTAATGCAAACTTTTGCCACTGTCCTGTTGAAAAATTTTTTTTAATATTTAAAAAACCATATAAATGATGTTTTACTTTTTTATGATCTTTTTCTGTTGGTCTTGCTGTTAAAACTTTAAGCTCTTTATAAACTTGCATACTATCTGCATTTATAATTTCTCCCCCAACTTTTTTTGCAAGTTTAATTGCAAACATAGATTTTCCTGAAGAGGTGGGACCAAATACTAAAATTATTTTAGACTTGGTTTGCATTTTTTATTTTAATTTAATGCCAATATAACTTATTTGATTTTCGTTATTATAGATAACAACTAATATAGATTTATTTTTTGAAACTAAAGATGATTTAATGATATTTTGCAAATCACCTGGAGTTTTAATTTTTTTCTTTTGTGCCTCAATAATTATATTATTTACAAATAAATTTTTAATAGGGCTTTCAGGATCTATTGATGTAATTACTACACCAGTTGTACCTTCTGGAAGTTTTCTTTTTTCTATATCATCATTGTTTAAAGGTCTTACCTCGATTTTAAGATCTTCAATTATGGATGACTTTAAAGCTTTTGGTTTTTTTGGTTTAAAATCACTTGAAGTTTCTAATCTTCCTAACTTTATTTTTTTATAAATTTCTTTTTTATTTCTCCAAATTTTTACTCTTACTGTTTTTCCAACTTCTGTTTGAGCAACAATAATTGGTAATTCTTTCATCTGTTTGATGAGTGTGCCATTAAATTCTAAAATAATATCACCAGCTTTTATTCCACCTTTTTCTGATGGACTGCCTGGTGAAACACTTGATACTAATGCACCTCTTGGTTCATCTAATTTCTCCGCCTCTGCGATTTCTTTTGTAACATCCTGAATTCTTACTCCTAACCAACCTCTTTTGGTTTCTCCATACTTAATTAATTGATCAACTACTTGTTTTGCATTATTTGAAGGTATAGCAAAACCAATTCCTATTGATCCACCTTGACTTAATATTGCAGTATTCACTCCAACAACTTCTCCATCCATGTTAAAAAGTGGTCCTCCAGAGTTACCTTGATTTATTGATGCATCCGTTTGAATAAAATCTTCATATCTTGAAAGACCAAGACTTCTATTTCTTGCTGAAATAATTCCTGATGTAACAGTTCCGCCCAAACCAAATGGATTACCAATCGCTAGAACCCAGTCTCCAATTCTTGCTATATCAGAATTTCCAAACTTTACTGGTTTAAAAGTATCATCAGAATCAATTTTTAGTACCGCTATATCTGATAAAGGATCTTTACCAATTATCTTTGCTTTATATTCTTTGTCTCCATTAACTCTAACTAAAATATCATCTGCATCTTTTATAACATGATTATTTGTTACAACAGTCCCATTTTTATCAATTATAAAACCAGATCCTAAAGCACTTGCTTTTCTTTCTTGGGGTGTCCCAAATTCTTTAAACATATCTTCAAATGGTGAACCTGGTGGAAACTGAAAATTAGGGAATGGGTTAGTCTTTGTCACAACAGTTGTTGTTGTTGAGATATTTACAACTGATGGCATTAGTTGTTCAGCTAAGTCAGCAAAAGAACTAGGTGTATTTGAAGATATTGATGCGGTATTAATATTAAATAATACTAATAAAACTAAACTAAATTTTAAAATTTTTTTCATTATTCTAACTTTTAAAACTCCAGACTATGAAAAATCCAATTAATGCAAATATAAAACCTGTTGTTCTTAATTGATTGGATTTTATAGTATCAATCTTTTTTAACATATTTTTCATTTTTGATGGAAATAAGGCATAAAGAATACCCTCAATAAATAAGAAAAGACCAACGGCAATGATCAGTTCGTTCATTATACGAATATTATTGAGATGGTTTTTTATTTATGTTTCCGAAGAATTTAAAAAACTCACTATCAGGTGAAAGAACTAATGAAGTCTCTCCTCCAATTAATGCAGTTTCATATGCCTGCATAGCTCTGTAAAAAGCAAAAAATTCAGGATCTTGACCAAAAGCATCAGCAAAAATTTTATTTCTTTTC
Source organism: uncultured Pelagibacteraceae bacterium (assembly GCA_902515185.1). Classification (GTDB taxonomy): domain Bacteria; phylum Pseudomonadota; class Alphaproteobacteria; order Pelagibacterales; family Pelagibacteraceae; genus Pelagibacter. Next base: position 20,290 of record CABXTN010000011.1, on the reverse strand, counting down.
CCGTCACCTTCCCCTTTCATTATCTCAGATTTTTTTTGTGCTTCGGCTAAAATTACTGTTACCTCTTTATCTGCAGTAGAGGTAATTGTAATGGCCATCTCAGCACCCTTAGCTCTAAACTCTTTTGCTTCTCTATTTCTCTCTGTTTGCATTCTAGCAAAAATAGCATCACTGTTAGCTTGAGGAAGATCAGCTCTTTTTATTCTTACATCTATAATCTTAATACCAAATTTTTCTGCTTCGTTATTAACACCTTCTTGTATCAACGACATTTGTTTTGTTCTATCTTCAGATAATAATGTTTGAAGTCTTTGGGTACCTAATACACTTCTTATTCTAGAATTTATAATTGTTGATAACCTAGATCTTGCAACTCTCTCATTTCCAACTGATATATAAAATTTTAAAGGATCCACAATTTGAAATCTTGCAAATGCGTCTACAATCAATCTTTTTTGATCTGATGCAATAACCTCTTCTGGTGGCGCATCTAAATTTAAAATTCTTTTATCAAGAAAAACAACATTTTGAATAAAAGGCAGTTTAAAATTTAGCCCAGGTTTTGATATAATTTTTTTTGGATCACCAAACTGCAAAACAATTGCTTGGTTTACCTCTTTAACTATAAAGATTGAGAAAAATGCTACAACTGCAATAACGCCAACAACTGGTAATAAAATTTTTTTCATTTTAATTTGTCCCTTTTTTTAATTCTGGAAGCGGAAGATATGGTACAACTCCAGATCCTGCTTCTTTATCAATTATAACTTTATCTATATCTGCTAAAACTTTTTCCATAGTCTCAAGATACATTCTTTCTTGAGTTACTTCTTTTGCATTTTTATATTCATTAAATATTGCTAAAAATCTACTCGCTTCACCCTCTGCTTTTGCAACTACTTCTTTTTTATAAGCTTCAGCTGCTTGTAAAATTTTTTCAGCTTCACCCCTTGCTCTTGGGATAACGTCATTGGCATATGCTTCTGCTTCATTCTTTGATCTTTCCATGTCAGCTCTTGCTGCCTGAACATCTCTAAATGCATCAATTACTTGATCCGGTGGATCTGCTTTTTGTGTCTGAACTTGCGTAATTTGAATTCCTGAATTGTACTCATCTAATATATTTTGAATAATTTCTTGGGTATCAATCTCAATTTTTGACCTACCCTCTGTTAAAATTGGCTGAATGTCACTTCTTGCGATTACTTCTCTCATAGCTGTTTCTGCAGCTGCTTTAACCGTTCCTTGTGGGTCCTGTATTTTGAATAAGAAATTTCCTGCATCTTTAATTACCCAAAAAACTGAAAAATCTATATTTACGATATTTTCATCTCCAGTTAGCATTAAACTTTCTTCTGGCACGTCTGCAACCCCTGTTGATGTAAATCCACTGTCTCTTTCGGACCTAAAGCCTATATCCATTCTATTTACCTTGGTAACTTTCGGAGTGATAACGCTCTCTATAGGAAAAGGGATATGATAATTTAATCCAGGTTGAGTGGTCGTTGTAAATTTTCCAAATCTTAAAACTACACCTTGTTCGTCAGGTAAAACTCTATAAAGGCCACTTAAAGCCCAAACAATTACTAATATTAATAAACCAAACAGGATTGGCTTATTGCCACCTTGAGATCCTCTTGGCATAAATTTTTTTATTGTGTCTTGAATCTTTTGAATTATTTCATCAATATCAGGTGGCGTCGGACCTTTTCTACCAGATCCATTTCCCCCTCCAGGAGGGGTTCCCCACGGGCTACCTCCTCTACTTTTAAAATCATCAACCATCAAAACCTATATAGTGTTTTTAATTTGAAAAACAAGGTAAGTTACCTATATAACCTTATAAAATGAGACCAACTGAGACAATGGAACCTAAAACTACACCAAAAAAATTTATAAAAAACCCAATTAAGGGGACCAAATTCACCATTGCAATATCCAGTGCTAAGGGCGGTGTTGGAAAATCAACATTTGCAACAAATTTAGCATTAGCTCTTAAAAATATTGGTTGTAAGGTAGGTTTACTTGACGCAGATATCTACGGACCTTCTTTGCCAAAATTATTTTCTATTAATGAAAAACCCAAATCAGAAGAAGGAAAATTAATTCCAATAAATAAATATGGTATCCAATGCATGTCCATAGGATTTTTAACTGACGAACAAACTCCAATGATCTGGCGTGGTCCAATGGTGACAAGTGCAATTAAAACGTTTACTCAAAAAGTTGACTGGAAAGATCTTGATTTTATTATAGTCGATATGCCTCCTGGTACAGGAGATACTCAGCTAACTTTTGCGCAGGAAGTAAAAGTAGATGGTGCAATTATTGTTTCAACACCACAAGAAATAGCATTACAAGATGTGATAAGAGGAATTAAAATGTTTGATAAACTTGGAGTACAAATAGATGGTCTTGTAGATAATATGAGTTATTTTATTGGAGATGATAAAAAAAAATATCCAATATTTGGAGAGGGTGGAGTAAAAAAAACTGCAGAAAAATTTAATAAAAAATTTCTTGGAGAAATACCTATAGACCCAGATGTTGGAAGGTATGGAGATAAAGGAAAACCAATAGTTGAGAGTAATAACAGTCATCCCGTGACAAAAATTTATTTAGATTTTGCATCAAAAATAAAATCGAATTATGGACTTTAGAATAATTTCTTCAAAGTCTTTATTTTTACTGATTACAATTTTTTTTATATTTCTATCTTGGAACTTAAAAACATTTAGTCTTTTTTTAATTTCAATCCTTTTTTTTTTATTTTTCATAAATAAATTTATAAATAAAAATAAAATTTTTTTAATACTTTGTTCAATTTTGATCACTTTAATAGTTGTAGAGATATTTATTCCTTATTTACCTCAAAATAATAAAAATATTTATGCGTACTATGATGAGTCAAGCACCGCTAACAGTCGTGGTTACAGAGATATTATTGATGGCATGGGTTTCGTTCCAAAAGAAGGATCTTATAAATCAAAAAAAATATCTGCTGAAACAAATGAAATAATTTTTGATGTAACTTACAATATTGGATACGACAATTTTAGAAAAAATTTATTTCCTGGAAAAGCTAATGTGCATTTATTTGGAGGATCTATGACTTTTGGTTATGGTCTAGATGAAAATGAAACTCTTAGCTATTATTTGTGGAATAATCACAGTCTAAAAACTAAAAACTTTGGTGTACAAGGTTATGGTATTCATCAAGCGTTATTTTTAATAGAGAATCTTGATAAATCAGCTTTTAATGGTGTAAATATTCTTTTGACAGGTCCACTACACATTAGGAGAAGTGCATGTAAAGTTCCATATGCTTATGGAACACCAATTTATAAAAAAGAAGATGGTTATGCAGTTTATGATGGTATTTGTATTTTTAAAAAAAATATTTTCATAAAAATTTTTGATAAATCTAATATATCAAAACTTTATTATAAAGCTTTTATTAAATATGGAAAAACAAATGACAAAGATGTCGAACAATACCTATCTATTGTAAGATCTATTAAAAGAAAAACAAATGAAAATAATTCAAAATTAATTATTGCATACCTCTCTAGTAAGGATAATTATTTTAATAATACCTCGTTTAATAATAGAAAATTATTTAATAATCTCTCTGAAATTTCAGATAGGATAATAGATATAACTCTTGCTGACAATTTAGATAAGCTTGATAAGAAATATATAATACATAAACTAGATAAACACCCCTCAGCATTGGCAAATAAAGAAAGAGCAAATAAATTAGCTCCAATTCTTAAAGAAGTCCTAAAAAAGTGATGTTAGAATTCTAATCTAATTCAAATTGATTTTTATAATCTTTTTGAAGATCTTTATTTTGATTTTTTTTATCTAAAAAACAATTTCCAATAACTAATTTGTCCATTTCAGTTCCCATAAAACAATTGAAAGCATCAAGTGGTGTATTAACAATTGGCTCTCCTCTTACATTAAAAGACGTATTTATCAAAACAGGGCAATTAGTTTTTTCATTAAATTTTTTAATTAATTGATAATATTTTGGATTAGTTTCATTGCTTACTGTTTGAACTCTTGCAGAATAATCTACGTGAGTAACTGCGGGAATATCTGATCTTTGAATATTAAGTTTTTCTATTCCAAAAAGATTTTTTTCTTGATCTGTCATATTAATTTTTTTGTTTTCAAGAATTTCAGCCACCAATAGCATGTATGGGCTTTCACCTTCTAATTTGAACCATTTATTAACTTGCTCCTTGAGTATTGACGGGGCAAAAGGCCTAAAGCTTTCTCTATATTTAACTTTTAAATTTAAATTTTTTTGCATAGTTGATGATCGTGGATCTCCCAATATAGATCTTCCACCAAGTGCCCTGGGACCAAATTCCATTCTTCCCTGAAACCAACCTACCGCATCCCCATTTTTTAGACTCTCTGCAGTTTTTTCAATTAAGTGCTCATCGTTTAAAATTTCAAATTTAGCTTTTATTTTTTTCAATTCATTTTCAATTTGGTCTTGTGGATAACTAGGTCCAAGATAAGAACCTTTCATTTGATCTTTAAAATTTTTTCTTTCTTTTTTTAATTCTAAATGCCACATAGCCAAAGCTGCTCCTAAAGAGCCTCCAGCATCGCCTGCAGCAGGTTGAATCCAAATATTTTCAAATATTTTTTTTTCTAGAATTTTACCATTAGCAACACAGTTTAAAGCAACTCCACCTGCCAAACATAAATTTTTAATTCCAAATTCTTTTTTTAAAGAAGTTGCTAAATTTATCATTACCTCTTCTGTAACTTTCTGAATTGATGCAGCTATATCCATATGAAATTGTGTTAATTTTTCTTTTTTACTATCTCTAGGTTCATGACCAAATAATTTATGAAACTTAGAGCTGGTCATTTTTAAACCAGTAGCATAATCAAAATAATCTTGGGCTAATTTAAAAGACCCATCCCCCTTAATATCAATTAACTTATCTTTTATAACTTTCTCAAATCTTGGCTCTCCATAAGGAGCGAGACCCATTAGTTTATATTCTCCACTATTAACTTTAAAACCTGTGAAATATGTAAATGCTGAATACAGTAGGCCTAAAGAATGAGGAAAGTGAATTTCTTTTTTTATAGATAAGTCTTTTCCTTTTCCAATCGCCACTGTTGTTGTAGCCCACTCTCCAACTCCATCTGCCGTTAAGACAATTGCTTGATCAAATGGGGAAGGGTAGTATGCGCTAGCAGCATGACTCATATGATGTTCAGAAAAATATATTTTTTTCTCATCTTTAAATCTATTATCATGATTTTTTAATAATTTTAAAAGCATATTTTTTTGAAACAACTTTTCTCTTAACCAAGATGGCATTGACTTTGTAAATTGTTTAAAGCCTCTAGGTGCAAATGCTACATAAGTCTCTAAAAGTCTTTCAAATTTTAAAAAGGGTTTTTCGTAAAAAACTATGTAATCAATTTCAGATAGTTTTAAATTTGCAAAATTTAAAACAAATTCAACAGCATTAAAAGGATAGGCTGGGTCGTGTTTTTTTCTTGAAAATCTTTCTTCTTGAGCGGCAGCTAATATTTCTCCATTTACAATTATCGCGGCTGCACTATCATGATAAAAAGCTGATATACCTAAAATTTTTGTCATTTAAAAAAGTAAGAGTTATTTAATAAAAAGTTATTAATTTTAGTCGCTTGAAGAACATTACCTTCGTATGTTTGATGGACCGCATCACATAAAAAATTATTTACATTTTTTTTTGATAAGTCGTGCGATAGGTCTATAACTTTTACAAATTCTGGGTAATTTTTTTGTGATTGAAAAAGGAACTCTTTATAAAGTTTATCTTTAACGGGTGTTTGACTATCTTTAAAATCGATTTCACTAAATAAAGAAACCAAATAAAACTCTCTTACACCTTTTGCTCTAGAAATTTTAATTGCATCCAAAGTATTTATTTTAAAATTTTCAATCATCATTTTTATATCTTTATCTGATAGGGTTTCAGTTTTATATATATTTTTGTTTGGAAAAATTCTAATTATTATTTCTTCAATAATTTTATAAGAAACCAGTCTTGATTTTAATGTTTTATCAACTCTTTTTATACTATGGAAAAACTTATTTTTTTCAGTTTCTTTAAATTCATAATTCAAGATTTCTTTATTTCTATAATTTGATTTTATTAGAATGTTAGACATATTAAACTTACTTGCCCAAAATATTATCTCAGGAGACTGTTTTTTTTGTAAATTTAAATCTAAAATTGATATGAGTTGATCGCTATCAGCACCGTTAAAAGAAAAGTTTTCAATTTTTATTTTGTCGTTTTTTTTTTGCATTTCTTGAGCCCAGGAAGAAGAAGAATTACAATTATTCCCGAATGATGTTGACCCACCAAAGACCCATGCGTTTATTAAATTTTCTTTCTTAACATTTATACTTTTGTGATTATCTTTTAAATTAATATTTCTATCTGATACGTTGATCTGAAATTTAGATAAGTCTACTATTTCAATTTTAAGATTTTTATTATAACCATAAAAAAAAACTTTATAATTTGTCGGAAAAAACAAAATAACTCTAGTTAAAAATTCGATAACAATTAATGTAAGAAAAAAAAAAACAAAAATTAAAAAAATATTTTTTATAATATTCACATTAAAAAATTGTATAAATAAATGGAGCTACTGCAGAACCTTGACTTAATACTATCAATCCACCAAATAATGCTAATACAATTAAAATAGGTAATAACCAAAATTTCTTTCTCACTTTTAAAAAGTTCCAAAATTCTATTAAAAAACTCATAACTAAAATTGATTTTTAAGACTATTATTTGAATTATCTTTTTTAATCCAGTACGTAGCACTATTATTTTTTTTTAATTTTAAAAGATCCTTTCTCAACAATTTCATTATAAGACCCGTAGGGGTTACAACTAGAAAAAAAACGATTCCCATTATAATTGGTGCTATGAAATTACCAAGCATTATTCCAAATTTAAACCATAACTTGTTCAGAGGTAAAAGTAGATTTGAATTAAAAGAACCTAATATAAAAAAAATAATTGAAATAGTTAATGACCATATTCTAAGATCATTTTGTTTTAAAATAGGCCATATAGCAATTAATAAAAAAACAATACAAAAAACATATCCAAAGTTTCTATTTGTTGGTAATTTTAATTTATTATCCATATCTTTATTCTATAATTTTTTCTGTTAAATCAAAAGCACTCATTAATTCATTCCATTCTCTTTTAGACAGCCCGGAATCCTCCATGTTAATATCTTTGCCTTTTATTATATTGTTTATAACTGATTTTCCTTTTGCAGATACTTCAGTTCCCCCTACTCTGTAGTCTATAAAAGCATCATAAGTAATTGGTACCCATTTTTTTAAAGTATCCAACATTATCTCTGCGTAAGATCTAATTTCATACTGAGCATGATGATCAACTCTTAATCTTAAAAAATTCATTAAATTTAATAAATCTGTTTTCCAATACCATTGCGTATATGTATTTAAAGTTAAATTCATTCTAGCTAACTCTCTAGCTAATCCGGGTTTGTTGTTATCAATTGTACTTCCATCATATCTTTGATTTAACATTGACTCATAATTATCATATGTTCTTTCCGCATCATCTTTCAAAAGTTTTAAAACTTTTTGAGCTTGATCCCCGCTCAAAACCTCCCCTCGACCTTGTCTGTTATTTACGGATTGTGCTGCTAAATTTGCTTCTGAAGGAAGATAAAATTCTTTATCTAAAATTGAATACCTCGCAGAGTATTCATTTACATTAGCTGTTCTATGCCTAATCCACTGTCTGGCAATAAATATTGGTAGTTTAATATGATATTTTATTTCGCACATCTCAAATGGTGTACTGTGCCAGTGCCTCATTAAATATTTTATAAGACCAGAGTCGGTTGACACCTTTTTTGTTCCTTTTCCATAAGAAACTCTAGCTGCTTGAACTATTGAAGTATCATCACCCATGTAGTCTATCACCCTTATAAATCCGTGGTCTAATACAGGGATTGCTTCATAGAGTAAATTTTCAAGGTCCTTTACAGTTACTCTCTTAGTAAAATTCTCTTGCGATTGTTGTAATTTAATTTCTTCTTGTTGTTCTTTAGTTAATTTCATGAATTATTTATTGAATCTTTAAACTAAACTTTTATATTAATAATGTTGGTTTTCCAACTATGACGATAAACGAATTTCGTAATAAACATTGCGGACGTGGGGGCAGTACCCACCACCTCCACCATTTACAACTTATGGGGGTGAACTAGGATCGACGAGTGCGTAAAGGCTATTCTTTCGTTCGGGATTGTTCCACCGAAACGGGCTATTTTATAATTGCAAATGATAAATTTGCTCTTGCTGCTTAATTAATTTATTAATTAAGTAACGGGGTTTTGGGGCACCTGGCAACAGAACGCCCCTTAAACTATCTGCACAAAAAAGTGCTACTACTTATTTTTTTTGGTACATCACCAAAATATTTAAACTTACTTAAAGATACCGTTTTTGGGTTTCTTAATTCAATATCAATTTCCCACTTCTCATCTAATGCTTTTCCAATTCCCAAAAAAAGACTTTTATATTTATAATATTCTCCTGACATACCATTGCCAAAAACGAAAATGTCTGAGAATACTTTATCTTCTACTTCTATTTTATTAAATGTATAGAATACACTAATAGTTTTGTTATTTTTTTCATCTTTACAAACTAAATTTTCAGCTGATAAATGATTGTAATTAATTGGTATTATTAAAAAAAAAATAGTAGCTACTAAAATTCTTTTCATATTCAAAAATAAAATTTGTTAAATAAATTTTGATAAGTCTGGTTTGAAATAATTTGGACCTTTCATCACTTTTCCACTTTCATTATAAATTGGCTTGCCTTCTTTATCTAATTTACTCATATTAGAATTTTGAACTTCCTCAAAACATTTATCTAAATTTACTCCAAATGCATGACCTGCTCCATATGTAACATAAAGAATATCAGTTAAAGCATCTGCTACTTCTAATAAGTCTTTATTTTTCATTGCTTCCGTAAGTTCATTTAATTCTTCTCTGATGAGATCTAGTCTTAGTTTATTGATTTTGTCAGAACTAAATGAGGGTTTTGTTTTAACTTCTTGCCCAAAAGTTTTCATAAAAGTTCCTACTTTATCAAAATTTGTCATTTTGCTCCTGTAAGTTTTAATAAAAATAATATATATCTTTTGAATATACATTAAGAAACAATATTTATGAAATTAAGAAAAGAATTTGACAGTATTGGTAAAATAAACGTACCTAATGATAAATACTGGGGTGCTTCAACACAAAGGTCAAAAAAGTATTTTGATATTGGTGAATTTTTAGTAAGACCAATTTTGATTAAATCTATAGCAATAATTAAAAAAGCAGCAGCAATTATTCATGAAAAAGAAAAACAAATTCCACCAAATATTTCAAAGGCAATTATAAGAGCATCTAATGAAGTGATATCAGGAAAATTAAATGAACATTTTCCACTAAAAGTATGGCAAACAGGCTCTGGAACTCAAACAAATATGAACGTAAATGAAGTTATAGCAAATAGAGCTATTGAAATTCTAGGAGGGAAAAAGGGAACAAAAAAACCAGTGCATCCAAATGATCACGTAAATAAATCTCAGTCTACTAATGATGTGTTTCCATCTGCAATGCATATAGCTATTGCTATTGAAACAAAAAATAAATTATTACCATCACTTGAAACATTAAATAAAGAATTGAAGAAAAAAATATCTCAGTTCAAAAAAATAGTAAAAGTTGGAAGAACACACTTGCAAGATGCAACTCCCCTGTCCTTGGGTCAGGAATTTTCAGGCTATCAATCTCAACTGGAAGATTGTATTTTCAGGATCAAGAATGCATTAAACGAGATTTATTTCTTAGCTCAAGGTGGTACAGCAGTAGGTACTGGTATAAATAGTAAAAAAGGTTTTGATAAAAAAGTTATAAGTGAAATTAAAAAAATAACCAAAATTCCATTTAAACCTTCAAAAAATAAATTTGCATCTTTGGCTGCTCACGATCAAATTGTAAATTTTTCAGGTACTTTAAATACTGTCGCTGTTTGTTTAATGAAAATTGCTAATGACATAAGATTTTTAGGTTCAGGTCCCAGGGCAGGTTATGGTGAACTTATTTTACCTTCTAACGAACCAGGTTCATCGATTATGCCTGGAAAAATAAATCCAACTCAGTCAGAAGCGGTAACTATGGTTTGTGTAAAAGTTATTGGAAACCATAATGGGATAACTATGGCTGGTTCACATGGACACTTTGAATTAAATGTTTTTAAACCACTAATTGCTCATAATATTTTACAGTCAATAGATTTATTAGCTGACAGTTCAAAAAATTTCTCATCTTACTGTATTAAAGGATTAAAAGCGGATAAAAATAAGATAAAATACTATTTAGACAATTCTCTTATGTTAGTTACTGCATTGGCTCCAAAAATTGGTTATGATAATGCAGCCAAGATTGCCAAAGCAGCTTTAAAAAATAAAACAACATTAAAAACTGAAGCTTTGAAAACAAGACTAATTTCAGAAAAAGATTATAATAAGATAGTAGATCCTAAAAAAATGATTTATCCAAGTTCTGAATGAAGAAGCAGTACTTTGTTTAAATAATTCCTAAAACTAATCATATTAAAATAACTAAAACTTTTGTCTGCATTTTCATCAACTATTTCATCAATTAACTCAGAATTAAATCTTTTTCCATTTAAATCATAGAAAATAATTCTATTAATATAAAAACTTCCGTTTAAAGCATCAAAGTTAAAACTAAACTCAATATTTTTAAATTTTTTTCTATTACTTTTTGATATAAAAAACTTTTTATAAAATAAGTCATACTGTTCTATATCTAACCTAGCATTTGCCTCTAAAAATATTCTTCCATCTTTTTCTATAAAGTTAGAATTAAATACTTTTATTGACCCTATTTTACTACCTGATAAAATAGTCTCATTAAAATTCAAGTTTCCCTCATCAAAATTCAAAACAAAATTTATTTTATCAAAAATTTTATTCTTAATAATTTTACTTGATGATATGTTTAACTTGCCATTAAAGTTTTCGTTTCTAAAAAAATTAGAGCTGATAATTTCGTCTAACCAAAAACTTTTTTTCAATAAATAGTTCAAATCAAATTGTTTAGCCTTAATTTCAGTGTCTATATAAAATGGTTTTAAATCTATCCTTCCAGTATATGAGATTGGAGTATTTCTAATAATTGAGTTTTTCGAATTAAATTTTATATGATTTGCAAAAAATTCAAGACTTGATTTTAATTTGCTATTAAAAATATTTAAAACACTATGATGAATATATTTATCGTCTTTAAATATACTTTTATTTTCTAAGTCAATATTAATTTTTTTAAAATTAATATTTAATGCTTTCGATTTACTATTAAAATTTTTTTCCCATTGTGCAGTTACTGGAATTTTAAAAATTTCACCATCAGAATTAATTTGATTTTTACCTTCTTTGTCATAAAACTTTAATGTTGACTTTTTTATAGTATATATAAAGACAGTATTATTTTCTTTATCATTATAAAATACTTTACTATTTAAAATTTTAATATTTCTATCAATTAATTTATCATTAAGATAATTTTTAACGTAAATTAAGTCATCCTTTTTAAAAAAGAAATTAGCTTTTTGAATGGTTATTTTATTAATTTTAATTTTTTCTTTATTAAAAAAATATTTATTACTTATATAAATTTTTAATTCTTTAATTTGTCCAATCTCATTATTTACTTCTGATTTTATATTAAACAATTTTGCATCATTAATTACAAAATGGGGTTTTGGGAGTATCCTATATGAAATCTCAGGTGATAAACTCAAATTTAAATCAAAATTCGAGTTAATCTCGCTGCTAAGGACCTTTTGAACCCTTCCAGTATTATATAAACTTGGTATTGATAAATATAAAAGATAAACAAATACTAACGTCGAAATTGAAAAAATAACTATTTTAAAATTTAGTTTTAGATTTAAATTATATTTTTTTATTATTTTAAACATTATTTATTGTTATTATTTATAAATGATAAACTTTGATTATTTAAAAAATTTGAATTCTGCACAAAAAGAAGCAGTAATCAATACCGAAGGTCCAATATTAGTTGTTGCTGGTGCGGGGTCTGGCAAAACTAAAGTATTAACATCCAGAGTAGCTCATATAATCAAAAATAAAAAAGCATTTCCTAATCAAATCTTATCAGTCACTTTTACAAATAAAGCAGCAAAAGAAATGCAGAACAGAATAAGTAAAATTTTAAATTCTAAGGCAACTGGCTTGACTTGGTTAGGTACTTTCCACTCAATTTGCGCAAAGCTTTTAAGGAAGCATGCAAAAGCTGCAGGTTTAAATTCTAATTTTACAATTTTAGACAGTGATGATCAAAATAGGTTAATGAAAAATATTTGCAAAGCAGAAAACATAGACATTAAAAAATTATCTCCAAGAGTCATCTTATCAATAATAGACAGATGGAAAAATAATGGTTGGTACCCAGAAAATGTAATTATTAATAAAAAAGATATTTATGAATCTACTATTCTGCCTGTATATAAAATTTATCAAAAAAAGCTTATAGACTTAAATGCATGTGACTTTGGTGATTTAATTTTGCATTGTGTAAATATTTTAGAAAATAATTTGGAAATTTGTGAAATGTATTCAAATAATTTCAAATATATTCTTGTTGACGAATATCAAGATACAAATTTTATACAAAGTAAGTGGCTAAATATACTTGCAAAAAAAAATAAAAATATATGCTGTGTGGGAGATGATGATCAATCGATCTATAGTTGGAGGGGAGCAGAAATAAAAAACTTTTTGGATTTCGATAAAGTATATAAAAATACTAAAATTATAAGACTTGAAGAAAATTATAGATCAACACAAAATATTTTGAGTGTAGCTTCAGATTTAATCTCAAATAACCAAAATAGAGTTGGAAAAACACTTAAAACAAATTCATCAGATGGCGACCTAATTAAACTTAACTGTTATAGAAATGGTAAAGAGGAGGCTATTGGGTTAAGTGATGAAGTAGAAAAAAATATAAAAAAAAAATATTCACTTAATAATGTCGCGATTTTAGTTAGAGCAATATTTCAAACTAGAGAATTTGAGGAAAGATTTTTAAAAATAGGTCTTCCTTATCGAATAATTGGGGGTACTAAGTTTTATGAAAGAGCCGAAATTAAAGATTGTATTGCTTATTTAAGATTAGTTTATCAGGACAGGGATGACTTAGCTTTTGAAAGAATCGTAAATAACCCCAAAAGAGCTATAGGCGAAAGTACGATGAGACAAATACATGAATACTCAAAAAAAAATTCAATAAATCTGTTTATTGCATCAAAAGAATTAATTGAAAATAATAAAATAAAACCAAAAGCTAAAATTGGATTGAACTCTTTTCTAAATTTTATTGAAAAATGGAAAAATGATTTAATAATAAAAAAATTTGGCCATGTTAAGCTTTTACAAAACATATTAGATGAATCAGGCTATTCAGCTATGTTAAAAAACAAAAAAGATTTAGAAAATGAAAACAGATTAGAAAATATAAAAGAACTTTTGAGCGCGATGAAAGAATTTGATAATTTAGAAAGTTTTCTTGAACACGTATCTTTAGCTACTTCAATTGATCAAGATTGGGATGGTCAAAAAATTAATTTGATGACAATGCATGCATCAAAAGGATTGGAATTTGATGTTATTTTTCTGCCAGGATGGGAAGAAGGATTGTTCCCTCATCAGAAATCAATTGAGGAAAAAGGTGAAAAAGGTTTAGAAGAAGAAAGAAGATTGGCTTATGTGGGAATTACTAGAGCAAAAAAAGATGTCTTTATATCTTTTTCGATGAATAGATTTTATCAAGGCGATTGGATTGATAGTATGGCATCCAGGTTTATTGAAGAATTGCCATCTAAGTTTTTAGATAAAAATATGTTCTATGATGAGAACGAGAGTCAAGAAAGCGATTTTGATTTTAATCAAGATTTTGAAGTAGAGAATGAAACAAGAAGTCCTGGTTGGATAAGATATCAAAAAAGACTGAAATGATTAATTATAATATCAGAAAATTAATTAACGAATTTTTATTTTATAATATTGATGGATACATAATTCCAAAGAATGATGAATTTTTTTCCGAAAACGTAAGAAAAGATAGATTAAAATTATTTACAAATTTTAGTGGGTCAGCTGGAATGGCAGTGATTTTAAAAAAAAAAAATTATTTATTTGTTGATGGAAGATACACTTTACAAGCAAAAAAGCAGGCAGGAAAAGAATTTACTGTATATGAATTTCCAAATTCTTTACCTAAAAATATTTTTAAAAATTTGGTCTTAGGCTTTGATCCAAATCTATTTACTAAATTACAACTTAATTATTTTTTTGGTAAAAAAATTAACTTTAAAACAAATTGACCAAAATTTAGTTGATAAAATTTTAAAGTTTAGATCAATAAAGAATAGAAAGTTTTTTTCGTTACCAGATTCTGTGTCTGGAAATAACTATAAATCAAAAATTTCTGTTGTTTCAAAAATTATTAAGGATAGTGGTGCTGACTATTTATTTATAAGTGCACCAGAGAACGTTGCATGGATTTTAAATATAAGAGGCTCAGATGTGCCCTTTTCGCCTATACCAAACTGTAATTGTATAATTACTAAAGATAAAGAAATTTATTTAATAAGTGAGAAAGAAAAAATAAGTAAATTAATTAATGAAAAAAAAATAAGAAAAAATCAAATTATAGTCCCAAAAGAGTTAGAGAAATTTCTTGATAATTTAAAAGAAAATAAATTTATAATTGACTCTAAAACCTGCTCTATATTTAAAGAAAAAATTATTTCTCGAAGATTTAATATTAAAAGTCATGTGGATCCTTGCTATCTATTAAAAGCAAGAAAAAACTCCACAGAAATAAAAAATATGATCAAATCTCATATTGAGGATGGAGTTGCTTTAACAAAATTTTTGTTTTGGATAAAAAATCAAAAACACAAAAGATTGACAGAGCTTAAAGCTGAAAAAAAGTTAGAAAATTTCAGGAAAAAGAATAAAAGTTATTTATATCCTAGCTTTAATACAATAGCCGGCACAGGTCCAAATGGTGCAATAATCCATTATAGGGCAACGAAAAAAAGTGATAAAAAAATAAAAAAAAAAGATATTTTTTTATGTGACTCAGGTGGGCAGTACAAATATGGAACTACAGATGTAACAAGAACAATATGTTTTGCAACTCAGCCAAAAAAAATAAAAAAAATTTTTACTTTAGTTTTAAAGGGCCATATTTCAGTAGCTTTAAGTGATCTAAAAAAAATTAACACTGGAAACAAATTAGATTATTTTGCAAGAAAGTTTTTAAAGAAATTTAAACTTAATTATAAGCATGGAACTGGTCATGGCGTAGGTTACTTTCTTAATGTACATGAAGGTCCTCAAGCAATTTCTAAATTTAATAATATTAAATTTCAAAAAGGAATGATTTTGAGTAATGAACCTGGATACTACCAGGAGGGCAAATTTGGAATAAGAATTGAAAACTTGATCTATGTTAATAAGTTAAAAGAAAAGTTGTTTTTTGAAAATTTAACTATGGCACCAATAGATAAAGATCTTATTGATTACAATTTACTTACTCGAAAAGAAAAAGATTATCTCTTTGATTACCATCTAAAAGTTTATTCTAAATTGTCTAAGTATTTAAAAACAGATGAAAAAAAAGTGGTTAATTAAGAACCTTTAGTTTCCAACATATATAAAAACTCTTTTTGAGATATAACTTTAACATTTTGTTTTTTTGCTTCAATAATTTTTCGATTTGTTGGCTTTTCTCCAATAATTAAATAATCAAGTTTTTTTGAGACATTACTTACAATGTAACCAGAGTTTTCCTCTATTAATGATTTAGCCTCCGCTCTACTCAATCCCTCTAGCTTTCCTGTTAACATGAATGTTCTATTATTTAATAAACCATCTGATTTTTGAATTTTTGCGTCATTGACAAAAAGTACTTTTTCAAGTCCATTCAAAACTTTAATATTTGTATTATTTGCAAAGAAATTTTTAATCGAATTTATTTGAGTTTCCCCTATTCCATCAATATTAAGTAAATCGCTAAAATTATTTTTTTTCGACAATAAAATTAAATTTTTTAAAGATTTTAAGTTTTTTGATATGATTTTAGCATTCTCTAAACCAATATGCCTTATACCTAGAGCATAAATAAATTTTTCAAAAGAAATGGTTTTTCTTAAATCTATAGAATATTTTAGATTAGCTACAGATTGCTGACCCCAACCATCTAAATTTTCAATCTTAGTATAATCAAGTTTAAATATATCTTGTGGTAATCTTATTAGATTTAAATTCCAAAAATTTTCAACTATTTTTTTTCCAAAACCCTCTATATTAAAAGCTTCCTTTGATACAAAATGTTTTATTTTTTCTATCGCTACCTTTTCGCATCCATAGCCCTCACTTGAGCATCTCCTCACTGCATCCTTTTTTTTTGTAGTAAAATTAAAATCTTTTACTGTCTTGGATCCACAAGACGGACAGCTAAGTGGAAAATTAAATTTTTTTGAATTTTGTGCTCTTTGTTTAAAATCAACTGAAATTACATGTGGAATAACATCTCCTGCTCTCTCGACTAAAACTGTATCTCCTATTCTAATGTCTTTACGAATAATTTCTTCTTCATTATGTAATGTGGCATTGGATACTACAACACCTCCAATATTTATAGGCTTTATCTTGGCAACTGGTGTTAAAGCTCCAGTTCGTCCAATTTGAATTTCAATATTTTCTATTTTAGAAATAGCGCTATTAGCTGGGAACTTGTGAGCAATTGCCCACCTAGGAGCATTCGCTACATTACCTAATCTTTTTTGTAACTTAAAATCATTAACTTTATATACTATGCCATCTATATCAAAATCTATCTCGCCTCTTTTTTTTTCAATTTCATAATAATTTTCCATTAAATTTTTTATATTTTTTAGAGTTTGATTAAAAGGATTCGTTTTAAAACCCCATTCTTTTAGTTTTTTTAGATAATCATTTTGAAATAATATTTTCATACCTTTTTCGTAACCAAAAGTATAAGCAATAAATTTCAAAGGAATTTTTTTTGTTTCTGAAGGATTTTTTTGTCTTAAAGATCCAGAGGCAGCATTTCTAGGATTGGCAAATTTATCACTTAATTTTTTAAAATCACTATTTTGTATAAAAACTTCCCCTCTTATATCAATTTCTTCAGGGAAATTTTTTAATTTAATATGACTTGGTATATCTGCAATAGTTTTCAAGTTTTCAGTAATATCTTCTCCTTCTTTTCCATCGCCTCTAGACAGGCCAGTAATAAATTTTCCATTTTTATAAATTAAGGAAGCAGAAATCCCATCAATTTTTGGTTCTGCGCTATATTCAATTTGAAAATTCTCAGTCTTATCTAAATAATTAATAATTCTTTTTTCAAAATTAACCAAATCCTCTTGGCTAAAAGCATTACCAAGAGAAAGCATTGGAACCTTATGTAAAACTTTTTTAAAAGTTTTTGACGGCTGAAAGCCAATTGTGAAAGAGGGAGAATTTTTATTATTTAAATAATTATATTTTTTTTCTAAATTTAAAATTTCTTTCTTTAGCTTATCAAACTCAAAATCGTCTACCAAAGGTTTACTATTAGAATAATATGCTTTATTATATTTTTGAATTAAATTGATTTTTTTTAGATAATCTTTCTTTATTTTTTCTATATCTTTTTTAATCATTTGAAAATTTTCTTAAACTTATCAAATACTGATTTTTTCTCTTTTTTTATTTGTTTATTAGTTTTATATTTTTTATTAAATATTTTATAACTCTGCTCATACCATTCACTTGATTGATAATTATAGCCTAATACGCTGGCATATTTTTCGGCTTCACTTTCTAATCCAATCTTATAATACGTTTCAACTAATCTATGCAGTGCTTCCTCAACATAAATTGTAGTTTCATAATCCGATAGGACAGTTTTAAAGCGGTTTATTGCAGCAACCCATTTTTTTCTTTTTAAATAATACTTTCCCAAATATATCTCTTTAGAAGCTAGAATATCATTTATTAGACCAATTTTATAAATTGCATCTTGCGCAAAATCTGTATCTGGATATTCATTAATAATATACTCAAATTTTTCTTTTGATAATAATAAAGGTTCAAGATCTTTTTTTTCATCAATTATATTTTCATAATGATTCATAGCTAATAAAAAATATGCATAATCCATATTTTTATGATTTGGATACTTTGATATGAACCTCTCCAATTCAAAAATTGATCTTTCATAATAATTTTGGGAGTAAAAAGCATATGCTGACATTAAAATTGCCTTTGAAGCCCATTCGGATTGTGGATAGAGAAGTTCTGCTTCATTAAATTTTCTAGATGCGTAAATTACATCACCCTTTTCAAGCTCAGTGATTCCCTCCTTATAAGCTTCTATCATTTGAAGTTCTAAATCCTTTTCTTGTAAAATAGAAACCCTTTCTTCATCTTTAGATGAGCACGAAAATAAAAAAAGTAAGATTATAAAAATTTTAAAGTAATGAATCATTTTGAATTTTTAACAGATTATTTAAAAAATTCGAAACAGTTTTAAGCTATTGATTTAAGCGCAGTTTTGTTGATTATCGTATGAGGTAAGTTTTTCTCTTTTAGTTCAAATATTGAAAAATTATGAATATCTGAAAAAACTTTTTTTAAAAGTTCATTTGTTAATTTATGTCCACCTTGAGAACACTGAATTTTTCCTATAATTTTGTGACCAGATAAAAACAAATCACCAATACAGTCAAGGATCTTATGATTTACAAATTCTTTTTCATTTCTCAGGCCACCCTCATTCAATATTTTTTTATCTTTCACTACAATTGCATTATCTAATGATCCACCTCTAGCAAAGTCCATTTTTTTTAATTTTTCAATATCTTCATATAAACAAAATGTTCTTGAAGTATAAATGTCCTCCAGGTTACTCTCATAAACATTTATTATATTTCTTTGTGTTCCAATTTTTGGGTTATTAAATTTAATTTCAAAATCTATTTGTAGAGATGTGCTTGATGGTTCAATTGAAATTGTTTTTTCATTATCATTTAATTCAATTTTTTTTAATATTTTAATTATCTTAATAGGAGCATCGCTTGATTTTAATCCAACTTTGTTAATGGCCTCAACAAAAAATTTTGATGAACCGTCTTTGATTGGTATTTCATTTTGATCAACCTCAATAAGTGCATTATCGACTCCTTTTCCATAAAGAGCAGCCATTAAATGTTCTATTGTAGAAACACTCACGCCGTATTCGTTAGATATTGTGGTGCAAAGTTTTGCATCACTAACATTTTGAAAAGTTGCGTTAATCAGATTATTTGATTTTAAATCTGTTCTTTTAAAAACTATCCCTGAATTTGGAGGAGAAGGCAAAATTTTAACTTTTGCGTTTTTTCCCTTATGTAAAGTAACACCTTCAAAAGTAATTACTTGATTTAAAGTTTTTTGATTTAAAATTGACATCAAAGACTTATAATTTTCGGGAATTGATATTTAAATACAACAAATGTTACAATAAAATACAGCTATGAAAAAATGTGGAAAATTCTTTCAAAAAAGCCCAAGTTGGTCAATTTTTTTGAGCTTATTAATACTTCTTTTAGATTTGAACCATTGATGACCATCATACCAGCTTTTGACAAATTTTTTTCACTACTATTAAGCATGGTTTTTGCATATTTAGTAGATATTATTTTCTTTAACTCTATTTGATACTTCAAAAAAATTCTTTTCAAAATGTCAATAAAATTCCTTTCAATGCATATAAACTTAGATTGCAATATAAAAGTATTACATTTTAAATCTAATGGAATGTTTTCATGATATTGATCATCTAAAATATAATTTTCGATTAATATGTGAGATATAATATAGTTTTTATTACAACTAGATATTTGCTGTCTTAAATCCTGTATCAGAAATTCAATCTGATTTTTTAAGATTTTTTTTTGGTCATAATTTTTCTTTACAGAAACTTCAATCGATAAAGTATGTGAACTATCTATCATTAAATTCAAATTGTTTAACGGTTTTTCGATTTTTTTTTCTACTTCTATTATCAAATTTTTTAAAATAGC
>CABXTN010000010.1 GCA_902515185.1 uncultured Pelagibacteraceae bacterium | reverse complement strand
GACATAGATATAGATTTGTTGGAAGAGAAAGAGCTTATCATGGGATGAATATTGGTGCTACTTCTGTTGGAGGTATGATTAACAATGTCAAAACTTTTGCAAGTGTTTTAATGCCAGGAGTTCTTCACATGAGACACACACATCTTCCAGAGCATAAATTTATAAGTGGTCAACCCGAAACTGGTGCTGAATTAGCAGATGATCTTGAAAGAATTTGTACAAACTTTGGTGCAGAAAATATTGCTGCATGTATTGTTGAGCCAGTAGCTGGTTCGACAGGAACATTAGTTCCACCAAAAGGATATTTGCAAAGATTAAGAGAAATTTGTGACAAGCATGGAATTCTTTTAATTTTTGATGAAGTAATTACAGGATGGGGAAGAATGGGTTCAGCTTTTGGTGCCCAAGAATTTGGTGTTACACCTGACATGATGACGATGGCTAAAGCGACAACTAATGGAATAAGCCCAATGGGAGTTGTTGCATGTAAAGATGAAATCTATGATACAATAATGGATAGTGCACCAAAAGGCACAATAGAACTATTTCATGGTTACACTTATTCAGGAATTCCAATTTCAGTTGCAGCAGCATTAGCAGTTCAAGATATTTTTGAGAAAGATGATATATTTAATAGGGCTAGAGATATGGCACCATATTTCCAAAAAGGTTTATTCTCACTTAAAGATATCGATATTGTAGACAATATAAGAGGATATGGAATGATGGGTGGTATAGATCTTAGGATGGATAAAAAACCAGGCGTAGCTGGATTTACTTGTTTCAAACATTGCTATGAAGCAGGTATTAACTTTAAAGCAACTGGAGACTGTCTAATTATAGCACCGATGTTTATTTCAGAAAAAAAACATATAGATGAGATAATAGAAAAACTAAGAACCGGCATAACTAACTATTCGAAAAGTAAAAAAAATTAGTTTTTTATTTTACTAGATCAAAGGGAGAAGCTGTGAAAATCGGTGTACCAAAAGAAATCAAACCACAAGAAAATAGAATTGGACTAACTCCAGATAGTGTAAAAGTTTTAACCTCTAATGGTAATGAAGTTTTAGTAGAAAATAATGGGGGCTTTGAAGCTGGCTTTGATAACGAACAATATAAAAAAGCAGGGGCTAAAATTGTAAATAAAGCTGAAGATATTTTTAATGAAGCAGAATTAATTGTTAAAGTAAAAGAACCTCTTTCAAATGAGGTAAAGATGATTAAAGAAAATCAAATAGTTTTTACTTATTTGCACCTAGCTGCTGCAAAAGAATTAACTCAAGGATTAATAAATTCTAAAGGAGTCTGTATAGCTTATGAAACTGTTACAGATAATAATGGTCGTCTTCCATTATTAGCACCAATGAGTGCAGTAGCAGGTAGAATGTCTGTTCAAGCAGGCGCTCATTGTTTAGAAAAAAATCAAAAAGGCAGAGGTCTATTATTAGGTGGTGCACCAGGTGTTGATCCGGGAAATGTTGTAATTTTAGGAGGAGGGGTTGTTGGAGAAAATGCTGCAATAATAGCAACTGGTATGAAAGCAAAAGTTCACATTGTAGATAAATCTGAAGCTAGACTAAAACAGTTAGTTGATATGTTTGGTGATAAAATAATACCTCAACATAGTGATAAAATAGATTTAGAAAAATTAATTTCTGATTGTGATTTATTAGTTGGTGGAGTTTTAATTCCAGGTGCAGAAGCTCCAAAGTTAGTTACTAAAAATATGTTAAAAAAAATGAAAAGAGGATCTGTAATTGTTGATGTTGCAATAGATCAAGGTGGATGTGTTGAAACAAGTAAACCCACTACACATGCAGACCCAACATATATTGTTGATGATATTGTACACTACTGCGTAGCAAATATGCCAGGTGGAGTTCCAAGAACATCAACTCTCGCGCTAAATAAAGCTACACTCCCTTTTCTTTCAAAACTTGCAAAAGATGGCTATATAAAAGCATTAAGAGATGATCCACACTTCCTTGCTGGATTAAATGTTCACAAGGGAAATGTCACATATAAAGCAGTTGCAAATGTTTTTGGTCACAGCTATGTTTCTCCCGAAGAAATAATTAATTAAAACGGGGTAGTTTTATTTATGAGTTACAGACCTTTACCTGACGGGGTAACAATTAAAAGATCACCAATTGAAGGATTAGGACTTTACGCAACACAGGATATTCCAGCTAATACTTTCATTGGTCTTACCCATATATTAGACGAAAGATTTGAAAACAACTATTTGAGAACACCTTTAGGTGGTTTTTACAATCATTCAGACACACCTAACGTTCGAAGAATGATTACAAATAAACTTCCTAGTTTAAAATTTGGCGATTTAGCACCAATGCCAGATGACCAAAGTGAAGTCGTAAACATAGAAGGATCAAAAGAAGATATGTACCCAACCACTTATGCAAGATTTATGTATATGGTTACAATAAGAGATATTAAATCTGGTGAAGAATTAGCAGCAAATTATAATTTATATACCTATCCAAAGACAGGCGTAGGAATTCAAATGATTTAATGAACAAAAAATTACCCAAAAGTTGCAAGGTGGTTGTAATTGGAGGAGGGGTAATAGGTTGTTCTGTTGCTTATCACTTAGCAAAATTTGGTTGGAAAGATACTATTCTACTTGAGAGAGACCAGCTCACATCAGGCACAACTTGGCATGCTGCAGGTCTTGTAAGTCAACTAGGACCATCTGCGGGAATAACAAAAATAAGAAAATATACTTTAGACTTATATAAAGAATTAGAAAAAAAAGTCGATCATTCTGCAGGGCTTAGATTGAATGGTGCACTTTCGATAGCTGAAAATGAAGGGCGATGGGAAGAGCTAAAAAGACAAGCCACCACAGCACAGCTTTATAATGTTGATGTAAAAATTTTTGATAAAGAAAATATTAAAAAAAAATTTCCAATAGTAAATACAGAGAATGTTATTGGTGGAATTTTTATGCCAGGAGATGGTGCAGCAGACCCTTCAGGTGTTACACATATGTTGGCAAAAGCTGCTAAATTAGAAGGTGCAAAAATATTTGAAAAGTCACCTGTTGAAAAAATTTTAATTAAAAATAAAAGAATTGCAGGCGTGAGAGTTAATGGAACAGATATAGATTGTGAATATGTTGTATTAGCATCTGGAATGTGGTCAAGACAAATAGGGGAAAAAATAGGAGCGAGCATACCTTTGTATCCAGCTGAACATTTTTATATTATTACAGAGGCGATAGATAACCTTTCAAAAACTTTACCAGTAATAAGAGATTTTGATAATCGAACATACATAAAGGAAGATGCAGGAAAAATATTGGTTGGTATTTTTGAGGGAAAATCAATACCTGCATTTGAAAAAACTAATTTAGTTCCTGAAGATTTTTCTTTTGGTGAGTTACCTGAAAATTTTGATCACTTCGAACCATATTTAAAAGCTGCAATAAAAAGATTTCCTATTCTAGAAACTGCTGGAATACGAAAATTTTTTTCAGGACCAGAGTCGTTTACACCAGATACAAACAGTTTATTAGGAGAGGTGCCTGGTTTTAAAAACCTTTTTGCATGCTGTGGTTTAAATAGTATTGGAATTGGAAGTGGTGGTGGTGTTGGAAAAGTTACCGCTGAGTGGATGATGAATGGTCATATAAACGAGGATTTATTTATATATGACATTAAAAGATTTCAAAATTTCCATTCAAATATAAATTTTATTAAAGAGCGTATTACTGAAACACTTGGTGATCTTTATGGAATGCATTGGCCTTACAAACAACATAAAACATCTAGAAACCAAAAAATAACTCCATATCATGAAGAGTTGAAAGCAGCAGGTGCTTGCTTTGGTGTCTCTGGTGGTTTCGAAAGACCAATGTGGTTTAATTTAAATGGGTCTCCCCCAGAATATAAATATAGTTATGGATATCAAAATTGGTATCCATCAGTAGAAAAAGAAACAAAAAATACAAAAAAAAATGTAGGTTTATTTGATTTAACACCATTTTCAAAATTCGATTTAAAAGGAGAAGGAAGTTTTGATGAATTACAAAGAATATGTACAGCTAATATAAAATCTATAAATGGAAAAACGACTTACACTCAAATACTGAATAAAGATGGAGGAATTGAAATCGATTGTACTGTAGTTTGTCTAGAAAAAAATTATTTTAGAATAATAAGCTCAGCAGCAACAAGAGAAAGAGATAAGTTTTTCATTTTAAACAATATATCAAAGGATATTATTTTTGAGGATGTTACTGATAAATATTGTTGTTTAGGAGTGTTCGGACCAAAATCTCGTGATTTATTATCTGAAATAAGCCAAGATAATTTTTCAAACGAAAATTTTAAATTTGGCACAGGAAAGTTCGTAAAAATTAATGACATGAAGTTATGGGCTCAAAGACTATCTTATGTAGGGGAAATAGGTTTTGAATTATATATAGAAACCGCTCATGCTAAACAGCTTTATAAAGCAGTAACTAAAGAGGGGATTAATCATAATCTTACACATTGTGGCATGCACGCAATGGATACTATGCGTATGGAGAATGGATTTTTACATTGGGGTCATGATATATCGCCTGAAGAAAACCAATATCAAGCAGGATTAGATTTTGCTATTAGTTATAAAAAAAATGTAAATTTTTTAGGTAAAGAAGCTCTATTAAAAATTAAAGATAAGAAAAATCAAAAAAAAATGATTATGCTAACATTAAAGGATAAAAAGCCGGGAGAGCCTCTCTTATTACATGACGAGCCAATTTATTTAGATGATAGAATTATAGGAAGAACTACCTCCGGGAACTATTCATTTAATTTTAATAAAAATTTAACATTTGGGTATGTAAATAGAGACTTAAATAATCTTGATACAAGTAAGCATAAAATTTACATTGAAGTTGGAAAGTCTAAGTATGAGGCGGAGTATTTACCGAAGGCCTTAAATCAGAATAATTATAAAACAATCTGAAGATGAATACTCATCTTGGACAATCCGAATCATTGCTTAACCTCAAATTGAACTATTATTCTATTGAATCGATTCGCAACCTATGATTTAAGTCCTAATGTCCACAGAACAACTAACTAATAACACATCAGGTGAAGCATATTCTTCTCAACCCATAGTTACAACAAATAAAGTAGACATAAATATTTTAATGGAAAAAGTTAGGGCTGAAAAAAAAAAGGAAAAGAAGGAAAATTTAATATTTTTAGGTCTTATTTTATCCGTGATTATTATAACAGCATTTATTGCTTCTTTTTAATTTTTCAAATTTAGTCTAGCAGTATTTAATAATTTACAAATCATCACACAGATACGATGCAGGTTTTTCATTCTTATCTTTTCAACATTAACAGTAACTTTTGTACTAACATCTATACTATAAAGACTTGATTCATTTTTTTTTACATATTGTTCTTTAGTTAAAAATCTAAGTTTTCTTATAACGGTTGGTCTAGGTATGCCAGTTAAATCAGATATGGTCATAGCATTTAAACCAAAACTGCCAGTAAGACCAAGAAGTTCTTTAGAAAATCTCTGACTTTCATCACTCATACTATCTAAAAATTGAATATAGTTTTTATCTCCTTTTATTTTATTATTGAAATGTAAATTTTGGTTATAAACTATTACAACCCATATAGAAAAAGTTTCATAATCTTTAAAACATTCTCTTTTAAATTCTGTCATCATTTCAATTTGAAAGTTTAGGAAATATGTCCAACATTGAGTATAATTTTTTTTAATCAAGTCAGAGAATTCATCTGAGGTTATATGTTGTTTAATTATTTTATTTTCATTAAGCTTTTTTGAAAATACAGATAATAATCTGCTCATATTTTTAACAGTATTTATAGGTTTTTGAAATTCAAAACCATCACGTTTAATTCTTACACTTTTTTTATCCTTTGATATGACACCTTCTTTTTCTAGCTCTAAAATTTTTCTTCTAGCTGTTTCTTTTGACATATTTAATTCTTGGGATATGTCTACAATGCTAAATTTTTTTAATTCTAGTTCCTTTGTAGAAAAGAAATCATCCCACGAATATTTTAGAAGGTATTCATTATAAGCTGCCATTGTTTTTTTTACTAAGCTTATAAGGATAAAATATTTATCAAGATCTTTAAATTGATTGTACGCTCTAAAAAGCCAATCTCTTTGCATTTCAAGGTATTCAGTATGTAAAGAATGATAATTTTTAGAATAAATATTAGAAACTTGGTTCTCTTGAATCTCAGTTGAGAATATCTTCAATGTTTCTTTCATAAATCTTTAATACTTTTTTATTTGAGAAATAATAATAAATTTGTTAATTCATCAAGAAAAATATAAATTATTAATGTAATTTAATCAGTAAAACTATGGATTTTGTAAAGTTAGTTGGACCAGCTGGGGTATTTTTCATAATGTTTGCTTTAGGTCTTAACCTAAGTATAAAAAATTTTAAAACTGTACTCAATAATTATCAAACTTTACTAGTTGGTCTTTTTTGTCAGATAATAGCTCTTCCATTAATAAGCTTAATTATTATTAGCTTAATTGATTTAAAGCCTGAATTCCAATTTGGAATATTTTTACTAATGATAATGCCATCTGCTGCTATGTCAAACTATGCAACAAAATTAGTTAACGGAAATGTTGCTTTATCTATTACTTTGACATCAACATGTGCGCTGCTATCATTTGTAACGGTCCCACTGTATCTTAAATTATTTAGTAAATTTATTTATTTAGATGTTCTCCAGTTAAATATATTTATTTTTTCTTTAAAAACTTTTTTATTTATAACTATACCAGTTTTTTTAGGTATTTTTTTAAGACAGAAATTTCCAAGTTTTTTTGTGAAACGTTTATTTTTATTAGATAGAATTGCGTTTCTTGTATTTTTATCAATTGTACTTATAGCAATCTTTATGGAGAGGTTTAATTTAGTTAGTTATTTTGAGGATATCGGACCGGTGATAATTTTGCTTATCAGTTTAGTAGTATTAATAATTTCTATTATAGTAAAAGTTTTAATAAAAGATTTAAGCTCAAGGAGAACTATTTTAATTGAGGGACTTCTCCAAAATGGTGCGATGGGCTTTGTTATTGGATCTATAATTTATAGTGAAGTAATTTATTTAATACCTATAGCAATTTATGCTTTGCTCCAATATTGTGTTTTAATGTTTTATATTGGAAATATTAAATTAAAAAATTAATTTATATCCTGAAAAATCCAAGGCCATTCAATATAGTTTGAATATTTTTTAAACCAAAACGACAAATATCTTTCAGATAAATAAGCATATAACCTTGTCTGGTCATAGCCCTTTAGATTTTCAAAACCAAAAATTTTTTCACATTCGAACAACCATGGAAAAACATCATTAAAATATTTTTCCATTATAGTTTTTTTTGAGATAAACATTATATGAGGGTTGTAAAAGGATCTTGAATTAACATAATCTCTAAATTCCTCTCGATCTTCAATCCTCATAATATCAATTGATTTATCAAGAACACCATATCCATGATGCATGTCAAAGTGAAGTTTAATACTTGACTTGTTTAAACTAAATAAAATTTTTGGACTCCTTATTAAATTTCGCCAACCTCTTTTAAATAACTTCATAAATTTGGTTCCAAGTTGAATTGGTTCACATATCACAGCATTAGAGTCAGCCCATTCAGCAGGTATTTTTTTTAAAATTATATCTTGCAGAGGATTATTTAAATTTTCGCTCTTAGAATTTAGCCAAAAACGTCTTCTTTGACAGAATCCAATCCAATCATCATTTGTAAATTCATTTAATTTATTTTTCCAAAACCAATAGTGAAAAGTAAGTTCTGAATAATTTTTTTCTTTAGAATTTATATTTTTGCCACCTTCGCATTTCAGATAATTAGAATTAAAACTATTTCTTCCTACGCCAACTAAATTAACACTTAATTTCTCTAATTTATCTGACTGTTTATTGGTAATGCAATAAATTCTTAATTTGGCCATTTATTAATATATTAGTTTAATTTAAGTTGATATTAATTCATTATTTTAAAAACTAAATGAAAATTTACGATTGCACTACTTTTTATTCTGAACATCTAATGATGGATGTAAGGTTTAGCATCCTAGATAAGTATGTTGAAAAATTTATAGTCACAGAGTCCACTTTCTCTCATAGTGGCAAAAAAAAATCTTTGAATTTTAATATTAATGAGTACCCAAAATATAAGGATAAAATTATCTATTTAGTTATAGACGAAGAGCCCAAAGATTTAATTGAAAAAGAAAGTACTAGTTATGAAAAAAGATTAAATAGTATTAAAAGAATAGAATTATCATATAACCACATGGATAAAGCTATTGGAAATGTAAATGAAGAAGATTTAATTATTTTAAGTGATAATGATGAAATACCCAATCTTAATTCAAAAAATTTACAAAATACTAAAAAAAGTGTCATTATATTTAAACAACTTTTTTTTTACTATAAATTTAATTTATTTTATGACTTGATGCCATGGTATGGATCTAAAGCTTGTAAAAAAAAAAATCTAAAATCGTTTTCATGGCTTAGAAATTTAAAACCTAAAAAATATCCTTTTTGGAGGGTCGATACTTTTTTTTCTGATTATAAATTAACTAATTTGGAAATCATAAATGATGGAGGATGGCATTTCACGAATTTAAAAAAGCCCAAAGATCTATTAGATAAATTTAATAATTTTGGTCATCATGATGAATTTGCGGAAAGTGGCATAAATTTAGAAAAAATAGAAAAATATATTAATGATGGCATAGTATTCTATAATCATTCTGTAGATCAAAAAAATCCGAATAAATGGAATTATAATTATAAATTAAAAAAAGTTAGTGATAACATGTTGCCTAATTACTTAGCTGAAAATAAAATAAAATATAAAGATTGGTTTAGTTGAAATAATGGCTGTTTACGATTGTTCGATGTACTTTAACGAGGATCTAATCTTGGATTTAAGATTTAATATTTTAAATAAATATGTAGATAAGTTTGTAGTTGTTGAAGCAACAAGAGATCATGCAGGAAATGAAAAAAAATTAAATTTTAACATAAATGACTTTCAGAAATTTAAAGATAAAATCATATACCATGTAGTCGAAGATATACCTAAAGTTGTTGATGATTATAAAAAGGGATGGAGTAAAAATTTTTTTAGAGAAAATTATCATCGAAACTCAATATCTAAAGCAATTGAAATGTGTGATCCAAATGATCTGATTTTAATTTCTGATGCAGATGAAATTCCAAATTTTGAATCTTTAGAAAAATATAAAGTTAAAAGTTTTGCACTATTCAGTCAAAAAAATTATTATTATAAACTAAACTTACAAAGTGATGATAAATGGCTTGGCACAGGGATTTGTTATAAAAAATTTTTGAAATCACCTCAGTGGTTAAGGAATAAAAGATTCATGAGAAGAGGCTTCTTAAGAAAATTATTTTTTAAGACACAAATAATTTATAATGGAGGTTGGCATTTTTCATTTTTAAAAACACCAGAGGAAATAGTAAAAAAGATGAAGTCTTACGGCCATGGCGAACTTAATAATAAAATTAATATTAAAGATATTAATGATAGCATTTTATCAAAAAAATTTTTTATAAACCCAAATATTAAATTAAATACTGTAGAAATTGATGAAAATTTCCCTGAATATATATATAAAAACAAAAAAAATTTTTCAGATTGGATAGTTTAAAATTATGAATATTAAAAAATTTAGTTACGCTTACTCTAGGCATGGATTAATTGGATTTATAAATATTCTTTTGGGTAAAATTGGTTTTAGAAATAGATTAACTACTCCAATCGATAAAGTGATATTCGAGTTAGCAAAACATATAGAAAAATTGTCAAATAATATAATTCAATCAGGTATTTATAAAGATACTATAGTTAAAATTAATAAACAGTGGAGTATGCACGATACATCCTCAAAACTTTTAGGTTTATATGAAAAAGAGATTCAAGACCAAATTTTCAATATTCAGAATTCAAAAAACAAAAAAAATTTTTTTGTTAATATAGGAGCAGGTGAGGGCTTTCATTTAGTTGGCGCATTAAAAAAAAAATTATTTGAATACGGCATCGGCTATGAAATCGATAATTCTGCAAAAAAACTTTTAATCGAAAACATGAGAGATAATAATATTAATCACTATAAATTATTTCATAAGGCTGAAACTAACTTTCTTGAAAATGACATATTTAAACAAAAAAATTTAAGTGATTGTTTATTTCTTATTGATATTGAGGGAGATGAATTTAAAATTTTAAACAAAAATAACATAAAAAGATTAGAAAATTCTATTTTAATTATTGAAATTCACGATTTTGTAGAATCTCCAGAAATTTTAATTAAAGATTTGAAAGATAAATTCATAACGCAAATCCTAACGACTGAAAGTAGAGATCTATCTAAAATAAAAATATTGGACGTTTTTCATGATTATGAAAAATGGCTTATGGCACAAGAGGGAAGACCAAGAAAAATGGAGTGGATTGTTTGTATTCCTAAAAATGAAAAAAATTGATTGTATCAGAAAATAAAACTATTATAAATCATTACAATTTAAAGGCGGGGTAGCTCAGTTGGTTAGAGCGCGGGACTCATAAGCCCGAGGTCAGTGGTTCGATCCCACTTCCCGCTACCAAATAAATAAAAATAATATGAAAAACTTCGCTATCAATTTAAACTTTGATTCATTAGCAGAGTCGTATGGATGGCCATCAGAATTTAATGAGGATAGTGCATACACTAAGGGTTTAGATAGAATTATTAATTTGTGTGAAAAATATGGTATACCTTTAACTATTTTTGTTGTTGGTAGAGATCTAGAGAATAAAAAAAACTTCAATATTTTAAAAAAAATTTCAGAGAGAGACAACGTAGAAATTGCAAATCATAGCTATAATCATTTTCATAATTTTGGAGCATTGAATGAACGAGAAACGTACGATGAAATATACAAATCTCATAAAATTATACATGACTGCACTGGAAAAGAATGCAAAGGATTCGTGTCTCCAGCTTGGGCCATTTCTAGAAATGTAATTAAGAGCTTAATTGATTTGAACTATACTTATGATACAAGTTTTTTTAGATCTATATTTTTATATCCTATGGTTGCAAAAATATTTCTGAGTCAATTAGCTGCTAAAAAGTATTCTAGAGCTTTTAAAATAATTAATAGAAGAGATTATTTTTTTCCTTTTAAATATAAAAATGAACCATTTTTTCTTAATTCAGATATGCAAATGGTTAATAAAGATAATAAAAATAGTATCCTGGAGATTCCAGTACCTGTAATCAGCAATTTTCAGACACCAATTTGGAATACAGTAGGTTTTTTTTTTGGTTTTGAGTATTTAAAGAAAAAACTTAAAATAATATTAAATCGTGAAAAACCTTTTTATTTTTTAATACATCCAGCTGATTTTTTAGATAAAGATGATACTAATCCTAATTATTTAGTATCCTTAGAAAGAATGAATTCGGAAAATTTTCAAAGCAAATTGAACAAACTTGAAGATATTTTTAAATTAATCATTTCGTATGGTTACAAAGGAAAAAAATTAATTGATTTGGCAAAAGATGAAAAAAGTAAATGATATTTAATATTATAGTTGATGATGATAAGTGCTGGGGTCTTAATATAGTAAAAAATACAATTGATTATTTTAATAGTAAAAATTTGATAATTGATAAAATTTGGGTGTTACCTAGTAAATTATCACATAAAAATAATTCAAGTACCTCAATGTGGTATCTTAAGACTTTTGGCTTTTATACTTTTCTTAAACTTGGAGTTTTTTATTCACTATCTTTAGGAAAAAATTTTATCTCTGGCATTAATAGTTTTGAAAGTTTTAGAAAAAAATACAACATTGAGGTAAAATATATAAAAACAGTTAATGATAAAAACTTACTTAATTATTTAAAGAAAAAAAGAAAGATTGTTACATTTGCGATAACAAATCATATATTTAGTAAAAAAATTATTAATGTTAAAAGTCATTATATAATAAATAAACATTCTTCATTACTGCCATCATTCAAAGGATTATTTCCCTACTTCTGGACTAAAATTTATAATAAGGAAAATGGGATAACTTATCACTTAATTGATAAAAAAATTGATAATGGAAAAATTATTTTTCAAAAAAAAATAAATAAAAAATTTAATTCAATGATAAGTTTTTATTTATATATTTTTAACTACTATCCAAAATACTTATTCATATCGCTGAAAAAACTTAAATATAGAAGATTTGAAAAGAGTAAATATACAAGCTCTTATTATTCATTACCAAATAATAAAGATTATAAAAAATTTGTTGAAAATAAAGGCTGTGTAATATCAATATGTGATTTGCTTAAAATTAAAAGATTATCTTACTACTATAAATAAAAATTTATTTGAAAAATGAAAACAGTTTGTTTTATTCTAGGTACAAGACCAGAAACAATTAAACTTTATCCAATTATTAAAGTTTTTAATAATAAGTTCAAACTGCATATTATACACACAGGACAACATTATGATTACAGTATGCAAGGTCAATTTTTTAAAGATCTTGGCATAAAACCAAGTATTTTTTTAAATTTGAATACTAAAATGCATAGTAGAAAAATTTTTATACATAAACTTGCAAATAGATTGACCAAGACATTTCTTGAACTAAAACCAGATTTTATAATTAACCAAGGAGATACAGATTCAGTAAAATCTTCTGTGATTGCTTTTAATAAGGTAAAAAAAAAAATAAATTCGAAGTTGGTACATATAGAAGCAGGAATAAGATCATTTGACAAAAAAATGCCTGAAGAAAATAATCGGATTTTCGCAGATAAATATAGCGATTATTTATTTGCTCCCACAATGATCGCTAAGAAAAACTTGTTAAAAGAGAAAATTAGTTCAAAAAAAATTTTTGTAGTTGGTAATTCAATATCTGATTCAATTAAAATGTTTTTTAAAAATAAAAAAAAAAAAATCAACTATTTTTATTTAACTTTACATAGAGTAGAGACGATAAAAATAAAAAAAAGATTGATTGAAACACTAAGAACCTTAATAGATATATCGTCTGAACTTAAAATAAAAATTATTTTTCCAGCTCATCCAAGAACAAAAAAAATTATTAGCAGTCTTAAAATAAATAATCTTAAAATAATTAAAATAATAAAACCATGTAGTTATAAAAAATCTTTGACTTATATAAATAATTCCAAACTTGTTATAACCGACTCAGGAGGTTTACAAGAGGAGGCCTGTATATTGAAAACTCCATGTGTTACAATAAGAAAAAATACTGAAAGACCTGAAACTCTTAAAATTAGTTCTAATTTTTTAACTGGATATAATAAAAAGAAAATTAGACAAGGAATTTTTAAAATGATAAGACAAAGACCAATATGGAAGCATCCCTATGGTCAAAATGTGTCAAAAAAAATTTTATCTATCATTTTAAAAGATGCAAAATATAAATAATAATATTTACTATATTTTACCTGCACTAAACGAGAGTCAAAATATAGAAAAATTATTTAAAAATTTAAATAGTTTTTATTTTGACAAGGGTATAAAGATATTTATCATTTATGTAGATGATGGCTCAACAGATGATACTGCCGAAAAATTAATTATTTTAAAAAATCAATTATCCAATAATATAAGCTTAAAAATTGTAAGACATAAAAAAAATTTAGGTCTAGGTGAAGCTTTAAAATCAGGTTTCAATTATTGTTTTTCAAAAGCAAGTGATAATGATGTCCTGATTACTATGGATACTGATAACTCCCATACTATAGAACAGAGCTATCAGCTCTATTGTAAAATAGTTAATGAAAATGCAGACATAACAATTGCTTCGAGGTATGTAGAAAATTCAAAAATACGAGGCCTTAAAAATATAAGGATATTCTTAAGTTATCTTGCTGCAAAAATGTTTAAAATATTCTTTAGCATTGAAAATGTAAGAGATTACACATGTGGTTTTAGAGCTTACAGAGTTAAAAAAATAAGAAATATAATTTCTAAATATGAAAATTTTTTTTCAGAGACGGGTTTCTCGGCTTCTGCTGATATTTTGTTAAAACTTTATAAATATAAAGATCAATTAGCTTTTAGTGAAATACCAATAGATTTAAGATATGATTTAAAAGAGGGTAAGTCTAAAATGAAAATTATCAAAACAATATATTTAAATTTAAGATTAATATTTATAAGGAAATTTAACTAGAACTTGATTTTAATAGTCTTATTTCTACACTGTTAAGGTAAATCTCATCAATGATTTCATAGTTTTGAAAATCATCGTCTATTACAAATTTTAGTTTATAGTTATCTTTAATTTGAATTATCCAAAAACTTTCAGGTTTTATTTTAATATTTTGATAATCAAAGTATTGAATCTCAAAATTTAACTTTTCAGCATATTTTTTTATATAATTTACGTATGCTTTATAAGTATTTGGTTCTAATGCATTATTATTTTTAATCGTAAAGAACTTTTCATCCGATTTATTTATGATTTTTATACTCTCTCTTATTTGAGGTTTAGCAGGATCAATTTCAGTGTATAGTTGTTTAAATGAATTTTCATAAATAATATGATTAGTCAAAGTTGGAATAATTATCAGTATTATTAAAAAATTTTTAATATTATTATTTTTATGTTCAAATATAAAATTTGAGATTAAAGCAATTATAGGTACCAAGACAAAAAAAATATATCTGCTTTGCAATACAGGCGTTAATAAATATCCATAAATTACTGGTATAGAATAAGAAATAAATAACATGATTATGAAAAATAAATACAAATCATGATTGAAAATAATTTCTTTCCTAAATTTTATAATTAAATATAAAAATATTAATAAATAGATTAATCCCAAAATGCGAGATCCAAAAAAGTGTGAAAAAAAATAATTAGTATAAAAACTTAGCTTCACTTGTTGAAACCAGTGGGGTGAAATACTTTTATTCATAAAAAAATCTGATCCTATAAAGGAAATATTTATTGGAAGATAAATAAAAAGATAAGATAAACTTATAATTATTAAACTAGATATTAAAATTACATCTCTAAAATTTACTTTCTTGTTTGCTAAACAAACAATCGATTTATAGATTATAAATGATAAAAAAATTAGTAACGTAAAAGAGTGGCTTAATACCATTAAAATAGAAATTAATATAATGCCTACAAGTCGTATCCAATTAGGATTTATTAGTTTCTTATTATTGAAATTAAGTAAAAAAAAAATTGTAGTTAACAAAAAGGTTAAAATATAAGATCTTAATTCGATAGAATACTTAATATGAAAAATATTGATACTTAGTAAAAAAAGGCCAAATACAGAAGAACCATATGAAGTATTTTTTTTTAAGAAAAAATAAAAAAAAACTAGAGAGGTAAAACTTAATATTAAAGGATAATATATAGATATGTGTACATCATACCCAAATATAGTGTGAAACCATTTTAAAAAAAAATCAAATAAACAATTAAAGTTTGAACTTAAAGTTCTAATTAAAGTTTCTTTAAATGATATATTCGATTCAGATGTCCAGAATGCAAAAATTTCATCAGTTGTGAAATCTTCAAAATTAATATTATAACCTCTAAATAAAAAGCCAAAGGCTAAAGTTACTAAAACTAAAAATATTTTTTTATTTTTGCTATCCGAAAGTGGATTTATCATAATAATTTTTTAAGGTAATTTGAGTATTCACAATTACCATAAAATTTTATAGCGTCTAAAATGTTATTTTTTTTAATCCATTTACTGTTAAGTGCTATTTCTTCTAAACAAGCAATTTTAAAACCTTGTCTATTCTCAATTGCTGATACAAATGCACTTGTTTTATAAAAATCTTCAATAGATCCAGTGTCAAGCCAAGCTCCACCTCTTCCTATTAAATCTGCAGATAAATGACCTTTTTTTTTATATAGATTAATTAAATCAACAATTTCCAACTCACCTCTTTTTGAAGGTTTTAATTTTTTTGCATAGTTCACAACATTCTTATCAAAAAAATATAAACCTGTTACAGCTAGATCAGAGACAAATTTTTTTGGCTTTTCTTTGATTGCTATAACTTTTTTTTTATTATTTAATTTTGCAACACCATAGTTTTCAGGTTTTCTTACTCTATGTAATATTATTTTTGCACCTTTATTTAACTTTGTATTTTTTTGAAGTTGACTAGTCAAATTTTGTCCATAAAAAAAATTATCTCCTAGGATTAGAGCTACGTTTTCTCCATTAATAAATTTTTCTCCAATAATAAATGCATCTGGAAGTCCTCGTGGAGATGATTGTTCTAGGTATGTAATTTTAATTCCAAAATTTTTTCCATTTGGAAGTATTTTTTTATACTGGTTTAATTGACCTTTATTTACAATTATTAAGATATCTTTAATGTTAGATAACATTAAAATAGATAATGGATAAAAAATTAAAGGTTTATCATATATTGGTAATAACTGCTTGTTAACAGCTTTAGTTAAGGGACTCATTCTAGTTCCCATCCCGCCTGATAATATAATTCCTTTTTTAATCATTTTTTACTACCCAATCTTTTAATTATATCTTTTTTTTTAAGATTTGAAAAATATCCTGGATTTTTTAAATACCAATCAAAAGTAGTATTAAGCCCTTTAATTAAAGATGTCTTTGGTTTCCATTTAATACTTTTAATAATTTTTTTGCTATTTAGGGCATATCTTAAGTCATGTCCAGGTCTATCAGTCACAAAAGATATTTTAACTTTTTTCCCAACTTTAATTTTATTTTTAGCAATACTAATTAGTAACTTTGTAATTTTAATATTATTTACATTTATATTAGATCCAATATTATAGAAATGCCCATTTTTTCCTTTTAAATAAATTTTAATTAAAGCTTCACAATGATCATCTACAAAAATCCATTCTCTAGAGTTTAAACCTTTTCCGTAAATTGGTAGGCTTTTATTATTTAATATATTATATATTAATTTCGGAATTAGCTTCTCTGGATGTTGTCTTGGCCCATAGTTATTTGAACAATTTGTTATAATAGCTGGAATTTTATAGGTTCTAATATATGAGTATACTAAATGATCAGATGAGGCTTTAGAAGCAGCGTATGGAGAACTGGGTTTATATGCATCTGTTTCTTTGGACCTACCTTGAATAACATCTCCATAGACTTCATCAGTAGATATATGAATAAGTTTAGATTTTTTATTTATTTTTATATAATTTTTAAATGATTCAAGTAAATTAAAAACTCCTAGAATATTACTTTTAATAAAATTATAAGGACCATCTATCGATCTATCGACATGGGTTTCTGCCGCTAAATTAAAGACTACATCAGGTCTATATTTCTTTAAAATTTCAGAAATTTTTTTTTTATTGTTTATGTCTAATTTTATAAATTTATAAAACTTAGAATT
Source organism: uncultured Pelagibacteraceae bacterium (assembly GCA_902515185.1). Lineage (GTDB taxonomy): Bacteria > Pseudomonadota > Alphaproteobacteria > Pelagibacterales > Pelagibacteraceae > Pelagibacter. The sequence continues at coordinate 21,673 of CABXTN010000010.1, read as the reverse complement.
AGAAAAATTTTTTACATTATATAAATTTGAAGAATAACTAAATTTATCAACGTTAATAACATAAAAATTTTTAGATATAAGAATTTTAACTAAATTACTTCCAATAAAACCCAATCCACCAGTTACCAAAGCTTTTTTCATAGTTTTTTTTTACAATAATTGTTAATTTAAGTATACTTTTTTAATTATTAATGAATCTAAATTTAAAAGACATAACCTTTATAATAGTGACATATAAAAGTGAAACAATTGTCCAAAATTGTTTAGACACTCTTCCAAAAGAATGTAAAAAAATCGTAATTGAAAATTCAAATAACATTAAAATCAAGAATGATTTAGAGTTTAAATATGACAATATTGAGGTCATTTTGTCAGAAAATAATGGGATGGGTGCAGGTAATAATATTGGTCTTAAGGCTTGTAAAACTGAATATGCGTATGTACTAAATCCAGATACAAAGTTTGAAAAAAATGAAATTAATAACCTTATAAAAGAGGTCAATAAACTTTCAGATTTCACACTAGTTACTCCAATCAACGACAATATAAAATTACCCAATTTTAAAATGAAAAAAAAAATTAATTTAGAAGAAAGAGTATTAGATGTAGATAGTATTGATGGATTCTCAATGCTATTTAATCTAAAAAAATTTAATAATGAAGATTTCTTTGATGAAAATTTTTTCTTATACCTTGAAAACGATGATTTATGTTTGAGGGTAAAAAATAAAAAGGAGTCTATATATGTTATTAAAAAATCTAAAATTAATCATATAGGTGGCATCTCAATAGACAATGCTCATGAAAACTTAAGAAATTGGCATTGGATGTGGTCAAAATTTTACTATAACAAGAAGCATTATGGGTTTGTAATTGCGTTATATAGAATATCTTGGAACTTTATTTCCTCTACTACAAAATTTATTTTTTATACACTGACATTTAATAAAGAAAAAAAATTGAATAATCTTATGAGAATTAAAGGCATATTTAATTCAATTTTAGGTAAAAAATCTTGGTATAGGGTAAAAAAAAACTAGCTCTTTATCAAGTCATTATATAACTGAAAAATTTTAGTAAATTCATCTTCTTTAGATACTATTTTTGAATTTTTTATACCATCTTGTAGTTTTTTTAAAAAATTTGTGTCCAAAATAATCTTTTCAACTATATCAAAAAGATTTTTAGAAAAAGGTCTGTCTATTAAAATACCATTTTTGTTGGATGTAATTAATTCAGAAACACCAAATGCATTTGTAGATATAGGAACAATCCCAAAATTAATATATTCACGAACAATTCTAGAATAAGTTTCAAAATATGTTGGTGCCACACCTATATCTGCCCATGATAAAATTTTATCAATTTGGTTAGGATTAAAAGCATCAAAAAACTCAACGGATGAAAACTTTTTCAATTTTGATTTTTCAGTTTTTTTTTTATTTCCATATATTCTTAATTCAATTTTATCCTCATATATTTTTAAAAGTTGATCAAACACTTCCTCAATAACAGGCCATCCTTTTCTTAAATCTGTACCACCAGTAAAAATAAATTTTATTTTTTGTTCATAGTTCTTTTTTTTAAAATTCGAAGATATATCTATACCATGTGATATAACCGAATATGGTTTATTTTCTCTTAAATGGGAGAAATAAAAATCAGCAAATGATTGTGATGGAAAAATTAAATGATCATAATAGTTATGTGTATGATTAATTATTGTTTTTCTCCTATGCCTAAATTTACTTTTTAAAAAAATGTAATCTTTTTTTTTCATGTTGGAAAGAATATATTTTATTTTTTTAAAAAAATTTAATTTATTAAAAAAGTTTGATTGTACGCACTTCGCGCATTCAATATCAGACAAAGGTGCATTGCAGTAGCTGTGGTCTTTATTTTTATAAATAGGACTAATAAAGTAACAAAAATCTTCAAAGTTATAAATATGTTTAATAATAGGTACTTTAAATTTTTTTAATTCATTTAAAATTGTTGGATTAAAATTAACCCAATCAATAATATGAATTATATCAGGTTTAAATGAAATTATATTTTCCTCATTGTTAATATATTTTTTATCTGAAAATGCTTCTAAACTCCATTGCTCTAATGCAGGCCATTTTAAAAAAAAAATATCATTAGAACTATTTTTCTTTTGATTTTTAAAATCAATCCTTTCAAATGTTGGCGTAACAATACAAACTTCACAACCTTTTTCTAAACTTGCCTTTGCGTATTGATCAACAATAATTGGAGTACCGGAATATTCATCCCACGAATTTGCATGAACTATGTAAAGAACTTTCATAACACTATTTCGGTATTTTTAATGACCTTGAAACTCTATTAGATTTTCTACTTTATATCCTGCTTTAATTAAATTATCGCACCCCCCTAAGTCAAAAAGATTGATAACAAATATATAACCAGACACAATTCCACCAGAAATTTCTACTAGTTTTGCAGCTGCCTTAGCGGTCCCACCAGTTGCAATCAAATCATCTATGATTAATACAGAATCACCTTTTTCAATAGAATCTTTATGTACTTCAATTGTAGCAGAGCCATATTCCAAATCAAAGTTAGTCGAATAAGTTTCCGCAGGAAGCTTATTTTTTTTTCTAAGCATTATAAAAGGTTTTTTCAACATATATGAAACAGCAGCAGCAAAAACAAAACCTCTGGACTCTACAGCTGCTATTTTATCAACTTTGAATTTTTTTGATTTTGCAATTATTTCATCTATTGTTTTTATAAAAGCATTTTCATCTTTAATAAGTGTTGTAATATCTCTAAACAATATTCCTTTTTTTGGATAATCTGGGACTGATCTAATATAATCTTTTAAATTCATAAAATTTTAAGTTATAAATAAATAAATCATTTTAAAAGATATGACAAATAAATTAGCAATTATCGGAGGCAGTGGTCTTTATGACGTTGAGGAGTTTAAAGATCGTGAATTTTTAAACATAAAAACTCCATGGGGTTCACCATCCGATAAAATATTAAAAACTAATTTTAATGGAAAAGAAGTTCTTTTTTTACCAAGACATGGTAAAGGACACTTTATTTCACCATCTAAAATAAATTTTAGGGCAAATATTGATGCATTAAAGCAGTGTGGTGTTACAGATATAATATCTATTTCTGCAGTTGGTTCATTAAAAGAGAATTTACCACCTGGAAAGTTTGTAATTGTGGATCAATTTATTGATAGAACTTTTTCTAGAAATAAAACTTTTTTTGATGATGAAATAGTTGCCCACGTGTCAATGGCTCATCCTACATCTAATGGATTAATGAATGCTTGTGAAGAGGCAATTAAAAAAGAAAAAATTAGTTATCAAAAAGGTGGAACATATGTTGTCATGGAAGGTCCTCAGTTTTCAACTTTAGCAGAATCCAATTTATATAGGTCTTGGAAAGCCGATGTAATTGGTATGACCAATATGCCAGAGGCAAAATTAGCTCGAGAAGCTGAAATTAGATATGCATCTGTTTCTATGGTAACTGATTATGATTGTTGGCATCCAGATCATGAAAATGTTGATGTTCAACAAGTTATTAAAGTTCTTTTAGGCAATGCTTCGAAAGCTAAAAGCATGATTAAAAATTTAATTGATAATTTTGAAAGTCATATAGATCCAAAGGATCCAACAAATAATTGTTTAGATGTAGCAATCATTACAGCTCCGGAGAAAAGAACAAAAAAAACCAAAGATAAGCTCAAAACAGTAGCTGGGAGAGTTTTAAATAAATGAATTTAAAAGGAAGTTGTGGGTGTAATAATGTTAAGTATACAATAAAAAACAATCCATTATTTACTCAAGCTTGTCATTGTAAGGATTGTAAAAAATCTACAGGCTCTTCTTTCGTAATACACACAATGGTTCTTGAGAAAGATTTGGAGGTCGAGGGAGATATTGCGTCAATTGAACTCCCGACTGGGAGTGGAAAGGGTGTAAATGCATATTTTTGTATAATTTGCGGCGTATACGTTTTTTGTAGATACAATATATCAACCGGTAGAGTTGCTGTGAGATCACAAACGCTAAATAATCCTATACAACCACAAGCTCATATTTTTGTAAAAGATAAAGATCCTTGGATTGAAATATCTGATAAATCAATTTGCTATGACAAAATGTATGATAGAGAAAAAATTTGGCCAACTGAAAGTTTAAATAGAATTAAATAATGAAAATAGAAGGTAAAGATTATAAAACAATTTGGTTTGAAAACGATTGTGTGAAAATAATTGATCAGACTAAATTACCTCATAAATTTATTATTAAAGATCTAAAAACAGTTAAAGATGCAATTAATTCAATCAAATTAATGGAAGTTAGGGGCGCTCCTTTAATTGGGGCCACTGCTGCATATGGTATTGTATTAGCTATTTTAGAAAGTAATGATCAAACTTTTTTAAAAAAATCTGCAGAGGGGCTAATAAATTCTAGACCAACAGCAATTAATTTAAAGTGGGCAATTGATAGAATGATGAAGAAATTATCAGGAATTAACAGTGATAAAATTTTAGAAATAGCATTGAGTGAGGCAAAAAAAATATGTGAGGAAGACATTAACTTTTGTAAAAATATCGGCTTGCATGGATTGAAAATTATTGAAGAAATTTATAATAAAAAAAAGAAACCAGTAAATATTTTAACTCATTGCAATGCAGGATGGTTAGCAACAATAAATTGGGGTACTGCAACTTCACCAATTTATCATGCTCATAAAAAAGGAATTCCAATCCATGTATGGGTAGATGAAACAAGACCTAGGAATCAAGGAGCAAATTTAACTTCTTACGAGCTTAATGAGGAGGAAATCAAAAATACAATCATAGCAGATAATACAGGCGGTATATTAATGAATAGAGGTGAAGTTGATATGTGTATAGTTGGTACAGATAGAACATTAGCTAACGGTGATGTTTGTAATAAAGTAGGAACTTACTTAAAGGCTCTGGCCGCAAAAGATAATAATATACCATTTTATGTTGCTTTACCAAGTTCAACAATTGATTGGGAAACTAAAAGCTCAAAAGATATACCAATTGAAAAAAGAAACTCTGATGAACTATCGAAAATAGAAGGTCTAGACGAAAATGGAAATATCATTAAGGTTCAGATATATCCCAAGAAAAGTAAATCCGTCAATTTAGCTTTTGATATTACGCCAGCAAAATATGTTACTAAGCTAATTACTGAAAAAGGAATTTGTGAAGCATCTGAAAATGGTTTAAAAAAATTGTTTAAATGAAAAAAAATTTGTACTACATATTATTTTTAATAATAGCATTTATAATGCTTTATGTTTCTAGAATAGAATATGGGTCTTTTAGTCTAAGCAAATCTATGAAAGCTTGTATAATTGCTCAAAAAAAAATCTATAAAGACAGAAATATTGAAGATATTAAATCTTTTTGTGAAACTGAAATAAGTAAAAGCTTAAATAAGTAATGGATAATTTAAGATTAGCAGTTATTAAATATGCAAAACAACTTAATAGTTCTAAATTATCGCCTTTAAGATCAGGAAACATATCTATCAGAACAGAGCAAAATGGAAAAAAGGGATTTTTCATAACACCCTCAGGAATAAAATATGATCAACTCGAAGAAGAAAGTATTGTTTTCTTAGAGCTAGATGAAACTTTAAATAATGATAAAATAATTAAAGATAGTTTAAATCCATCATCTGAATGGAGATTTCATCAAGATATTTACATTAACAAGAGTGATGCATTAGCAATAGTACATGCCCATTCCCCACATGCTACAGCAGTTTCTGCTCACAGAAAAAATATACCAGCGTTCCATTATATGGTCGCTTTGGCTGGCGGTGACGATATTAAATGTGCAGAATATGCAACTTTTGGAACTAAAGAATTATCTGAAAATATGCTTATAGCTCTTGAAAAGAGAAAGGCATGCCTGATGTCAAACCACGGACAGGTTGCATTGGGCAAAAATTTGGAGGAAGCATTTGAACTTGCACAAGAGGTAGAAAATATTTGTCATCAATATATAAATGCAATAAAATTAGGAGAGCCTAAGATTCTTTCATTTGAAGAAATGAATAAAATTTTAGAAAAAACTAAAAGTTATAAAAAAAACTAGGAGTAACTTTTTATGATCAAAGTAGGGGAGCATATTACTCTTGATATTATTGGAGCGAGCAAAGAATATGAACCTAAATTCTTTGAAAAATTAGTTTATAAAATTGCAAAAAAAGCAAAGGTTACTGTTTTAGAGATTTCAAAATATAAATTTGAACCTCAAGGGTTCACTCTAGTTGCTTTATTAGCTGAGAGCCATATAAGTTTTCATACATTTCCAGAAAAAGGGGTAATAAGCTTTGATTTTTTTACTTGTGGCAAAGTAAATCCAATTGTTGCTCTAGAAGTTCTAAAAAAAGAAATTAAACATAAACGTATAGTTAAAAAAGAATTTAATAGAGACACTGTAAGTTATTACGATGATATTTATAGTTCACCTGGACTAAAAAAATACTACATGGTTAGAAATATATTGGAAGATTTTACTTCGAAAGTGGGCCAACATATTGAAATTTTAGATTTGGAACAATTTGGTAAGTCTTTATTCATTGATAATGAACTACAAGTAGCTGAAAGTGACGAACACCTATATAGTTCAACATTTGTAAATTCAGGTTTAAAACTAAATCCTAACAAAGATAAATCAGCGATAATTGGTGGTGGAGATGGTGGTGTAGCAAGAGAACTTATTTCTAAAGGATTTAATTTAATTGATTGGTACGAATTAGATCCTGAAGTTGTTCATGTTTGTGACAAACATTTATCCAAAATAGGTGAAAAAGCTACTACAAAAAATTCTGTAAAGTGTGTTTGGGGCGATGCATTTGAAAGTATTAAAAAAGTAGAAGAAAATAAATATGACAAAATATTTGTTGATTTGAATGATGATCAATATTGTATAGATCTTGCAGCAAAAAATATAAATTCTTTAAAAAGAATTTTAAAATCAAATGGAACAATTACAGCTCAAGTAGGAAGCCAAGACAAAAAACCAAAACAAGTAGATAAATGGCTAAATTTATTTGAAAAAAGCTTTGGTAATACATCTTTAGATAGAATTTATATTCCAAGCTTTGATTGTTCTTGGAACTTTGCATCGTCCTTAAATAAATAATTTCTTTTTTAATATTAATTTTTGTGAAATAATTCCCCAAATAAATTTGGAGGAGAAATGAATATAATTAAAAAATTCAGCTTAGGATTGTTGTTAAGTTTATTTTTAACAATATCTGCTAACGCTGATAAAATAAGAATAGGCACAGAGGGTGCATATCCACCATGGAATTCCAAAGATGCTTCAGGTAAATTAATTGGATTTGAAGTTGAGTTGGCTTGGACACTTTGTAGATATATAGGACAGCAGTGTGAAATTGTTGAACAAGATTGGGATGGCATGATTCCAGCACTAATCATGAGAAAATTTGATGCTATAATGGCAGGTATGTCTATTACTGCAGAAAGACAAAAAGCAATTAGTTTTTCACAAGGTTATGCTGACGAAGTTGCATCGTTAGCTGTTATGAAAGGTTCAGACCTTGAGGGTATTGATACTTCTGAAGGGATTAATCTTACAAAAAAGACAGGTGCAGTTAAGAAAGATCTTAAAACTTTAACATCTGCTTTAGCTGGTAAGACTGTATGTACACAAACAGCTACAATTCACCAAAATTTTTTAGAGTCTGGTGATGTAGGAAAAATAAATGTTCGAACTTACAAAACTCAAGATGAAGTTAATTTAGATTTAACTTCAGGTAGATGTGATGTTGCGTTAGCAGCAGCTGTTGCATTTACGGACTACGCAGAGAAATCGGGAAAATCTGTAGTTTTAGTTGGACCAACATTTTCTGGTGGTGCATTTGGTAATGGTGTTGGGGTTGGTATTAGAAAAGATGATACAGAACTTTTAAATGCCTTTAATAGAGCCATTGATAAAGCAAGAAAAAATGGTGACATTAGTAGAATTGCTACTAAATGGTTTGGCTTCGACGCTTCTATGTAAATGATTTTAGATTTGGCGACTATGATATATAGTCGCCAGTCTATATGGAACTTCTAGCATTTGGAAAAACAGGATGGGGAGATGAGTTATTCATTGCCACATTAATGACAATTGCTGTTTCAATAACAGCTTTGTTGATAGGTTTCATTTTTGCTTTAATTTTTACTCCATTAAAATTATCAAAAAATAAATTTCTAAATCTAATTGCAAATTGTTACACAACAGTAATTAGAGGTGTTCCAGAATTATTGGTAATTTATTTATTTTTCTTTGGTGGTAGTGGGGCAGTAATGTTTGTAGCCTCCATATTTGGATATAATGATTATATTGAAATAAATGCTTTTATAACCGGATCTTTTGCTATTGGAATTATTTCAGGAGCATATTCAACTGAAGTTTTTAGGGGCGCTATTCAGTCAATAGATAAAGGACAGTTTGAAGCTTCAAAAGTTTTGGGTTTAAAAAAACCAATTCATTTTGTTAAAGTTATTATGCCCCAAATGTTAAGACTTGCAATTCCAAACTTAAGTAACGTTTGGCAAATTACATTAAAAGATACTTCATTAATATCAGTGACAGGTTTAGTAGAAATAATGAGACAATCATACATCGCCGCTGGCTCAACAAGAGATCCACTTTTCTTCTACTCCTTTGCAGCAATATTATACTTGTTATTAACTTTTTTAAGTATGAAATTAATTAATCAATTAGAAATTAAATATAGCAAGGGATACTAATGGATTTAGATTTAATGATAACTAGCTTTCCAAAGTTACTAAATGCCACTTTGATTACATTAAAATTACTTTCTGTATCTTTGGTGCTTGGACTATTTTTAGGATTATTTTTTGCTATATTGAGATTAAATAAAAATCCCTTTATCAATAAATTTGCTTATGGGTATTCATATATATTTAGAGGAACACCATTATTGGTCCAAATATTTATAATTTATTTTGGACTTGGTCAGATAGAGTATTTAAGATCATCTTTTTTATGGGTAGTACTAAAAGAACCATACTGGTGTGCGATTATAGCATTTGCGCTTAATACAGGAGCTTATACTTCTGAAATTTTAAGATCAGCTTTTCAAACAATCAAACCTGGTTTTATAGAGGCAGGTAAAAGTCTTGGAATACAATCAAAAATAATTTTTTATAAAATTCAAGTTCCTATAGCTATTAGACAATCTCTCCCAGCTTATGGTAATGAAATTATATTAATGCTAAAGGGCACTTCTTTAGCAAGCACTGTAACGCTTATGGATTTAACTGGAGTAGCAAAATACATAATATCAACCACGTTTAAACCAGTTGAAGTATTCATTGTTGCAGGTGGAATATACTTATTTATGACCTTTTTGATTCACAATTTAATTAAGTTCCTAGAAAAAAAATATAGTTATTAATATCCCGTATATTCTTTAATCTCTTTAATTTTTGAACCTGTATAATTATTTATTTCTAACTTTATCTTTCCTCTTTTATCATTAAAAAAATGAACATCTCTTGACATTTTTATAAAAATTTCTCCAAAATCTAAATTTTTTTCACATAGTCTTTTTTCATTTTCGATATCCCAGAGTTTATTATTTATGTCTTTTAGTGACTTGAAAAGTTTATTTAGTTTTTCATCAATTTTAACATTTTCTTCAAATTGATTCTTTAAAATGACATATTCTTCATTTATATATTTGAGCTTGTCATTATCTTTAATTTTTTCTTTTTTAATTTCCAAAATAGATAACTTATCTAATAGTTCTCCGACAGATACCTCTACAAGAATTTTATTCATAAAATTTAATAGTATGCTAAGTTGTTAAAAATATGTCCAATATTCTTATCATTAAACATGGCTCACTAGGAGATATAGCCCAAGCTAGTGGTGCAATTCAAGATATTTTTGAGAATCATAAAGAAGACCAGATATATTTGTTAACAGCAAAACCTTATTTTGATTTATTCAAAAAGAATCCTTATTTAACAGACGTTATTTTGGATAAAAGACTTTCAAGATTTAATCTAATTTACCTTTTTTCTTTGATGAGAAAATTAAAAAAATTGAACATTTTTAAAGTTTACGATTTACAGAATTCCTCAAGGACCTCATTTTACAAAAAAATACTTTTTCCTAATTCAAATAATTGGTCATCATCAGAAACAACACTACCAAAAGATAAATCCAAGGATGAGTTTGATAAAAATCCTGTCCTTAATAGATTTGAGCACCAATTGAAAACATCTGGATTAAGGGTAATTCATACGTTAAGGCCTGATTTTTCTTGGGGGTGTACAGATATATCTAAGCTAATGTCTGATTTCGATCTTAAAAAATATATTTTATTATTTCCTTTTTGTTCACCACACCTTGCCCAAAAAAAGTGGCCTTATTATAATCAACTAATCAAATTGATTAAGGGTAAATATCAAGATCAGTATAAAATCGTTGTTGCTCCTGGACCTAATGAAATTACTGATGCTAAAGAAATTAATGCGGAATGTATATTAGATAATGAAAAGTCACTTAACATTTCTCAGTTAGCTTCTTTAATAAGAGGTAGTTCTTTTGTTGTAGCTAATGATACTGGGCCAGCACATATGGCAGCTCATCTAAATGTTAAAGGAATTACTTTGTATGGATCTCACACGACAGCATATAAAATGAGTATAGAAAGAGAAAAATTTAAGGCAATTCAAGTTAATGATCTTCACAGACTAACATCAGAAAAAGTTTTTGAAAAAATGGTTATATCTTTATCTTAATAAAGATAAATTTTATCTGCTAAGCCGTAACAAAGTATTCCACTCATCACTAACAAAACAAATGGTACAATAATACCTTCGCCTGTAAACTTATCTGTTACACCAAGCTTACTTATATTTTTAGAATAGTAGTTAGTTATAGTAACAACAAAGTGGGTAATAAAAATTAGATTAAAAAATGACCAAGTACCCTCCACACCATTTGGTCTTACAAACATAATATAAATTGCCATTAGTATCCAAGCTAAGAAAAATGCCCCTAAAAACCTAATCATGAAAGCAGCTGTATGATCGATAGCAAATTTATCCATGAATTTTTTTGTTCCAACTAATAGTTGAGTAGCATAGAAAGCTAATATAGTAAAATGAGCTACATATATTATTAAATAAATTATTCCATTAAACTTATCGATCATTAATTATCATTTACAAGATTCGTTTATAATTTTCAATAATCTTATTCCAATGAAATTTTTTTGAATTTTCTTTTGCAGATTTTCCATAGTCTTTATATCTACGATCTTTTAAAAGTTTATCAATTGACTGATAAATCTCTTCCAAGCTAGTACCATCACAAATTAAACCTGTTTTTTCATGAATTATCGCATCAGAAGCACCACCATCTTTTCCTCCTAAAGAGGGAATTCCAAATTGTGCAGCCTCAACATAGGCTATACCAAAACCCTCAACTGATTTCTTATCAATGACTGAAGGCATTATAAAAATATTTGATGATGCGATTAATGCATTTTTTAAATTATTGGAAATATTTTTTAAAAAATAAACCTGGTTACTAAGATTTAATTGCTCAACAAGTTTTTTTATATTTTCTTCTTCATCTCCATATCCAACACAAATATAAATTATATCTGGATAAACTTCTTTTAAGTTTCTTAATGCCATAATAACTTTCTCATGATTTTTTCTTTTATCAAAACGAGAAACAGTAATTAACCTACTTTTTTTTTCACCAAATATCTCTTCAGCTTTATCCAAATCATTTTGAGAAATTTTTTTAACTGGGTCAATTCCTGGATTAATAACAATTAGCTTTTCATTTAATACACCTAATTCAATTGCTAAATTTTTTGTAAATTCCGAGTTGGCAACAACATACTCAACATTATTCAAAACATTTAATACTCTCTTATTTAACCAAGAACCTTTTCTATGATTAATTTCTTTTGAATGGATAAGGCAAATTTTTTTTTTATTCGTATTTATGTTCTCCAAGCTTTTCCAATGATCTGCAATTATACAGCTAACTTGATTATCTTTTTTTAATAGACTATTAATTAGAAACGACTTTCTGTACTTTCTTATAATCTTTGGACCTTTGATTCTTTCAATTGAAAAAGATACTTCTTCATCAATGCCTCGATGATCTTTGTGATAATCTGCAAAAACTTTAACTAAATTTAATTTAGCTAAAGAATTAGTTAAACCCCACATTAGATTCTGCATACCCCCAACTTCTGGGGGAAAATTTCTAGTTATTATTAAATACATTATATTACTTGATCCATTTTATATTACATCCCATACTTGGAATTTGATTTTGAGGCCCTTTTCCCGTTATTGAGATTTGTTTCAAAGCAATTGATAAATCACTTTCACCTGAACTGATAGGTTTTAAGTTTTTTAATTCTCTAATTCTTCCCCTGTACTGAAGTTCTAGATTACTATTATAAGCAAAGAAGTCTGGCGTACATACTGCTTGATATTTTTTAGCAACTTCCTGTGTTATATCGTGAAGATAAGGAAAACTAAAATTATTTTCTTTAGCAAAATCTATCATTTTTTCAAAAGAATCTTCTGGATAATTTTTTACATCGTTTGAACATATAGCAACTGAATTTATTCCAAAATCTTTTATTTCTTTACAATCATTAACTAGATCATCAATTATAGCTTTGACATAAGGACAATGATTACAAATAAACATTATTAAAGTTCCCTTTTTACCTTGAATATCTTTTAAAGAAAGTATTTTACCTTCTGTAGATCTTAATTTGAATTCTTCAGCTTTTTTTCCGAAAGCACATATTGGTGTTTTTGTAAGAGCCATGATAGGTTATTATATAATTTATGTTTTATGATTTAAAAGATAAAAAACCAAAAAACTCTGGCGAAAATTGGGTAGCGCCTAGCGCAATTATTATTGGCAATGTTACTTTAGAAAAAAATTCAAGTATTTGGTTTAATGCAGTTCTTAGAGGAGATATTGAAAATATTCATATAGGAGAGGGATCCAATGTTCAGGATGGAAGCGTTTTACACACTGATCCTGGCTACCCATTAAAAATTGGTAAAGATGTTACAATTGGACATATGGTTATGTTACATGGATGCACAATTGGAGATAATAGTCTTATAGGAATAGGAGCTGTTATACTTAACAATGCTAAAGTTGGAAATAATTGCATAATAGGTGCTAAGGCTTTGATCACTGAAAACAAGGTCATACCAGATAATTCACTGGTTATTGGTTCGCCTGGTAAAATTGTAAGAGAAATTACTGAAGAAGAAAAGAAAGCTATATTTGAAAATACAAAACATTACCAAGATAATTGGAAAAAATATTCAAAATCAATATTTTAATTATGCCAACATATACAGTTACTAATTCAAATTTTGATTTAACTTCCAATCAACAAAATAAAATTGCCAAAGGTATTACAAAAGTTCATAATATTATAACAGGTGCAAATACTTATTTTGCACAAGTTATTTTCAACAAAACAAAAAAAAATAATCACTACATGGGTGGAAAAAAAGTCAAAGAACCAACTCTTTTTTTACATGGTCAAATTAGAGCAGGAAGATCTAAAGAAATAAAAGACAAATTAATATCTGAGCTAAAAAATATTATAATTAAAGATTCAAAATTGGACGAGACTCAAGTTTGGATCTATATTGTTGATTTACCACCTTCTCAGATGATTGAATATGGATCCGTTCTACCTCAATCTGGAGAAGAAAAAGACTGGTTTTTAAATTTACCCAATAAATTAAAAAAAAAATTATCTAAAATTGAGAAATAAAGAAACAATAAATGAAATTTAAATTTTACTTTAGAAAATCAAGTTTTAAAAAAGATTTAAAATCAGCATATATTTTATTATCTGAAATAGAAAAACATAGACCCGTAAACTTTTTAGAAGTTGGGGTTTATCAGGGAGTAACATCTAGAAACGTATGTGAAAAATTACAAGAAATACACAGTAATAAATTTCATTTTACAGGAATAGATATTTTTGAGAATACAAATAAAAGTTTAGATAATAAAGAAATGACATCAAAACATAATAGATTATCCAATCCATTAAAACATATAATATTCAACTTAATACTTAAAAAGGATTTAAATTCTATGGACTCAGTTCAAGATTTACTTACTAAGTTTAAATTAAATATTAAACTTCTAAAAGGTCTTAGCGAAGATCAACTTCCAAATATAAGTTTAGAAAAAATAGATTTTGTATTTTTAGATGGCGGTCATTCATATGAAACAGTCAAAAAAGATTTAAAACTAATAATTTCTAAATTAAAAAAAAATAAAATAATTATATGTGATGATTATGACCAGGTTAATTATGGTGTCAAAAAAGCTGTAGATGAGTACAAAGAGAAAGTTACAAATATAATTAACCTCAATGAAAGGCTAGTCAAGATAGTTACTTAGGTCCTGATATAAAAAACTTAAATTATATTATGGAACCAACCAACTATTCTCATTGGTTTCAAAATTAAATTTTGCTCTGCGATGTCCTTTTGCTGCAAGATATAACCACTCTATCGATTTAATTTTACATTTTATAACTGTAAAGTTTTTATAACCTTCCTCACTTTGTTTCATTGTATAATCAAAATCTTCTAATTTAGATATCATTCCCGAGGTTGGATTTTCAGATTTAGTTCCTGGAGGGCTATCAGTTAAATAGCATCTTCTACTTATATGTTGAGTTTTTTTCCAAGATTCATCTGTTGTAGAATTTTGATTATTTACTTCACACCCTACTTTTACTCTTAATTGTATCTTTTCTTCTTTGTCATAGAATACTAAAGATGCATTTTTATTTTTTTTAAGAATATCTACTTTTGGAGACCTTAAATCAGTGTGAAACTGTAATAGATTACTTGATCTATCTGACTTACGCAAAACAACTATTCTACCATCAACTTCATTTTGATGAGCGCAAATAAAAACAGGAATTCTAAAAGGTGAACTCCTATTAGTCACAGCATCATCTAGCATAGACCAAAACTTATTTTGAATTTCTTCTAAATTTTCATAGTATGCTGGCTGCATACTCTATTACTTTCTAAACCTTTTAACTAAACTGGATGTGTCCCATCGGTTTCCACCCATTTCCTGAACTTCACCATAATATCTATCAACTAGTTCTGTAACAGGTAATAAAGAGCCGTTGTTTTTTGCTTCATCCATTGCAATTTTAAGATCTTTTCTCATCCAATCAACAGCAAAACCAAAATCAAATTTATCATCAATCATTGTTTTATATCTATTTTCCATTTGCCAAGATTGTGCAGCACCTTTAGAAATAACTTCGATTACATCTTCCATGTCAAGACCTGCTTTCATGCCAAAGTTTATTGCTTCGGATAAACCCTGAACTAAACCTGCAATACAAATTTGATTAACCATTTTTGCAAGCTGTCCATTTCCAGCCTCACCAAGCAATTTCATTTTTTTACTGTAACAGTCAATTTTATCTTTTGCTTTATCAAAATCTGATTGATCACCACCAATCATAACTGTAAGTGCACCACTTTCTGCACCTGCTTGACCACCTGAAACAGGTGCATCTAACGCGCCAAAACCATTTTTTTTAGCGTATGTATATATCTCTCTTGCAATTGTTGCAGAAGCTGTAGTGTTATCAATATAAACAGATCCTTTTTTGATAGTTTTGAAGGCCCCAGACTCACCAAAAGTTACTTCTCTTAAATCATTATCATTACCAACACAGGTAAAAATATATTCTGCATCTTTAGCAGCTTCTGCAGGTGTTTCCGCTATTTTACCTTTATATTCACTAATCCACTTTTCTGCTTTTGATTTTGTTCTATTAAAAACAGTTACATTGTGACCACCTTTTGATATATATCCTGCCATTGGATAACCCATTACACCAAGACCTATGAAAGCAACATTACAACTCATAATTTTTTTATATGTTTAAAAGCTTAAGTTTAAAAGTAATTTTATTTGGTTTTATTTTTACATTTTTTTCTAGTTTTGGACAGAGTTATTTTCTTGGGTTATTTAACTCGAGTATACGTGAAGCACTTTCTATCTCACATGGACAATTTGGCTCAATTTATGCATCGGCAACACTCCTTAGCAGCTTTGTTTTAATTTGGGTTGGAAAGAAAATAGATGACATAAATATTTTTAAATTTGCTTTTTTTGTAATTATTTTATTATCATTCTCATGCTTTTTCTTTTCTAAAATATCATCTATAACAATTTTATTTATTGCTATTTTTCTGATGAGATTTTCAGGTCAGGGAATGATGTCTCATACGGCAACCACTACAATTTCAAGATATTTCACAAAATCAAGAGGTAAGGCTCTTAGTACAAGCTGGTTTGGATTATCTACTGCTGAATTTATTTTACCAGTTTTTATAATTTACCTTTTAACAGTTTATGATTGGAGAAATATTTGGATATTTATTTCTATACTAATTATTTTATTATTACCTATTGCGTCATTCATTTTATTAAAGAGTTTGAATTTTGAGTCTAGAGAAAAAGATAATGAGAACTCAAAAAAATTAATTATTAAAAACTGGAAAAGAATAGAAGTTTTAAAAGATTATAGATTTTATATATTATGTGCAAATATGTTGGCAATGCCTTGGATTGCAACAGGAACTTTTGTTTATCAATCATTTATTTTAACCTCAAAAGGATGGGGGCCATATGTGATAGCTCAATCTTTTATGGTTTACTCGGTTCTCTCTGTATTAACTCTTTTTATAGCAGGTTTTTTAATTGATAAATTTACTAGTAGAAAAATTTTAATATATATGAATATTCCATTATTATTTTCAGTATTTGTAATTATTTACTTTAATCATCCACTAACATCTTTTTTATTTTTAGGTCTAATTGGTGTATCAAACGGTTTAGCTAACGTATTGGGCTCCTCTACTTGGGCAGAAATTTATGGGGTAAAACATATAGGGTCTATTAAAGCATTAACTACAGCTCTTATGGTTTTTGCAACAGCTTTTGGAACAGCATTGTTTGGTATTTTGATAGATAAAGGTTTTTCAATAGAACAAATTGCAATGATATCTGGTGTTTACATATTTACAGCATTGATAATGCTTTTTTTAATAAGATCTAAGTTAAATCCAGTTAAAATAAAAAAATAAAATAGCTTGATTTATTTAATTCATGTGTATAAACACCACGCATGGCTAGAGTGACCGTTGAAGATTGTATTGAAAAAGTAGAGAGTCCGTACGAATTAGTTTTAGTTGCAAAAGAGAGAACTACACAACTTAATTCAGGTGTGGAGCCAACGGTTAGTATTGATAATGACAAGAATACTGTAATATCATTAAGAGAAATTGCTAACGATAATGTAAAAGTACCAGATCTAAAGGAAAGTGCAGTTTACAAACTTAGAAAACATGTGGAACAAGTTGACGATACGACTTTAGAAGATGAAGAAGTTGGCGATGATTTTGAAAATTTATATAAAGGTGAAATTTCAAAAAGTGGAGCACCAATATTACCTTCAAAGAGAGCAAGAAAAATTCCAGAAAAAATTCAAGTTTCAAAAGATGATTTAGCCGAGATATCTGGAGTAGCTCAACCAGAAGTGAACGTAGAAACAGACCAAAATGACTCTGTTGAGAACGAAGACGTATCTTTAGATCAGGTCACTGAAGCAGAAGAGAAATCTCAAGATCAAGCACCTGAAGAAACAGAAAATAATTCTCAGTAATAATCTATATTTATTTAAGAATTTAAAATAAAATCTGCAGCACGCTCTGCTATCATTAATGTTGGAGCATTTAAGTTACCGCTTGTAATCTCTGGCATAACGGAAGCATCAGCGACTCTAATATTTTCTAAACCATGAATTTTTAATTTTTCGTCAACAACCGCTGAGTTATCAGTACCCATTTTTAGTGTACATGATGGATGGTAAGCTGTTTCTGCCTTTGATCTTATATAACTCTCTATTTGTTTTTTATCATTAGCATTTTCCCCAGGTCCGATTTCTTTTCCTGCGTAAGGTTTCATTGAACTTTGACTTAATATTTTTCTAGCAACATGAATACATTTTACTGTTTCATTAAGATCGTACTCATTCTCCAAATAATTAAATTGTATTTTAGGATAATCATATGGGTTAGAGCTGTTTAAAGTTATATGACCTCTACTTTTTGGTTGATTCAAACTTGCATGCAACTGATATCCATGTCTATCTGGATCAACTTTTCCATGATCTATTACAAATGCAGGAAAAAAATGAAATTGTATATTTGGATATTCTTTATCAGAAGAAGATTTGCAAAAACCACCAGCCTCTAAGAATGAAGTCGAGCAGGGACCACTTTTATTTATAAACCATTGTATACCTGCTTTAATCATATTAAATTTATTCACATAAGTGTATAAAGTATCCGGAGTTTTGCATTCTTGTTGTATGTATGTTTCAAGATGATCTTGAAGATTTTTACCAACCCCATCCATATTATGAATAGTTTCAATTCCTTTATCTTTTAAATGTGCACCAGGACCTACACCTGATACCATTAACAATTGAGGTGAATTTATCGATCCTCCACTAAGAATAACTTCTTTATTAGCGTAAATTTTTTTAACTTTATTTTTTATCTTAACTTCAATTCCAATTGCTTTCCTTCCATCAAAAATTATTTTTTCAACAAAAGACTCAGTAAATATATTTAAATTTTTTCTATTTTTTACTGAATTTAAATAATATTTTGATGCACTAGCTCTTTCACCCTCATGAATGGTAACATCATACATACCAAATCCCTCTTGGTTTTCGCCATTCATATCGCTGTTAATTTTATATCCTGCTTCTTTTGCAGAATTCAGGAATGCCTTAAATAATGGATTTTTATTTTTTGATTGATTAATTGGAAGTATGCCATCTCCACCTCTATATTTATTTTCCCCACCAGACCATGTTTCTATTTTTTTAAAAAAAGGTAAAACTTTTTCATAACTCCAGTCTTTAAGACCAAATGATGCCCACCTGTCATAATCATTTTTATTACCTCTTACATAAACCATACCATTGTGAGCAGAACATCCCCCAATCATCTTACCTCTTGGGCAAAATAATCTTCTATTATTTAAATATGGCTCAGGTTCAGAATAATACTTATAATTATATTTTGGATCATGCATTGCATAAAGAATAGCAAGTGGCATGTTTACTTTCCAAATATCACTTTTTTTACCAGCTTCAAAAATAGCAACATTATTTTGAATTTTTTCTGACAATCTGTTAGCCAAAACACATCCAGCTGTTCCTGCTCCAATAATTAAATAATCAAATTTCAAAGTAATACTCTTATTGTGGGTGATCACCCTCTATAGCAATTCTGTCCATCACTCTTTCGTGTCCTAAGCCTCTACCTGGAAAAAAGTCCGTTAGTCCTTGATGTAATGTACTTCTGTTATCCCAAATTGCTACAGCATTTTCAGTCCATTTAAATCTACATGTAAAATCCAATCTCTCTTGGTGTCTAAAAATTTTATCCAAAATTTCATCACTTTCATTCTCTTCCATATCTAAAATTCTTTTTGTATACATTGAATTTACATATAATATTTTTTTTCCAGTTTCAGGATGAGTTCGAACTACAGGATGTATATTTGAATATTCATTTAGGTTACCATTACCCTCCATAGCATTGTAGGCATCAACAAAAGCAGCGGCACCTAAAGAGCTATGAACTGCTTTTTTATCTTTTATTTTATCTTTTATTTTGTCTTCTAATGTTTCATAAGCTATTTCCATATTGGAAAACATTGTGTCTCCTCCTACGGGTGGTATTTTTAAAGATCTTAAAATAATCACCTTTGTTGGTTTTGGATTATAACTAACATCAGTGTGCCAAGTTTCACCCCACTGATGCTTTTCATCTGGTTCTTTAATTATTCTCAAAATTTCTGGATATTCTTCTCTTCCCTTTACATAAATATGTTTTTCCAAAGGTCCAAAATGTTTAGCCAAGTTAATTTGTTCCTTGGATGATATATCTTGGTTCCTAAAAAAAAGTGCTTTATGTTCTAATAATAAATTATTAATTTTATTCCAATTTTCGGTCGTTGAATCTTTTAGGTCTACACCTGTGATTTCTGCACCTAATGCGCCTGATAGTAAATTAGTTTTAATCATTTCAATTTTTATAATCGGGTTCTTCTTTATCTAAAATCAATCTTATTTGATCTAAATGAGCTCTTCCATTATCTGATGGATAATCAGACCATTCTTGAGCAGTTTTTTCTGCTACCTCGTGGGACGCTATATTTAATTCTTTACCAGTTGCTAAAGCTGTTAAATAAGTCTCAGCAGATCTTTCAAAATAATATAAGGCATCAAATCCATCTGAAATAGTTTCACCAGTAGTTAAAATTCCGTGGTTTGCCATTAATAAATTTTGTTTATTCCCTAACGCTGCTGCCATCTTCAATGACTCTTCTTCAAAACCCATACCACCATACTCATCGTATAAAGAGACCCTATTATAAAATCTCATTGTATTTTGATCTATTGGAGGAAGAGTAGGATCTTTTAGAGTTGATAGGGCTGTTGCATATTTTGAGTGTACGTGAAATATACATTTTGCATGAGGTACTTTTTGATGAATTGTGCCATGAATACTTATTGCTGTAGCATCCACAACATCTGGTTTAGTTTTTAGATCTTCAATATTATCATTTGTTACTAAAATTAAATCGCTAGCTTTAATTTGACTAAAATGAATACCAGCCTTGTTGACATAAAATCCACCAGAAGAACCAGGCACACACGCACTAAAATGGTTTGCAACCCCTTCATTCATATTTAATCTTGCAGTCCACCTAAATGTAGCTGCTAAATCTTTTTGTAATTCAGTTATTTTCATTTAAATAATAATGAATTATATTAGATTATAATAATATGAACAATAAAGTTTTTGTAACTTGTGCAGTGACTGGTTCTGGTGATACAGCTAGTAAACATCCAGATTTACCTAAAACTCCAGAACAAATAGCAAAAGCCTCTATCGAGGCTGCAAAAGCTGGCGCTGCAATTGCGCACATTCATGTAAGAGAGAAAGATGGAACTCCAAGTAGAAGACCAGAATTATATAAAGAGGTAGTCGATAGAATTAGATCTAGTGGGACTGATGTAATTTTAAATTTAACAACTGGCATGGGTGGAGATCTTGATATTGGTCAAGGTAACAATCCTCTAGAATTTGGACCAATGACAGATATGGCAAATGTGATGGAAAGAATATCAAGCGTTGAACAATTTCTTCCTGAGATTTGTACTTTAGATGCAGGAACTTTAAACTTTGGAGATAGTTCAGTTATTACAGTTAATACTCCTAATGATTTGAGAAAAGCTGCAAAAAAACTAATGGAAATTAAAGTCAAACCAGAAATTGAAGCTTTTGATTTAGGCAATATGTGGTTTGGTGCGCAATTATATAAAGAAGGATTGTTAAGTGATCCTCCAATGTTTCAAATGTGCCTTGGAATTCCATGGGGTGCGCCTGCTACCACTTTAGCAATGCAAGCAATGAAAGATATAATGCCAAA
>CABXTN010000009.1 GCA_902515185.1 uncultured Pelagibacteraceae bacterium | reverse complement strand
AAAAAGAATTGGTATTGCTAGACTCCAAAGAATAAACATTTCAGACTTACTTAAGTCAAGCATCTTTTTTACTTCTTGATTAGTAATTTTGCCAAATATTACTCTTTTATATAACCATAAAATGTATGCTGCACCTAAAATTACACCGACACTAGCTACAGTTGCTACTAAGAAATTTTTTTTAAAAGCACCCATCAAAATCAAAAATTCTCCTATAAAGCCACTTGTGCCCGGTAGGCTTAAAGATCCTAGGGCAAATATCATAAAAACAATTGCATATTTAGGCATAACAGTAACTACCCCTCCATAATCAATGATTAATCTTGAATGCATTCTTTCATAAACTACACCCACACAAAGAAATAATGCAGCTGAAACAAGTCCGTGGCTTACCATTTGAAAAATACTTCCTTCCAAACCTTGTTGTGTTAAAGTAAATATTCCTAATGTTACAAATCCCATATGAGCAATCGATGAGTAAGCAATTAATTTTTTCATATCTTCTTGCATAAGTGCTACTAAGGATGTGTAAATTATTGCTATTAAACTTAAAGAATATACCAATGGTACGAAATAATCTGAAGCAATTGGAAATAATCCAATTGAAAATCTAATAAAACCATAACCAGCCATTTTTAAAAGGATAGCAGCAAGTAAAACTGAACCAGCTGTAGGTGCTTCCACATGAGCATCTGGTAACCAAGTATGTACAGGCCACATCGGAGTCTTAACAGCAAAGGAACTAAAAAAAGCAAGCCATAGTAAATTTTGATATTTTGAGTCTACCCCTATTTCATAAAGCTTTTCGACATCTGTTGTTCCAGTTAGCCAATAGATAGATATTATTGCCACTAACATAAGCACAGATCCTAATAGAGTAAATAAAAAAAACTTAAAAGCAGAATAGACTCTCCTCTCACCACCCCAGATTCCTATTATTAAAAACATTGGGATCAGACCACCTTCAAAAAATAAATAAAAAACAACTAAATCTAGTGAACAAAAAACACCAATCATTAAAGTTTCTAAAAGTAAAATAGAAATTAAAAAATCTTTTAAACGTGTTTTTATAGTTGTGTTAACTGATATAACACACAGTGGAGTTATAAAAGTAGTTAAAATTATAAATAAAATTGATATTCCATCTACGCCAACTTTATAGTTGACTAAACCAGCAATCCATTCTCTGTTTTCAACAAATTGAAAATCAGAAACAGACTTATCAAAAATGAACCATAGATAAAGAGATAAAACTAAGTTTGCTGTAGAAATGAATAATGCAACATGCTTGCTACTATTATATTTTTCTATATTCGATCTTGAAAAAAATATAAACGTAGCACCAATTGTAGGCAACAGTATTAAAGATGAAAGAATTGGAATTTCCATTATTTTACTATCAAAAGTGTTAATAAAATTGAAAAACCAATAAGCATTACAAAGGCATATTGATACACAAAGCCATTTTGAAATTTAATAGCTTTGTTTGAAAGATACTTGATAAAATTTGAAATACCATCTGGACCAAATTTATCGATTATAGATCCATCAATTTGTTTCCAAAAAAATTTACCTATATATTTAAAAGATCTTACAAATAATAAATTGTACATTTCATCAAAGTACCATTTATTTTTTAAAAATTTATAAAGTGGTTGGTTTATTAATACTAAATTCTTTAAAAAATCTTTATTTTTAATAAAAATTAAATAAGAAAACGGTATGGATATAACTACCAAAATTGGTGTAAGAATTATAAACCAGCTCGGTGGATGATCGGTACTTAAAGGCTCTAAAAACATTATCGAATTACCCCAAAAAATGTTTGAGCTTTCATATCCTATAAAAATCTCTTTAAATAAAAATCCCGCCCCAATTGCGCCTATAGATAAAATGAATAATGGAACTAACATTGATATTGGTGACTCATGCATCTCCTCAATTTTTAAGTCTTTATTTTGATATGCTCCATGAAAAGTTTTAAATATCAATCTCCAAGAATAAATAGATGTTAATAAAGCAGTAAATATACCAATGCCTGCAGCATAATAACCTACTGTATTACCTCTCAAATAAGCGAATTCAATTATAGCATCCTTTGAATAAAATCCTGATAGAAATGGAAATCCTGTAAGTGCAAGTGTGCCTATTATCATAAAAGCATAAGTTACTGGAAGATTTTTCCACACACCTCCCATATTATTAATATTTTGTTCGTTCTTAAAGGAATGTATGACAGAACCTGATCCTAAAAATAATAAAGCTTTAAAAAATGCATGAGTAAATAAATGAAACATAGCAACATTATAAGCACCTACACCAGCGGCAAAAAACATATAACCAAGCTGACTGCATGTAGAATAAGCTATAATTTTTTTTATATCATCTTGTACTAAAGCTACACTGGCTGCAAAAATTGCTGTAGTCATTCCTATGATTGTAATGATAGATAAAACTAATTCTGAATATTCATAAATAGGTGAACATCTAACTACTAAAAAAATTCCAGCTGTAACCATCGTTGCCGCATGTATTAATGCTGAAACGGGTGTTGGACCTTCCATTGCGTCTGGTAACCAAGTATGAAGAAAAATTTGTGCAGATTTGCCCATTGCTCCAATAAAAAGAAGTAAACAAATTAAATCTACTGCATTAAAATTAAATCCTAAAAAAATAATAGATGTAGTATCTATTTGTTGGATCTGTTGAAATACTGCGTCGAAATTAACTGTTCCAAAATAATAAAAAATTAAAAAAATTCCTAATGCTAAACCAAAATCACCCACCCTATTTACCAAAAAAGCTTTAATAGCTGCATTGTTAGCTGTTTCTTTTTTAAACCAAAAACCAATTAACAAATATGAGCATAAACCAACACCTTCCCAACCAAAAAATAACTGTATAAAATTATCAGCAGTAACTAAAGCAAGCATAGAAAAAGTAAATAAAGACAAATAACACATGAATCTGGGTTTGTTTGGGTCATGGGACATATATCCAATTGAATAAATATGAACTAAAGATGATACAAAGGTAACAACAACCAACATTATTGAGGAGAGTGCATCAATTTTTATAGACCAATTTACTTCTAGAGTT
Organism: uncultured Pelagibacteraceae bacterium; assembly: GCA_902515185.1. Taxonomy (GTDB): domain Bacteria; phylum Pseudomonadota; class Alphaproteobacteria; order Pelagibacterales; family Pelagibacteraceae; genus Pelagibacter. The sequence continues at coordinate 39,213 of CABXTN010000009.1, read as the reverse complement.
CCCGAATAAATCCATTTAAATAAAATTAAGTTATTTTCATATCCTTCTGATAATACATTATAAAAAACTATAATTGATAATAAGGCTGAAACAGTTGTAAATAAACTTGTTATAATTTCTGATGCTTTATCGCCAATTTTATTTCCGAAAAATCCAGCAATTAATGCTCCTAGTAATGGAGAAAATAAAATAAAGTATTCCATTTCAACCTTTCAGTTTATCAATTTCTTCCACACGTATAGTTCCGGCATTCCTGTAATAAACAACAATAATTGCTAAACCTATGGCAGCTTCGGCTGCAGCTACTGTTAAAATAAATAATGTGAAAATCTGTCCACTCAAATCATTTATAAAAATTGAAAATGACACTAAATTTATATTTACTGCTAATAATATTAGCTCAATACTCATTAATATTACTATTATATTTTTCCTGTTTAGAAAAATACCAACTACACCTATTGTAAAAATAACAGCGCCGAGAGTTAAATAATGACTTAAACCAACTTCAAACATCAACTTTAACTCCTTTATTTTTTTCAACATCAACTAAGTCTACACCATCATTTTTTTCTCTGGATATTTGACTAAAGTAGCTTTGTCTTTTTAAACCCTCTCTTTTTCTATAAGTCAAAATAATAGCACCAATCATGGCTACTAACAAAATCATTCCAGATATTTGAAATAAATGAATGTAATCAGTATACAAAACATATCCTATCGAATGAGTATTAGAAATATTTGAAATCTCTAAATTTATGCTGTTTATTAAATCTGGTTTATATTTCCATCCACCAACTACGATTATTAGTTCAAAAAATATAATTAAACTGACGAATAATCCTATTGGTATATGTCTTGAACCATGCGTTGATTTAAAAAAAGTATTTTTCTGACTTGCTACGTTTAGCATCATTACCACAAATAAAAAGAGCACGGCAACAGCACCAACATAAACAATAAGCATTATCATGCCTAAAAATTCTGCACCTATCATAATAAATAGACATGAAATGCTAATAAAATCTAATATTAAAAAAAAAACTGAATGAACGGTGTTTTTCGAAGTTGTCACCATTATTGCCGATATAATAGCTATAAAAGAAAATATATAAAAAAAAATTGCATGAGCTATCATTATCTATAAGGATTATCAGCCTTAATATTTGCTGCTAACACGCTCTCCCATCTATCACCATTTTCTAATAATTTATCTTTGTTGTAATATAACTCTTCTCTTGTTTCTGTAGCAAATTCAAAATTAGGTCCTTGTACAATTGCATCAACAGGACATGACTCTTCACACAATCCACAATATATACATTTAAGCATATCAATATCATATTTTGTCGTTTTTCTACTACCGTCAGATCTTTCCTCCGACTCTATGGTAATAGCTTGCGCTGGACAAACTGCTTCGCATAATTTACATGCTATACATCTTTCTTCACCATTTGGATATCTTCTTAATGCGTGTTCTCCACGAAATCTTGGACTAATCTTTCCTTTTTCAAAAGGATAATTAATTGTTTTTTTTTCTTTAAAGATTTCTTTTATAGCCATTAATAAACCAGTGGCGAAATCGACCATTAATACAGTTTTAAATATTCTTCCTATTTTCATAATTATGTAGTTGGTAGCAAGTCAAAATAAAGCAAATAACCCGATGTTAATACCACCCAAATTAAAGATAAAGGTAGAAATATTTTCCATCCCAATTTCATTAATTGATCATATCTATATCTTGGTACGATCGCTTTAACTAGTGCAAATAATATAAATAGAAGCAAAATTTTCACTATAAACCACAAAGGGCTTGGTATTAGATCGAAAGGATAAATGTCAATTGGTGACAACCATCCACCTAAAAATAGTATAGAACCAAGTGCACACATCAAAAGAATATTTGCATACTCGCCTAGCCAAAACATTGCGTACATCATACCAGAATATTCTGTTTGATAACCAGCAACAAGCTCAGCTTCTGCTTCAGGCAAATCAAATGGAGGTCTATTAGTTTCAGCTAATGCAGATATAAAAAATATTACGAACATTGGAAATAATGGAATAACAAACCAGATTTTTTCTTGGGCTAAAACGATATCAGTCAAGTTTAAAGATCCAACACAAAGAAGTACGTTAATAATTATAACGCCAATCGATACTTCATAAGAAACCATTTGGGCAGCAGATCTTATAGCTCCTAAAAATGGATATTTAGAGTTAGAGGCCCAGCCACCCATAATAATTCCATAAACACCAAGCGATGAGACGGCAAAAATATAAAGTATACCAACATTGATATTTGCTAATACAAATTCCTCACTAAATGGAATTACTGCCCATGCAATTAAAGCCAATGTCATAGTAACTATAGGGGCAAGAATAAAAATAATCTTATTTGAACTCGCTGGTATAATGATTTCCTTAAAAATATATTTTAAAGCATCAGCTAATGATTGTAATAATCCAAAAGGTCCAACTACATTAGGGCCTCGTCTTTTTTGAACAAAAGCCCAAACCCGTCTATCAAGCCATACAATCATAGCTACAGTTACAAGAACAGGTACTAACAAAAAAAGTATTTTATAAACTTCAGATACTAAAATATAAAAATAATCTTGCATCTAGCCATCTGTTCCAGTTTTATTAATATTCATTTTGGTATTTCTACATTCTGACATAGTTTTTGAAGCTCTAGCAATTACATTAGAATAATAATAATCTAATTTGTTAATTTTGATATTTTCATCTATATATTCTGCAGAAATATAATCATTTGATATTATTTTTTTTTGCTTTAAATCCAGATAGTTAAAAAGTTTATCGGTTAATTCATCTTTATTTTTAAAAATTTTTTTTCTTTTTAACAATTCAGATAATTCATTAATTATTTGATAATCTTCTTTTGCCTCTCCTGGTGGAAATGATGCCTGGTAAGCTTTTTGAATTTTTCCCTCTAAATTAGTAAAATGTGCATCTTGCTCTGTATAAGCAGCGCCTGGTAAAATTATATCTGAAATTTCAGCCCCACTATCACCATGGCTTCCAATATAAATTACAAACTCATTTTCTTTTTTAAATTTTAAATCATCTTGTCCAATTAAAAAAACTATTTCAAAATTTCTATCATTAAGCGCTTTTAAGGTAATGTTTTCATCTGTATTTATTATATCAAGGTCAAAACCACCGACAGTGGAAGCGTTGATAGGCAATATGTTTAGTGAATTCCAATTTTCGTTAATTTTATTATTATCAAATAAAAATTTTTTGATGTTTTCAAAGATATATTTACCTGATTGTGATTTAAGAACAGAATGTCCTAAAATTACTATGGGCTTTTTAGACTCAATTATTTTTTTACCTACGTCAGATTTATATTCACAAATATCTTTAACAATAGATGTTCCTTCACCAAGTTTTTCATAAGAATAAGTTTGATCACCAATTTCCCCAATTGAAAATATTTTGGTATTATTTGTGATATAATTTTTTCTAATTCTTGCATTAAGTATTGTTGCTTCCATTCTTGGGTTTGCGCCAATTAACAATATTAGATCTGCATCTTCGATTCCATTAATTTGTGAGTTAAATAAATAATTAGACCTATTATTTAAATTTACATAATAATTGTCAATTCTTGACTCAAGATTTTTTGATTTAATTGTTTTTTCAAAAAATTCTTTGGCAGCATACATGGTTTCCATATTGGTTAAATCACCGGTAAAACCTACAATTTTTTCAGATTTTGTAACTTTAATTTTTTCTGCAACTATTTGATAAGCTTCTTTCCAAGATATTTTTTCAAATTCATTTCCAGCTTTTTTAAGTGGAGAGTCTAATCTTTGGCTTTTTAAACCATCGCAAGCATATCGTGTTTTATCAGATATCCATTCCTCATTAATATCTTCATTTATTCTTGGTAAAATACGTTTTACCTCCCATCCTAGGGAGTCAACTCTAATATTAGAACCAACAGCGTCCATTACATCTATAGTTTCTGTTTTTTTTAATTCCCACGGTCTTGCTTCAAAAACATAAGGTTTTGAAGTAAGAGCTCCAACTGGACATAAATCTATAACGTTAGCTGAAAGTTCAGACTCCATAGCTTTTTCAAGATAAGTTGTAATTTGCATATTCTCTCCTCTTCCTATAGCACCTAACTCGGGAACTCCTGCTACTTCTGTTGCAAATCTTATACATCTAGTGCAATGAATACATCTTGTCATTTGAGTTTTTATTAATGGGCCCATATATTTTTCAGGCACAAACCTTTTATTTTCTTTAAATCTAGATTTATCTATTCCATAATACATTGATTGATCTTGCAAATCACATTCTCCACCTTGATCACATACTGGACAATCTAATGGATGATTTGCTAACAAAAATTCCATTACACCTTTTCTTGCTTTTTCTACAAGTGGTGTATTAGTTTTAATATTCATTCCTTCCGCCGCTGGCATTGCGCATGATGCAATTGGTTTTGGAGATTTTTCCATTTCAACCAAGCACATTCTACAATTTCCAGCTATAGACAATTTCTCATGATAACAAAATCTTGGAATTTCGACGCCAGCTTGCTCACAAGCCTGCAAAACTGTTAGGCCTTCTTCCACTTCAATATCTTTGTCGTTAACTTTTAATTTAAACATTGTCTTTCTCTAATAAATGTTGATCTACGAGATACGGAATTTTATTATTTTTATTAACTAATGGATTAAAATTATTTCTTTTTATGATTTCCTTTTTAAAGTGTCTTAATAAACCCTGGACAGGCCAAGACGAACCCTCTCCGAAAGCACAAATTGTGTGTCCTTCAATTTGTTTTGTAACATCCATTAACATATCTACCTCTTCTCTTGAAGCTTCACCTTTTGTCATTCTCTCAAGCATTCTCCACATCCAGCCAGATCCTTCTCTACATGGAGTGCATTGACCACAACTTTCATGTTTATAAAATCTTGCAATTCTAGCCATGCATTTAATTATGTCTTGATCTTTATTTATCACTACGATACCAGCAGTTCCTAAGCCACTTTTTTGTTCTACTAAGGAGTCAAAGTCCATATTTATACTTTCACATACATCTTTTGGTAACATTGGCATTGATGACCCACCAGGTATAACAGCTTTAAGATTATCCCAACCTCCAATAACTCCACCAGCATGGTTTTCTATTAGTTCTTTTAGTGGTATTCCCATTTCTTCTTCTACGTTACAAGGTTTATTAACATTGCCAGATATACAAAATATTTTTGTTCCTGTATTTTTTGGTTTTCCAATACTTGCAAACCACTTTGCTCCTCTTCTTAAAATAGTTGGTACTACAGCAATTGTTTCAACATTATTTATTATTGTTGGGCATCCATAAAGACCAATTAAAGCAGGAAAAGGAGGTTTTAATCTTGGTTGTCCTTTTTTGCCCTCTAAACTCTCTAATAGAGCTGTTTCTTCACCACATATATATGCACCAGCGCCATAATGAATAAAAATATCAAAATCCCATCCAGAGCCAGATGCATTTTTTCCAATTAAATTTTTAGAATAAGCGTCATTAATTGCATTTTGTAATTTCTGTCCTTCATTAAAATATTCACCTCTTATATAGATGTAGCAAACATGAGCGTTTACTGAATAAGCAGCTATTAAACATCCCTCTATTAATTTATGTGGCTCAAATCTTAATATATCTCTATCTTTACATGTGCCTGGCTCTGACTCATCAGCATTTATAACTAAATAATGAGGCCTTGATCCAACTTCCTTTGGAGCAAATGACCATTTTAAACCTGTAGGAAATCCTGCACCACCTCTACCTCTTAATTCTGAAGATTTTATTTCATTAATAATCCAATCTCTACCCTTTGAAATGATTTGTTTAGTATCAACCCAATCTCCTCTTTTTTTAGATGAGACTACATCTGCACCTAAATCATTGTATAAATTTTGAAATATTCTATTTTTATCTTCAAGCATTTTTAATACCTAATAAAGTTTTTCTGTTATTCTCAGGCTCTGAATTTGTTCTACCTGTGTAAGATCCGGGTTCGGGGATTTTACCTTCTGTTGTTTGACCAATAATTTTTTCAAGTTTTTTCTCATCTAAATCTTCATAATAATGATCATTAATCTGTACCATTGGTGCACTGATGCAAGCACCTAAACATTCGACTTCCATCCAAGAACAATTACCATCTTTTGATATTTCATTTTCATTTTTTGAAATTTTGTTTTTACAAACATCAACTAATTTATAAGCGCCCCTAAGCATACATGGTGTTGTTGTGCAAACTTGATAAAAAAATTTACCAACAGGAGACAGGTTATACATCGAATAAAATGAAGCTACTTCATAAACTTTTATATAAGGCATTTCTAAAAACTTAGCGATATATTTCATTGCTGTTAATGGTATCCAATTATTATTTTGTCTTTGCGCTAAATAAAGCAAAGCCATTACAGCACTTTGTTGTTTTCCTTTAGGATAGTTGGAAATCATTTTATTTGCTAATTCAATATTTTGCGCATTAAATTCAAATGTATCAGGTTGATCTTTTGAAATTTTTTTTACACTCATCTATCAATCTCTCCAAATACAATATCTAAAGATCCTAAGACTGCAGGTACATCTGCCAACATATGGCCCTTTATTAAATAATCCATAGCTTGCAAGTGAGAAAATCCTGGTGCCCTTATCTTGCATTTATAAGGCCGACTTGAACCATCTGAAATTAAATAAACACCAAATTCTCCCTTAGGGGCTTCAACGGCTGTATAAATTTCATCTTTATCAACTCTATATCCTTCAGTGAATAATTTAAAATGATGAATTAAAGCTTCCATAGACTCTTTTAATTCTTTTTTTGGTGGAGGAGAAATTTTACCATCCATAGACTTGATAGGTCCTTTAGGCATTTTTTGTAAACATTGATCAATAATCTTTACGCTTTCTCTCATTTCTTCGACTCTACATAAATAACGATCATAGCAGTCACCATTTTTACCTATCGGAATTTTAAATTCCATTTGATCATAGCAATCATAAGGTTGTGATTTTCTTAGATCCCATGGAACATTTGATCCACGCAACATAACACCTGAAAATGAATAATCTAAAGCATCTTGTTTCGACACAACTCCAATATCGACATTTCTTTGTTTAAATATTCTATTTTCAGTTAGCAGGTTTTCTAAATCATTAATTATATTTGGAAATTTTTTAATAAATTCAAAAATATCAGCGTCTAAACCTCTGGGCATATCTTGATGAACACCTCCTGCTCTAAAATAATTAGCATGCAATCTTGAACCAGAAACACGTTCATAAAAAGTCATTAGAGTTTCTCTTTCCTCAAATCCCCATAAGGAAGGGGTCAGCGCACCAACATCGAGGGCTTGCGTAGTTATGTTAAGAATATGACTTAATATTCTTCCGATTTCACAAAACATCACTCTTATAAATTGAGCTCTAATTGGCACTTCAATTTTTAAGATTTTTTCAATCGCTAATGCGAAAGCATGTTCTTGATTCATTGGTGCTACATAATCTAATCTATCAAAATATGGTACTGCTTGTGTGTAAGTTTTGTTTTCAATTAATTTTTCTGTTCCCCTATGAAGTAACCCTATATGTGGATCAGCTTTTTCAACAACCTCTCCATCTAATTCAAGAATTAATCTTAAAACACCATGTGCTGCAGGATGTTGTGGTCCAAAGTTTAAATTTAGAGTTTTTGTTTGTTTAGACATCTATTTTTTTGTTTGATTTTTTATGTATTTCGTACCCTCCCATGGGCTCTCGTAATCAAAATTTCTATAGTTTTGTTCTAGCTTAACTGGTTCATAAACTACTTTTTTTGCTTCTTCACTATATCTCACTTCGTTGTGACCTGTTATTGGAAAATCTTTTCTTAATGGATGACCTTCAAAACCATAATCAGTCAAAATTCTTCTTAAGTCTGGGTGGTTTTGAAAATTCACACCATACATATCAAAGACTTCTCTCTCCATCCAGTTTGCTGATGGATAAATTTTAGTTATAGATGGTATTTTTTCACTTTCACTTATGTAAAATTCTATTAATACCCTTGTATTAAATTCGTGACTTAATAGTAGATAAACCATTTTAAATCTATGATCTTTCTCTGGATAATCGACTGCAGTAATGTCAATAAGTTGCTTAAACTTAGCATGATCATTAGTTTTTAAAAAAAGTATAACATCGGTTATATCGTTACTATCTATAGTTAAGTAAATTTGATTATGTTTAATTTTAGATGAATTTATTTTAGTGGTTAATTCTGAATTGATCTTCTTTTCTAAGTTAATTAAATTATCCATAACTATCTTTCTAATGATCCGTGATTACGAATTTTCTTTTGTAGTTGCATTATTCCATACAATAAGGCTTCAGCGGAAGGTGGGCAGCCAGGAACATATATATCGACTGGTACAACTCTATCACATCCTCTTACAACAGAATATGAGTAATGATAGTAACCACCACCATTCGCGCAACTTCCCATAGATATTACATATCTTGGTTCAGGCATTTGATCATAAACTTTTCTTAGAGCTGGTGCCATTTTGTTTGTTAGAGTACCAGCTACAATCATAACATCAGATTGTCTAGGTGACGCTCTTGGAGCAGCGCCAAATCTTTCTAAATCATATCTTGGCATCGATGTTTGCATCATCTCAACTGCACAACAAGCTAATCCAAAAGTCATCCAATGCAAAGATCCTGTTCTTGCCCAATTTACCAAATTATCAAATGAGGTAGTTATGAAACCTTTGTCAGCAAAATCTTTTGCTAATTCTCTAAATTCATCTGGGATTTTTTTTTCAAGATCAATGGTATTCATATTATTCCCAATCTAAAGCTCCTTTTTTCCATTCATAAATAAAACCTATTGTTAATATAAATAGAAAAATCATCATTGAAGTAAAACCAAAAATTCCAATTTTTCCCAACGAGATAGCCCAAGGAAATAAGAAAGCAATTTCAAGATCAAATATAATAAAAAGTATTGCAACTAAATAAAATCTTACATCAAACTCCATTCTGGAATCATTAAAAGGTTCAAAGCCACACTCATAAGCTGACAATTTTTCTGGGTCAGGTTTTTTCGGTGATAGTAAGAAATTTAATAATATAAAACCTGTACTCAAAATTAGTGCGATAACTAAAAAAAGTATAATAGGTAAATAATCTTTTAAAAATTCTAATAGCATAAAGTTTTACAGTTAAAAATATACGAATAGGAAAATTTTAAAAATTTAATCATTATTTTATTATTCAAGTATAAATTTTAAAAATATTTTAGTTCCCTATCGTACAATTTATATAGGTATTTTTATGCATAATAATAGTGAAATTTAGTCACGTTTTTCATGGCTTATTTGTTGAACGATATGTAAAATGAGAATCGTTATCAATTTAATGGCGGGAGTGACGGGACTCGAACCCGCGACCTATCGCGTGACAGGCGATCGCTCTAACCAACTGAGCTACACCCCCATTTTGGTGGGCAGTAAAGGACTCGAACCTTTGACCCCCTCGGTGTAAACGAGATGCTCTACCAACTGAGCTAACCGCCCAAAATATTTGGTACTAATACATCAAGGATTAAACAAAGTAAATTATTAATTATTGAATGCTAGCTTGAGATTTATCGTCTTTTTTACTCTCAGAAATTTTTTCAACCTCAACCCATTCAACTCTTTTCAACTCTTTGGTAAGTGCAATTTTTAAAACATCATCGACTACCTCTACTGGCGTTAACTTAATATCTTTTTTAACTTTTTCTGGTATGTCGGTTAAGTCTTTTTCGTTATCTTTTGGTATCAAAACTTCTTTTATTCCAGCCCGGTGTGCTGCTAGCAATTTTTCTTTTAAACCACCTATTGGTAATACTTGACCAGTTATAGTAACTTCGCCAGTCATAGCTATATCTCTTCTTACTGGTATTTTTGTTATAGAAGATACAATAGATGTAACCATTCCTATTCCAGCTGAGGGACCATCTTTTGGTGTTGCTCCTTCCGGAACGTGAATATGAAAATCTTTTTTTTCAAAAATTGGTGGTATTATTCCAAATTCCAAACTTTTAGATCTTACGTATGATTTAGCTGCTTTTACAGACTCTTGCATTACATCTCCAAGTTTTCCTGTAATTTGCATTCTACCTTTACCTGGCATGTTAACAGTCTCTATTTTTAGTATTTCACCACCGAATTCTGTCCATGCAAGACCAGTTACAATTCCAACTTTGTCCTCGTTTTCTAATTCTCCAAATTTAAATTTTTTAACACCTAAAAAATCATTTAAATTTTTTGGTTCTACTCTAACTTTTTTTTCTTCTAAATTAACAACTTTTTTAACAACTTTTCTTGTAATTTTAGAAATTTCTCTTTCTAAATTTCTTACTCCTGACTCTCTTGTGTAATTCCTAATTATTTCTTTAAAAGTATTAACTTCTAAATCCATTTCTCCTTCTTTAACTCCGTTTTCTTTTACTGCTTTAGGTAATAAAAATTTATTAGCAATATTAATTTTTTCGTCCTCTGTATATCCTGGGATTCTTATTACCTCCATCCTATCTAATAATGGAGGAAGGATATTCAAAGTATTTGCGGTAGTAACAAACATTACATCTGATAAATCATAATCTACTTCTAGATAGTGATCGTTAAAAGTTGTATTTTGCTCTGGGTCCAATGCTTCGAGTAAAGCAGATGAAGGATCACCTCTATAGTCATTTCCGATTTTATCAATCTCATCTAATAAAATAAGTGGATTTTTTGAACCGGCCTTTTTCATCATTTGAATAATTTTTCCTGGTAAAGAACCTATATAAGTTCTTCTGTGTCCTCTCACTTCTGCCTCATCTCTCACTCCACCCAATGACATTCTTACAAATTGTCTATTAGTTGCTTTGGCTATTGATTTACCAAGAGAAGTTTTTCCTACTCCTGGTGGGCCTACTAAACACAAAATAGGACCTTTTATTTTATCCATTCTCTTTTGCACAGCTAAAAATTCTATTATTCTTTCTTTTATCTTCTCAAGACCAAAATGATCTTCGTCTAAAATTTTAAGAGCTTTATTTAAATCTATATCAACCTTGTCTTTTTTAAACCACGGGATATCTACCATCCAATCTAAATAATTTCTTACTACAGTTGCCTCTGCAGACATTGGACTCATGTTACGTAATTTTTTTAGCTCTGCTAAACATTTTTTTTGAACCTCTTTAGGCATTTTTGCCTTTAAAATGGCTTTATTCAAATTTGAAGTTTCATCTTTGCCATCTTCAATTTCTCCTAATTCTTTTTGAATAGCCTTTAATTGTTCATTTAAATAATACTCTCTTTGGGTTTTTTCCATTTGTGTTTTGACTCTTCCTCTAATTCTTTTTTCAACTCCAATTATACTTGTTTCATTTTCCATTATTTTTATAATTGAATTTAATCTTTTCTTTACATCTGCTGTTTCAAATATCTGTTGTTTTTCAGATATTGTTGTACTTAAGTGAGAAGCTATATTATCTGCAATCGATGATGGATCTTTAAGCTCCTTAATTGTACTTATAGTCTCGCTGGATATTTTTTTATTAATAGTGTTTAATTTTTCTAATCTTCTTAATGCAGTTGTGGCCAAAGGCATTAAATCCTCATTTTTATCTTGTTGATCTTCTAAATATTCAAAATTACATGTTATAAATTTATTATCGTCTTTAAAATCAACTATCTTAGCTCTTCTGAAACCTTCAACTAAAACTTTAACAGTGCCATCTGGAAGTTTGAGAAGTTGTAGAATGTTACTCACACACCCATAAGTAAATACATCAGTCTTTTTTGGGTCGTCAACCTCAGAATTTTTTTGTGTAACTAAAACAATTTTTTTGTCTTGTTTCATTACTTCATTTAAAGCTGTTATAGATTTATCCCTTCCAACAAATAAAGGAATAACCATGCTCGGAAATACTACTATATCTCTTAGTGGTAGTAGAGGTAAATTTACTTTAGTATTCATAGACTAAATATGGATATAATTGAGGATATTGCAATAGGAAATTGATAATTATTAACTTGTATTAATAATACTGGTATTTATGCCGCTGATGTTTTGTTGGTTTTGCTTTTCGACTGAGCGTTTTTTGAATGAACTATAATTGGTTGAGAGGAACCTTTAGCCGCACCTGAATCAACAATTACTTCTTCTACGTTTTCTAAACTGGGTAAATCAAACATTGTTTTTAATAAAATATTCTCAAGAATTGATCTTAATCCTCTTGCTCCAGTTTTTTTAGAAATTGCTTTAAGCGCAATTTCTTTTACTGCACTTTCTTTAAAATTAAGTTTCGCGCCTTCAAGTTTGAAAAGCTCTTGGTATTGTTTTATTAAAGAATTTTTTGGTTCTTGCAAAATTTTTATTAAAGATTTTTCATCTAAATCCTCTAGAGTAGCAATAATTGGCAATCTACCGATAAATTCAGGAATCAAACCATACTTTAGTAAATCTTCAGGTTCTAAGGATTTCATCCATTCTCCAGTTTTTTTATCATCTGAACTTTTGACCTCAGCACCAAATCCTATTGATGTACCTTTATCACGCTGAGATATTATTTTATCTAATCCTGCAAATGCTCCTCCACAAATGAATAAAATATTTGTGGTATCTACTTGTAAAAATTCTTGCTGTGGATGCTTTCTTCCCCCTTGTGGTGGGACGCTTGCGACAGTTCCTTCCATGATTTTTAATAGTGCTTGTTGAACACCTTCACCTGAAACATCTCTTGTTATAGATGGGTTTTCAGATTTTCTACTTATTTTATCGACTTCATCAATATAAACAATTCCTCTTTGCGCTTTCTCTACATTGTAGTCAGCTGCTTGTAATAATTTTAAAATTATATTCTCAACATCTTCTCCAACATATCCAGCTTCAGTTAATGTTGTTGCATCAGCCATAGTAAAAGGAACATCCAGGATTCTAGCAAGTGTTTGGGCTAACAATGTTTTTCCGCAACCGGTTGGTCCTACTAACAAAATATTTGATTTAGATAATTCTACTGTCTTTGATGTTTTATTTTCATAATTTAATCTTTTATAATGGTTGTGTACTGCAACAGACAAAACTTCTTTTGCATGATTTTGTCCAATAACGTAGTCATCTAGGACTGTACAAATTTCTTTAGGTGAGGGTAAACCGTCTTGATGTTTAACAAGGGTATCTTTGCTTTCTTCCTTAATAATATCCATACATAACTCAACACATTCATCACATATAAAAACTGTTGGGCCAGCAATTAATTTTCGAACTTCATGTTGGCTTTTGCCACAAAAAGAACAATACAGAATATTTTTATTAGTGCTCATAAAATTTATTTTCGAATCAATTTTAATACTTTAATACAATATGCTCTTACTAATCAAGTATAGGTTGTGGATAAACTATATCTAGTTATTTAACTTCTCTTTTCAACAACTTTATCTATTAGGCCAAAGTCTTTTGCATTCTCAGGGGTCATGAAATTATCTCTTTCTAATGCTTGCTTGATTTCCTCAACTGATTTTCCTGTATGCTTTGAATATATTTCATTTAATCTTTTTTTTAGTGACAAAACCTCATTGGCGTGAATCTCAATGTCAGTTACTTGTCCTTGAAAGCCCGCAGATGGTTGGTGAACCATAATTCTAGAGTTTGGAAGTGAAAATCTTTTTCCTTTAGTTCCAGCAGCTAAAAGAAATGAACCCATCGATGCTGCTTGACCAATGCATAAAGTAGATACATCAGGTTTAATATATTGCATAGTGTCATAAATGCCTAGGCCTGCTGTAACTAATCCCCCGGGACTGTTAATGTAAAAATAAATTTCTTTTTTTGGATTTTCAGATTCCAGGAATAGAAGTTGTGCTGTTGCAAGTGAAGCAACTTGATCATTTATAGGACCTGTTAAAAAAACAATTCTCTCTTTTAATAATCTTGAGAAAATATCGTATGCTCTTTCCCCTCTGCTAGATTGTTCAACAACCATTGGAATAAGGGTATTCATATGTTCTGAAATTTTAGATGTCATAGCGTGATTCGCCACCTTTATACAACTTGTGCTTACTTTTTGCTAACTTTTTTTACTGTTTTTTTTTTATCTGATGGGGATTCCTTTGAAATATCTGCTTTTTTTGTTTTACTATCTTTCTTAACTGCGCTTGCTTCTTTAACTTTTTCTAAATCTTTTTCATTTTGTTCTTTTATTAATTTTTCTGCTTCCATTTTTCCAATTTTTTTCTTTGTGGTTTTTGATTTAGACATAATAGAACTAATTATTTTTTCTTCATAAATATTGCCTCTTAAACTAGTTACAGCTGAAGGATTTTTTTGGTAATATTCCATTAAAAATTTTTCTTGACCAGGCATCATCCTTAATTGTTTTTGTATTTCTGCTTGCATCTCATTTTCTTCAACTTTAATTTTATTTTGTTCACCATATTCATTTAAAATAAGTCCTACTTTAATTCTTTGTTTTGCTTTAGTCTCAAATTCCTTTTTCTTTTTTTTTATGTCCTCCTCTTTTAATCCCTGAGACAGGATTTGAACCTCTTGCTCGATTAAATTTTCTGGTATTTCATCTATCTTATATTTTTCTATCTGATCAAGTATTTGTTTTTTAGTTATCATGTCTAGTGAGTTTTTATATTCATCATTAATTTGTTTTTCTATTAAAGATCTAAGATCTTTTAAGTCTTTAGCTCCAAGATTTTTTGCAAATTCATCATTTACCTCAATTGGTTTAGATTTTTTTACTGATAATATTTTACATGCAAATTTAGCTTTCTTTCCAATAAGATCTTTTTCAGGAAAATTTTCTGGCAAACTAACTTCTACTTCTACTGTCTCATCTTTCTTAACTTTGATTAACTGTTTATCAAAACCTTTAATGAAAAGATCTTTACCTAATTCTAGTTGAGTATTTTTACCTTCATTTCCTTTAAAGTTTTCTCCATCAATTGTCGCCTTATAGTCAAATGTAACCAAATCGCCATCGTTAGCAACTTTTGCAGGGTCAACTTCGACAAAATTTTTTTGATTTTTTGCTATTTCACTAATTCTTTTATCAATCTCCTTATTCTCTATTGTCACCTCATACTCTTCAGCTTTAATACTTTCGATTTGTTTTAAATTTATTTTTGGAAGTTCTGTTACAGAAATTATATATTCTAAATCTTTATCTTCACCAAAAGATTTTAAATCTATTTTGGGTTGTCCTGCTGGTTTAATTTTATTATCTGTAAGCGCTTTTGTACTTGTTTCTTTTAAAACTTTGTCTAAAACTTCCCCATAAAGAGCTTTTCCAAATTGCCTTTTTAGTATTTCTTTTGGAACTTTCCCTGGTCTAAAACCTTTTAATTGGACAGTTTTAGAAACCTCGTCATATTTTTCATTTAAATATTTCTCTAAAGTTTTTTTATCAACTAAAACTTTTAAGTCTTTATTTAATCCTTTTTTATTTTGTACTGTTACTTTCATAATTTATGGTGGGCGAGAAGAGACTCGAACTCTTAAGCCTTGCGGCACTAGTTCCTAAGACTAGCGCGTATACCAATTCCGCCACTCGCCCACAATTCCTGCTGCTTTATATAATATTGATATGATTTGTCCAATCTGAATAATAGGTTAAAAGTATTGAAAAAATAAAATAAAATGATTATTTCGCCTTGTATAAGTGTTTGTAAAATGGATAAAGATACTGGTTTTTGTGAGGGTTGTGCAAGAACTAGCCAAGAAAAAATATTATGGAAAGAAAAAAATACAACCAATGAATGGAAAACAAGCAATTTAATTGTAATTCAAGAAAGAATGAACGCTTCAACCCTAAAAAAATTTAAAGAATCTTATGAATTTAAAATAAAAAATGGTATTTCTTTAATTAAGAAAAAAAAATTAGATGAGCAAAAGTAGTTTAGTTATCATTATTTATATTATTGGACTTGCTATTGGGGCATTATTTCTTAATCTTTGGAGTGCGGAAACAAGTCCTCAAAAAGCTTTATTAGGCCTTGCTTGGACCGCAATTTTTTTAATTGCACTTTTTTATGTTGAAAAAGACAAAAATGAGTAAATGCTCACGCAATTAAATCGATCAATAATTAAATGTAATAAATGTTCAAGATTAGTAAAGTTTAGAAAAAAATTAGCAAAAAATAAGAGGAAGCAATACATAGATCAAGAATACTGGGCAAAACCAATAACTGGTTTTGGTGATATAGGTGGTAAAATATTATTTGTAGGATTGGCTCCAGCTGCACACGGTGGAACAAGAACTGGCCGAGTATTCACTGGAGATAAATCATCAGATTTTTTGTATAAGTGTCTTTATAAAGCAAATATTTCTAATCAACCAACTTCAACTGATATTAATGATGGGCTTAAATTAAAAAATGCTTATATAACAACGGCTTTAAAATGTGTTCCACCCGAAGACAAACCTACACGAGATGAATTACACAATTGTTTTAATTTCTTTAATAAAGAAATAAATAATCTTAAAAATTTAAAAATTATTGTAGCTTTAGGTAAAATTGCCTTTGATACTTGTATTTATTTTTATAGGACAAATCATAACTTTAATCAAAATGTTAAATTTGAACATGGTAAAATTTATAAGATAACAGAAAAAATCTTACTTCTTGGTTGTTATCATCCAAGCCCAAGAAATGTAAATACTGGAAGAATAAATGAAAAGAAAATGACTAACTTATTTAAAAAAGTTTTACAGTTAATTTAATTAAGTTTTTTTTCTAAAATATTTGGAATTTTTACTGGTTTTCCCAATTTATTGACTGTGACTAAAACTATCTCAGCTTCAGATGCTAAAATTCCATCTTTTTCTATTATTTGCTCCATTATAAAAGAAGATCTACTTACAGATTTTACTTTTGATTTTACTATAATTTCATCTTCAAGCTTTATTGGTTTTTTATATTCAATTTTGCATGATTTTACTAT
The DNA here is from genome assembly GCA_902515185.1 of uncultured Pelagibacteraceae bacterium. GTDB lineage: Bacteria > Pseudomonadota > Alphaproteobacteria > Pelagibacterales > Pelagibacteraceae > Pelagibacter. The sequence goes on along the minus strand of CABXTN010000009.1, from coordinate 22,199 downwards.
TATTAACGTTTCATAATCATCTAATAATTTTTTATTTGAAAGCCCTATTGAAGAAATCATCTCAGTCCTTGCTCTCTCTAAAAACTTTAGATAGTTTGCGTAATAGACAACTCCACCCGAGTCTGTATCCTCATAATAAATTTTAATTTTAAACTCTCCATTGATCATAATTATTGATACCAAAATACTAAAATATTTTATACAAATGAATATTAATTATATGAAAATATATATTATTTGGCTTATTGGGGTTATTATTTGGAATTTTGGTATACCTCAAGCCAGTCCATTAGAGGATGTTTTGGTAGCAATTTTGCTTTCTTTATTAACTGTCTTTTTAAAAAAATATACTAAACTTTAGTTTATTCAGATGAAAAATAAATATTTTGATAATAAGCAACTGCTTTTTGCTTAGAATTGTCTGTATCAGTCATTATAGCTATACCATTTAGTTTATTTACGTCTAAATCATGAAGTTTTTTAAAATCTTCTTTAACATTTGCTTTTACGGAGACCCATTCGTTATTATTAATTAAAGTAGTGGCTAGTACGTAGTCTATAGATTTTTTCGTATATGGACTTCGCCAATTTTCATCTACCTTGTTATTGCTAGAAAAAACATAATTCACTGCTCTATTTGATAAGGCAGTGGATCCAGTTTTTTTTACCACAAATACTCTGGCTGCGAAATCATGACCCTTCTTTGACTGTTCAACTATTCCTTTCAAATTTGTTTCAACTTTCCAGGTTATGTTAATAAATGGCGTTTTATTTAGATCAATTAAGATTTCCTTCCCTAGGCCAGAACCAGTGCCTTCAGCTTCAGCCTTTATAAAATTACCATTTTCGTTGCTCCCAAAGGACCATTTTGTTTCCCCTTTTACCTTTCTTACCTTAAGTTCTTTAAATTCCTCATTTGTGAATTCAAAAATTTTAATTATCTCAGCTATTGTTGATGTAGTTAAAAAAAAGGAGATTAAAGTAAGTTTTATTAAAAATTTCATATCTCAGTCATATACATTAAGATCAAAATGATACAATAAAAAAAATTCATTTTCATAGTTTAGACATTTTTATGACAATCAAAAATCAAAATGTTTCTATAAATATAATTTATGAAAATAATTACACTTACAATGCTTTTAATTTTTCTGACAAATTGTAGCACTCATACTGTTAAACTTGGAAAAAGATGTACAAAACTTGCTGCTGACAATACTTATGAAAAATCTTTAATATGGTTTATTGACAAGGCTAGTCTTAATGGTTTTGATAACAAAATTAATAGGGAAAACTGTGAAAAAAATGGAGATAATTCATGAAAACATTCACAGCAATTACACTTTTATTATACTGGTCAATAATAATCTTGGCTCCAGTTATTGCTAAGGAGAGGTTAATTAATTCTCAAAAGACTATATATCCTGAAAAAAAACCTAATAAGTAGATCTGCCACCGCTTATATCAAAAACAGAAGCTGTTGAAAAAGAGTTCTCTTCTGAGGAAAGCCAACTCACCAATGAAGAGAGCTCTTGAACTTCTAGGAATCTTCCTCTTGGAACCTTTGAAAGCATTCTCTGCACATGCTCTTTGGACATTTGATCTAAAATTCTAGTTTTAGCACCTGCTGGTGTTACCGCATTTACTGCAATATTATATTGGGCTAATTCTTTGCCAAGTGATTTAGTTAAACCTATGACGCCTGCTTTTGCTGAGCTATATGCGCTCGCATTTGCATTACCATCTTTACCTGAAACGGAAGCTATATTAACAATTCGACCATAATTATTCTTAATCATTAGAGGTGCAACTGCTTTACAACAATAAAAAGTGCCATGTAAGTTAATATCAATAATTTTTTTCCAATCATCAACATTATAATTCCAAAGTTCAGCAGTAGGGCCTGTAATACCAGCATTATTTATCAAGATATCTATTTTTGAACTTTTAGAGATAGTATCAACAGTATCAATTACAACTTTATAGTTTGCAACATCAACAACATCTATTTCTAAATTTAAGTTATTAATTTTATTTTTTACTTTTTTTAATTCTTTTTCGTCAATATCCCACAATCTTACTTTGGCACCATAATCCAAAAATTTTTTTGCTATATCCAAACCAAAGCCCTGAGCACCACCAGTTATAATTGCTGTTTTGTTTTTAAGGTCAAATTTATTCATGATTTTTTAGGAACTAATAGATAGTAAGTTATGTAAGTAACAATCGCTCCTAAAATCCAAGAAAATGATTGTAAAAAGTTTAAATTGGAATTCCAAATTGTTCCTGCTGAAAAAATAAAGCCAATAAATACAGCATATATAGCTTTAATATGCCATCCATTAGAATAAAAATAAGAGCTATCTTTCTTTGATGAAAAGATATCTTTATTTATAATTTTTTTTCTTTTTATTAAGTAGTAGTCACAAATTATTAATCCAAATAAAGGACCAAAAAAGGCACCAAAGGTGTCCACAAAAGACAATATACCAAGTTGGCTAATCAAAGAAAGCCAGAGAGATCCAATAATTAAGCCAAGTATTATTATAATTAGACCAGAGCTTTTAAGATTCAGTTGTTTAGGAAAAAAATTTATTAACGCATTTTGAGAAGGTATATAATTAGCTATTAAATTTGATGAAAGAGATGCAATAAATATAAAAATAAGACAAGTCACTGTTAAGTAGGTATTATTAATTTTACCAATAATGTCTGTAGGATTTGTTAAAAACCTTTCTGTTTCTATTAGATCTTTGTTAATAAGAATATCTGAACCCAAAGAAATTAAAATTGCTAAAATAGAAAAAATGACTAAATTTAAAAGAAGACTTAAATTTCCTTTACGTAATTCTTTTTCATTTTTTGCATATCTTGAAAAATCACCGAAATTTAAAATTACTATAGAGTAATAAGCAAAAATTGTACCTGTGATAGTTATTAACGGTACTATATTTTTTTTAATAAATATATTTTCTAATCTTACAATTTCATAAGCCCTTTCGACTAGTTGTTGATTAAACTCAGAAAATAATATTATTAAAAAAAATAATATTCCAAAATAAACAAAAAGACCTGAAAAATTCATAAATATTTTTATAAATTTATGTCCCTTTGAAAAAAGAATGAATTGGAAGATTAAAGTAAATACTAAACTTACCCAATCAATTAAATTTAAACCCATAAAGAAAAAAAGGAAATAATCAAGCTGTAATAAATTGCTATCAACTGAAAATAATGAAATACGAATTAAGTATCCTAGAGACTTAGATATAAAGTAAGTTTGAACTCCAAAAAAAAATATTCCAACGAAACCTCTAATCATGCCAAAATATCTTGCTCCATTTATACCAATAGATGTTCTTAGAAAAACTACAAAAGGAATACCGTGTATAGTTGAGGGCTTACCAATCAAATTCGAAAATAAATAAACTAATATGGCTGCCAGTAAGCTTCCGCTAAAAACTACAAAAATATTTAAATCATATAAAATATATAATGAGGCTATCAATGAAAAGGCTATTAAACTTTGGGTTGTTACAGCCCAAAAACAAAAATAATCTTTCCAAGACCATTTTTTATCAGTTGGATTTACTGAAACTATTTCCCAATTTGAAAGCTGAAATTTTGGTTTATCTAGACTCACATTCATATATTAAACAAAAAAAAACTACTGTCCATACAAGAGAGATGGCAGCCATAAAGCAATTTTTGGAAATACAATAATTAATACAAGTCCTATTACTTGTAGAACCATAAATTGCATCATGCCAATATAAATGTCCTTCAAATCCCATTCGGGCACCACCCCTTTTAAAAAATATGCTGAAAGAGCAACGGGTGGAGATAGCCAGGCGGTTTGGAGGTTAACAGCTACTAATATTGCAAACCAAGTAAGATTAAAACCTAAGGCCTCAACCAGTGGTAATATAATAGGTATAATTATCATTACAATTGGTACCCACTCAAGAGGCCAACCTAGAAGAAATATCATAACCATAATCATTCCAAGAATAAGATATTTATTCATTTCTAAACTTAATAAAAATTCTGTTAGCAATGTAGGTGTTCCTAATCTTGCAAATACAGCTCCAAAGAAATTGGATGCTGCAACTAAAACCATTATAAGGGCAGTAATCTCAAGTGTTTTAACTAAAGCGTCTTGTAATTTTGGCAAAGTTAATTTTTTATAAGCTAAAGATAAAAGTAAAGCACCCATCGCGCCACAACCAGCAGCTTCTGTAGGTGTAGCAAAACCAAATAATATACTTCCAAGTGCTGCAAAAACTAGGGCAGCGGGTGGAACCAATCCTAAAAAAAATTCAATCCATACTTCCTTCATGCTTGCTGCCCTCATATCTTCAGGTAATACGGGCCCTAGTTTTGGATTAATCATGCATCTGATTGTCGTGTAAGCTGCGTATAATGAAGCTAATAAAATACCTGGCATAATTGCTGCAGCAAATAAATCTATAACTGGAATCTCCATAATTGGGCCCATAACAACCAACATAATGCTTGGAGGAATTAGAATTCCCAATGTACCACCTGCAGTTATAGTTCCTGCTGCAAGTCTAACATCATATCCAGATCTATTCATTGATTTAGCGGCCATAATGCCAAGTATAGTAACTGAGGCTCCAACAATTCCGGTAGCGGCAGCAAAAATTACTGAAACAAATAAAACTGCATAATATAATGAGCCTTTTACTTTAGCTAACATTAATTGGAATGCTGAAAATAATCTTTCCATTAAACCAGCTTGTTCCATCATTATACCCATAAAAACAAACAACGGGACTGCTGCGAGTGTTTGCTCTGTCATAACCATGGAAAATTGAAGGGTCATTAAATAGAAAACTAATTTTCCAAAACCCAAATATCCAAAAACAAAACCTAAAAAAATTAAAGTAAATGAAATCGGAAATCCAACAAATATTGCAAAAAGCATTACACCTACAAGAATAAAACCTAGTATTGCTGGATCCATAAATTCAGCAATCATTTAGACTCTCCTGGCCATTCACCTTTTTTAGCAGCCCAATAGCTTTTAAATAATTCTGAAATTCCTTGAATGAGTAAAAATATTATTCCAATTAATAAACAAGTTTTTATAGGCCACATATATGGCATCCATGTAGTATCCATTCCTCTTTCACCTCTTTGGATAGACTCACCCACATATCCAATTGTCATATAAAGAAAAACGATAAGACCAGGAAAATAAAATAAAAGATATAACCAAAAATCTATTATTCCCTGAGTTTTAGTTTTAAAATTTCTATATAAAAAATCGGCTCTAATATGAACTCCTTTTGAGAGCGCATATCCAGCTCCTAACATAAACAATGCCCCATACAAAAACCTGCTTATGTCATAGGCCCAAATTGTTGGAGCTAAAAATAATTTTCTTGCTAGAACTTCATAAGTCATCGCAAAAATTAATGGCATTAAAATCCAGCAAACTATATTTCCAACCCATTTGCTAAATTTATCTATATTAACGATAGATTTTGCCATCCATGACGGCATATCATCCGGCATCTTACCTGAACCACCTAGCCTTTCGGCAATCATTTCATCTGAAATATCTAATTTTGATGGTTCGTCAGTCATAAAATTTTAGTTAAAAAAATTAGAGCGGACTATAAAAGTCCGCTCTAAAATATTAAGATTAATTACTGATTACTTTAATGTTGCTGCGTGAGCCATTCCTAGCTTAGCATTAGACATTTGAGCACCACTCCAGAAAGGAACAGCTACATCAGCAAACTCTTTCATAGAGTCGTATACTTTTTTGAAAAATGCATTTTTCTCTGCATTTTTATTTAAAGTTGCTTTTGCAGCAGCCATATACTCAACAAAATAGTCAGATGGAGTATCTTCTAGAATTACACCGTGCTTAGTAGTTAATTGTTGTAAAGCTTTTCCGTTTTCATAAATTCTATAACTTAAAGATTTAGCTAATGATGCATTAGCTGCAACTTCAAGAGACTTCTTCTCATGATCACTCATTGCTTTATATGTTTTTCCAGTAATGTAAAAATCAGCATTTACCACTACTTGGTGTAAACCCTGTAAGTAGTAATGTTTCAATACTTTTTGGAAACCAAATACCATGTCTGGTTTTGGACAACACCATTCAGCAGCATCAATTGTACCCGCTTCTAAAGCTGGTAGAATATCTCCACCACCCATAGCAACAGATGCTATACCAATGTCTTTATAAGTTTGTCCAGGAATTCCTGGAGGAGTTCTGAATTTATATTTTCTAAAGTCAGCCATATCTTTAATTGGTTTTGGAAACCAACCTAAAGCTTCAGGTCCAACTGGTTGTAACATAAATCCTTTTATGTCTCTTCCCATCTCTTTCCAAAGTTGATCATATAACTCTTTACCACCACCATATTGAAACCATGATAGAAATGCTAAGTTATCAATACCAACTCCACCGCCAGCTACTGGTGAACCAAATAGCATAGCTGCTGGGTGATCACCTGACCAATAGTGTGTCCAAGCAAAACCACAGTCGATAAGTCCTTTATCAACAGCATCTAAAGTTTCTTTAACACCAACAACAGCTCCTGCTGGTAAAATTTCAAATTTTAAAGATCCGCTAGTAAGTGTTGTTACGGTATCAGTAAAGTCTTTTAACATCTTAACTTCATCAGCTTTAGTGTTAAGGACAGTCTGACATTTTAATGTTTTAGCGTTAGCATTTGATATAAAACCAAGTACTAAAAATGCTGCAAACATTAATGAAACGATTTTTTTCATTATTTTCCCCTTATAGTTAATTTAAAAAATTTATCCTCTCAAAAAAATGTAATACATTCAAGTATCAAATTACGATTTAAAATATTTTTTCGGCACATTTATTGGGTATATATACTCGTTTTGAGTGATTTACATATGTGTATGGCAGATTTTTAAAAGAGTAATTTTTTATGTTTATTTTTTTATTCATGATTGAGAGTTTATTCTCGTCAAAATTTCCTCTTAAAAAAATAGTATTTTCTGCTTTTATATCGTTACTTAGATTCGTGTAAAACCTACCATCTATTACTTTAAAAAATGCATTATAACTTTTTTGTAATCTAAATTCTCCATATCCAGGTACAATATGACCTGCCTTAAAATAATCATTTAGTATCATATAATAATAATGATCACTTGTTAGATTATAAAATTTGTAAATATTCTTACAATTATCTTTGATTAAATTGATAATTAAATAAGTTTCTTCAAAATGTTTCCAAACTTCATTATCAAACCTCATATGTTTAAAGTGTTTTGAAGATGAATTACTATAACTGTTTTCTGCAACAGATTTGTATAAATAATTTTTATTTGCTTCTCCTTTTTCAAAAGGATTTGAGAATGGAGATAATATTATTATAAACAGTATAACAAATTGTTTAAAATAATTTTTTTTACTTTTATAGAGTACAAAAGATAAAGTGATAATTCCTATAATTACACTGCTAAAAATTCGATAAGATAAAAATTTTGATATAAGTAAATAATTTAAAAAAATTGTTATTATAGAAATAAATAAGATATCCTTGTTTTGATATTTTTTAAATGTAAATAAAAAAATGTATAGAACGCAAGATAAATTTAAAAGTAAATAGATTATATAATTTGGTTTATTATAAAAATTTTGAAATAAATTTATTAAAAATTCATAAATAAATATTAATAGTGTTTTTCCAGAATTTGTTAATATTATATTAGCAATATTTTGCTTGGACCAGGCATCAAAGCTTTCATTATATAGCAAACTAATTAAAAATATGACTAGTGGTAAAAAATAACCAAAAATTAAAAATATTGTATACTTTGCAAATAATAGCTTTTTTTTATTTTCAAAATAAATAAAAAAAATTGTTGTGATAATTATTAGGTAAGAGCAGAATTTAAAACTATCACTTGCTAAATAAGTCAATTGGAGAATTAGTCCAAAAAAAAAGTACGATAAATAATTTTTTTTCAAATAAATATATAGTCCCAAAGATAAAAAGAAGAAAATAATATAAGTATGCCATGGAAAAATTGTAAATGGCTGGAAAAAAAACATTAAATATAAAAATAAAAAACAATAATTATTATTTGTGAATTTTTTGACCAATAGTGTTAATATTGAAATTGAGGCGACATAAAGAATTGATGTGAATAAAAAAATTGAAAATACACTGTTTGAAAACTTATAAAAAAAAGAATGTAATATTGTTGTCAAAATTCCATAGTGTACAAAGGACTCTTTGTAAGCTAATTTATTGTTAAGGAAATCACTAACAGCAGACCCCATTAATCCCCAATGGTATCCATCGTAAACATGCATAGCTTGAAAATTTGATACGCAAATTGAATAAATTGCGAACAATAAGATTGACGCAAATAAAGAACTATCTTTTTTAAGAAGATTATTTATAAAATTAGTCAGCTTCAAATTTTTGAATTATTTTTTTAAAGTTATTTCTATAAAAAATTTTCTTTTCTTCAGATAAATCTTTATCAGCCAATTGTTGTAATTTCTGGTCAAAAATAGCCACAATAAAAGAGTCAAATTTAGGAGATTTCAAAATATCTATAATTTCATTTTTAATCATAGACATTGAGTATTTAATTATAATTAATGTTGTAAATATCCCTATAAACAAAAAAATTATTATTTTTTTTAGATTGTTACTCATGTTTATATTATAAGTTACTATTTCAAATTTTTTAATAAAAAAATAAGAATATGTTTAAAAATAAGGTATTTATATTAAATCATAATTAAAATGGAAGAATTTGATTATATAATCATTGGAGCTGGGTCCGCAGGATGTGTGCTTGCTAATAGATTGGTTAGCAAAAATAAATATAAAATACTTCTTTTAGAAGCAGGAGGAAATGATAGTTATCCATGGATTCATATTCCTGTTGGATATTATAAAACAATGCATAATCCTAAAACTGATTGGTGTTATAACACTGAGCCCGATAAAACTATGGAGAATCGATCAATACCCTATCCAAGGGGTAAAACTTTGGGTGGAAGCTCGTCAATTAATGGTCTTCTATATATACGTGGTCAAGAAGAAGATTATAATCTTTGGAGACAATTAGGAAATAAAGGATGGAGCTGGAGTGATGTGTTGCCCTATTTTATTAAATCAGAAAATCAAGAAAGAGGTGAAAGTAAGTTTCATGGAATTAATGGTCCCCTGTCAGTATCAGACCAAAGGATTAAATTAGATATTTTAGATAGCTTTATGAATGCTGCAGAAGAAATTGGAATTCCAAAAACAAATGATTTTAACAAAGGAGATAATTTTGGATGTGGTTATTTTCAAGTTACTGAAAAAAATGGGTTAAGATGTAGTACTGCGGTTGGATACCTTAATCCAATTAAAAAAGATAAAAAATTAAAAATAGAAACTAATAGTCATGTACAAAAAATTAATTTCGAAAATAATAAAGCTGTAAGTGTAAATTATTGGAAAGGAAATAATAGCTTTACTGTTAAGGTTAATAGAGAAATTATTTTAAGTGCTGGTTCAATAGGAAGTCCACAAATACTTCAAACTTCTGGCATAGGCGATAAAAAAAAACTAGATAATTTAGGTATTAAAACAATATTTGAGCTTAAAGGAGTGGGGAAAAATCTACAAGACCATTTAATGTTTAGACCTGTATACAAAGTTAAAAATGTTAAAACGTTAAATAAAAAAATTAATAGTGTATTTGGAAAATTTTTAATTGGTTTAGAGTATGTTTTTTTACGTAAAGGACCAATGACTATGGGCGCAAGCCAATTATGTGGATTTGCAAAAAGCGATCCAACAAAAACTACTCCTAATCTTCAATTCCATGTGCAACCTATAAGTACAGATAAGTTGGGTGGCTCCAAATTACACGACTTTGAGGCGTTCACGCCTACTGTCGCAAACATACGGCCTACAAGCCGTGGTGAAATAAATATTATTAGTTCAGATAGTAGAGATAAACCAAAAATTAAAATGAACTACCTTTCAACTGATGAAGATAGAAAAGTTGCAGCAGATGGGCTTAAATTAATAAGGAAAATTGTTTTAGAAACAAAGGAATTTAAAAAATTTGAACCCGAAGAGTTCAGACCTGGTATTCATGTTCAAAATGACGAGGAGCTTGTGAAAATAGGAAGTAATTTTACTCAAACTATTTTTCACCCTGTCGGAACTTGTAAAATGGGAAATGATAGTGAATCCGTAGTTTCTGATCAGCTTAAAGTTCATGGTATTAAAAATTTAAGAGTTATTGATGCATCAATTATGCCAAATATTACTTCTGGTAATACAAATGCACCCGCTATTATGATTGCTGAAAAGGGTTCTGATATGATATTGAAGAACTGATGTCACCAGAAGAAATAACAATCTTTATTCAAATAATTTTTATTGATTTAGTTTTAGCTGGAGATAACGCAATTATTATCGGTATGGTTGCTTCCCAGTTTCCATCAGATAAAAGAAAAAAAATTATTTTTTGGGGAATAAGTTTAGCTGTAGTACTTAGAATATTGTTAACTCTTGCAACAGCTTACTTATTACAAATAAAAGGATTAAGGCTTATTGGAGGTCTCGCCTTACTTTATATTATTTATAAACTTTATACTGATGTAATCAAAAATAAAATAAATGAAAATGAAAAAATTGATGTAGATAAATCATCTTTTTTAAAGGCGATTTGGACTATATTAATTGCGGATTTTACAATGAGTCTTGATAATGTTCTTGGTGTAGCAGGCGCAGCCAAAGACCATTATTTTTTATTAGTATTTGGACTTGTTTTGTCAATAATCTTAATGGCAACGGCGGCAACACTAATTTCTAATTTAATTAAAAAATATAAATGGATTAGCTGGTTAGGTCTTTTTGCAATACTAGCTGTTGCTATTGATTTGATTTATACTGATTTAAAGATATTGATATAGAATGTACTTAAAAAAATATAATTTAAAAAATAAAATTGCCCTTGTATCTGGAGCTGGCAAAGGACTGGGAAGAGCATGTGCCATAGCTTTTGCTGAAGCTGGGTGCAATTTAATTATTATAAGTAGAACTCAAAAAGATCTTAATGAAGTTTCAAAAAAAATCAAAAAATTTAAAGTTAAATGTAAATCTTTTGTATGTGATATAACAAATTATAAGGATCTTAAAAATATCATTAATAAACAACCAAGAATAGATATATTAGTTAATAACGCAGGAAACAACATTCCAGAACATTTTACCAAAGTTAAAACAAAAAATATGGAGTATCTAGTAAAAGTAAATACAATAGCTGCATTTAATCTTGCTCAACTATGTACTTTAAAAATGATTAAACTTAAAAGTAGAAAAAAAGTTGGAGGCTCAATTATAAATATGTCTTCACAAATGGGACATGTTGGGGGTCCAATAAGAAGTGTATATAATATGACAAAATTTGGATTAGAAGGCCTTACTAAAGGTATGTCTATAGATTTAGCAAAATACAATATAAGGGTAAATACAGTTTGTCCTACTTTTGTAATTACACCAATGACAAAAGTGTTTCTAAAAAGTAAAAAGTTTAAAAAGGAAGTACTAGGTAATATACCGCTAGGAAGATTCGCAGAACTTTCTGATGTTGCAAGTGCTGCAGTATTTTTGGCCTCGGACGCTGCTTCAATGATTAATGGTACATCTTTATTGGTTGATGGTGGATGGACAGCAAGATAATTAAGATCCTAATAGTTATTTTATTTTTTTTTACAAAAGCTTCAGCCATTGAATTTAAAGGAAAGTTTATTCAAGGTCATTTTATTTTGGGTAAAACAGAACCTGGCTCAAATATTGTTATAGATAATAAAGAAGTAAATGTTTCAAATGAAGGCTACTTTGCATTTGGTTTGGGCAGAGATAGAAAAAATGATGTAACAATAATTAAATATTTTAATGGTCAAAATCAAAAAATAATAAAAAAGGTTTTAAAAAGAGAATATAAAATTCAAAGAATAGATGGATTGCCCAAAAAAAAAGTTACTCCTCCTGAAGAAGTTTACGAAAGAATTAAAAATGAAAATAAATTAATAGGTAAAGCAAGATCTATTAATAGTAGTTTAGCCTTTTTTAAAGAAAAATTCATTTTACCACTAGATAATGCAATAATAACTGGTGTTTATGGAAGTCAAAGGATTTTAAATGGTAAACCACGTTGGCCACACTATGGAATTGATTTTGCTGGAGATCTTGGGACTCCTATAAAAGCTATGGCTAGTGGAACGGTAACCCTAGCGGAGAAGGATTTATATTTTACAGGAGCTACATTAATATTTGACCATGGACACGGAATATCCACATTGTATATGCACATGGATGAAATATTTGTTGAAAAAGATGACATAGTCAAACAAGGTGATATAATTGGTACCATTGGCTCTAGTGGAAGATCGACTGGTCCACATTTAGATATAAGGCTTAATTGGTTTGATGTTAGATTAGATCCTGCAAGTGTTTTAAAAATTAATTGATGAATAAAAAAATCATAGAAAAAATAAGCAACAATTTAGTTAGGGCTTTTTTAAAAAATAAAATTATTTCCCCTATACCCATAAGATATACAAAAAAACTAATCGAGGCTGATAAACTTAGAAAATTATGTGAAAGTAAAATTAAAGAACCTATAATTGGTTTTAAAGCAGGTGGTACAAGTTTAATTGTAATGAAGAAGCTTAAGGAAAAAGAGCCGTTTTATGCTTCTGTTTATAAAAGAAATTTTTTAAAAAATGGAAAATCTGTAAAAATAAACAAATCAACTTTAGGAATTGAGCTTGAGGTTTGTTATTTAATTAAAAAAAATTTTTTTAATTTTAAAAAAAAAATTACTGGAAATAACGTTTCGAGATTTATAACACATATGGCTCCATGTATAGAGGTTGTGGGCTATAGACAAAAGAAAAAAGGTATAAAGTCATTTGGTGATTTATGTAGTGATTTTGGAGCCAATATTAAATTTATTATTGGCAAAAAAATAAAGTTTAAAAAAATTAATATTGGTAATTTAAAAACTTATATAAAAAATAAAAAAAACAATCAGATCTTTTATGGTAATACAAACACAGTGTTTGTAAATCCTTTAAATTCTTTAAAATTTGTTTTAAATAAAATAAGGAAGGATAAAATTAATATAAAAAAAAATTTTTTTGTATTTACTGGCTCAACAGTTGGAGTGGTTCCCATTCTTAATCGGGGTATATATACTGGCAAAATAGATAAACTAGGTACAGTTAAAACTTCAATTCGTTAATGCAAATTTTTTCACTTATAGGATTTAATTTATGTGTGGAATAGTAGGTATTTGTAATTTTACAAACCAACCAGACAATGACGTAGTCAAAATTATGAATGAAACTCTCCATCACAGAGGTCCTGACGATGAGGGTTATTTTGGCAATAGCTTTGTAAGCTTTGGTCATAAAAGATTATCTATATTGGATTTAGAAAATTCCAAACAACCAATGTTGGATGAAAAAAGTGAAAATATTTTAATTTTCAATGGTGAAATTTATAATTTTAAACAAATTAAAAACGAACTTAAAAACATTGGTTATAAATTTAACACAAATGGTGATACTGAGGTAGTTTTGAAATCATATAATCATTGGGGTGTAGATTGTTTAAAAAAATTTGAAGGAATGTTTGCATTTGCAATTTGGGATAACAAAGAAAAGCATTTGTTTATAGCACGAGATAAATTTGGAGAAAAACCACTTTTTTACACATACTCAAAAAAATATGGTTTGATTTTTTCATCTGAAATAAAATCATTTCTCAAAGTAGATGATATAAAAAAAGATTTAAAAATTGATTATTCAAGTTTAAATACCTATCTATCTTTAAATTATTTAATTGCTGATAAAACTTTTTTTAAAAATGTTTATTCTTTAGAGCCAGCTAACTATTTATTAATTAATCAGAAAAATTATCAAACTTTTAAAACACAAAAGTATTGGTTTTTAGAGAATTATTTCAAAAATAAATCAAAAGATAATTATAATATTTCTACCAAAAATTTAGATCAATTAATTAAAAATGCTACCAAAAATAGAATGGTTTCTGATGTAACCAATGGAACTTTTTTATCAGGTGGTATTGACTCAAGTATAATTTCATTACAATTAAAGAATATAGATAATCACAAAATGACAGCACACAATTTATCATTTAAAGAAAAAAGTTTTGATGAATATGAAGATGCTAAGTTTGTAGCGAAACATTTGGACATAGATTTAAAAAAATATTCTGTTCCTGTGTCAGATAATTTAGTTGAGGATTTCCCTAAGATTATTGAGGCTATGGATCAACCTATGTCAGATACATCTTTTATAGCAACTTATTATTTATCTAAATATTCATCTAAAAGTTCTAAAATGGTTTTATCTGGGGATGGTGCAGATGAAATATTTGGAGGATATACAACCTATCAAGCAGATTTTTTAAAAAGATATTTACCTAAGAAAATTTTTAAATATTTCGTCTATTTTAAATTTCTATTAAAATTTTTAAAAAATTCATCAAATGAAAAAATTGGATTGAAATATCGCTTAAATAAATTTTTAAATTCTTTACAACATAACGATTTATTTGCACATGTATTATGGCGTGAAATTTTTACTCTTGAAGAAAAAAAAGATCTTATAAATAAAAATTTAGTTAATAATATGAACTATGATTTTTTTGATTATTTCAAAAAAGAAAATGACCTTGTTTCAAACTTAAAATATCTAGATAGATTTATGTTCATTGATATTAAAACTTGGTTACCCAATAATGTTTTATATAAGATAGATAGGTCAACAATGTACAACTCACAAGAAGCAAGGGTGCCATTTTTAGATAGTAAAATTGTTGAATATGCTTCTTCATTTCCAGTAAATTTTAAATTGAATTTATTTAATAAAAAAAAAATATTAAAAGAAACTGTAAAAGAAAAATTGCCTGAGAGTTTTTTTAAGAAAAAAAAAAGTGGTTTTAATTCGCCAATAGGAATATGGTTGATTGAAAATGAAAAAGTTAAACAAATGGCATTAAAATTACTCTATACAAAAAATATGCTTAAAATCTTCAATAAAGACAAAATCAATAAAATTTGGAAGAGCCATCAAAATAAGGAATTTGATGAAAGTTTTAAAATTTTCAATTTGATTTGTTTAAGTCAATGGTTAGAGAATAATCATTTGGAGAAAAATTTATGAAAATAATAATTCAAATACCTTGTTTCAATGAAGAGCATCAACTAAAGAAGGTTATTTCAGAAATCAGAAAGTCAGTAGACCCTAATAAATACAATTATAAAATTGTTATAATAAATGATGGATCTACAGATAATACAATAAAAGTTGCTGAAGAAAATAATGTAGATAAAATTATTTCTTTTAAAAGAAATATGGGTCTTGGATATGCATTTGATCAAGGTAGAATTTATGCAAAAAATGAACAAGCTGACATTCTAATTCATACTGATGCGGATAATCAATATAAGTCAGAATTTATTCCAAAGCTTATAGATAATTTAAATCATTCTAATTCTGATATTGTAGTTGGTGTTAGGGACTTTGATAGAATTGGCCATTTCTCTAAGTCAAAAATATTTTTACAAAAATTAGGATCCAGAGTGGTAAGAATAATTTCGGGACAAAAAATTTCTGATGCATCGAGTGGATTTCGAGCTTATAGTAAAAATGCAATTAATAATTTACAGATCAATTCTTATTATACATACACCTTAGAAACATTAATCCAAGCTAAAGAAAAAAATTTATTGATTAATGAAGTTTCTATAGAAACAAATCCCCCAACAAGAAATTCAAGGTTATTTAAGTCTGTTACAGAATTTGTAGTTAAACAAATGCTAATTATCTGTAAAGCATTTTTACTTTACAAACCTCTTCATTTTTTTTCAACTTTAGCAGCATTGCCATTTATAGTTGGTAACTTAGCTATTTTTAGATTTATATATTTTTATACCACAGGAAATGGGGATGGATATATTCAATCACTCATTCTTGGGGTTGCATTATTACTATTGGGTGTTTTACTATTTTTTATGGGGTTATTAGGATATTTAATTAAAGATATAAAAAAAACATTTCAAAATAAAATAAATTAAATATTTAAATTAATGAAAAATAAAAATGTTCCATATAAACTTTTGTATTATTTGTTTGTTGTAATAATTATACTTGAGTTAATTTTGATTGCTCATAGAAGCACCTTTTCTATAAATAACCTCTTTAATTTTACCAAAGAATCAACTGGCCTTGAACAAGGTATTAAAAATAAAAAAATTTATACAATAATTTCACTTATAAATAAAAATAGAATTTCAGAATTCAATTTATCGAATGAATTATACAAATCTAAATATAATCAAGCAAAAATACATACAAAAATGTTTCAGAGAGTTGTAGAGGCTTCTTATCCATCTAAATTAAATGAAAAAAGTAAAATTATCTTTACATCTAATAAGTCTTTATATTCAAAATGTAAAAAAATAGACCAGGAAGAAAATATTTATGTTTTTAATTGCAAATAAATTTTCAAATAAATTTTTAGTTAATATTTTTTTTTCACTTGTATTTATAAATTATTTAACCTTTTTTTTAATTAAAGAAAAAACTTTTTTTGTTTTTTTTGGTTTTTTTATAATTATTAATTTTGTGTTAATTTTACTTAAAAATTATAATAAAAATAAACTATTAATTTTAATACTTTTAGCTCTATGTTTAATTAGTCTTTCAAGTCCTGTATCGGATTGGGACGGTAGATCTATATGGTTGTTCAATGCAAAAATTATTTTTTTTGAGGATAGCCTTAACAATTTTTTTTCATATAGCCCATATTACAGCCATCCAGATTATCCTATATTTCTGCCTGTTCTATCTGCAACAATGGCAAAATTAATAGGCACTTGGAATGAAGTTTTGCCTAAATTTTCACATCTTATTCTTACTATTCCACCAATTATACTTTTAACACAAAATTTGAATAAAAAATCCAGCTTGTTTATTTTTATAGTTTTAATTTTATTTGTTTATGAAAAAAGAATAATTAATGGTGAAGTTGACGTTCTATTAAGTCTATATTCAATATCTTTAATTAAGCTTTTATCTGAAATCACAAGTAAAAATCCAAAATATAAAAATTTTTATACAGATTTAATATTAATTTTATTTCATTTTTGTTTTTTAACTCTATTTAAAATGGAAGGTCTTGCATTAATATTTTGTATATTCTTCTCTTTTTTAATTATTTATTTTAAAGAAAATAAAATTTTAAGTAAAAAATTATTATTAATTTTTATTTTTAGTTATATGCCAATTTTAATTTGGCTTTTGTATGCCAAAAATACTGGGGCAGCCGGGGGTGGTATTGAGATATCATCTGCACAGAAAATGATGAGTGGTGGTCAAAGATTTTTTGAAAATATAATTAATTTTAAATTTATTTTATATCTAATAGGTAAAATTATGATTAACAAACAAATGATAATTTCGTTAATAATTTTTGTTTTTATTTTTTCTAAATATATAAAATATAATGATGGCAGTAAATTAATTATTGAAAATGCACTTTTAGAGAAAAATATGTTGCTTTGCTATATGTCAATAATTAGTTACACGTTAATTATGATCACTATAATGATTATGTCTGAAGGTTCGCCTTTTAATATTCAAATACAATATTGGCAAGCTATGACCGCATCGGACAGATATTTTTTACCTATACATTCAATGCTATTATTGTGCGCAATGAATTTAATTGAGTCAAAAAAAAGTTAGATCTTATTGAGCTATAAGTTTATATATAAAATATAATGAGTAAAACAAAAATTCTAAAAAAAATAAATTGTATATGCGGCGGTAAATTAAAAAAAAATATTGATTTTGGTAAGGTGCCTGTAATAAATGATTTTAAAAAAAAAAAAACCAAAAAATATCCAACAGTAGTTTCACAATGTTCTAAGTGTCTTTTAATTCAATTAAAATATTCAGCAAAAGATGCTGTGGTTTATCCAAGAAATTATTCTTACTTAAGCGGTGACTCAAGTGAAAAACTTGAGGATTACAAAGATCTTATATCCAAGATTACAAAAAAATTTAAAATTAAAGATCCAAGTATTATTGATATAGGGGGTAATGATGGATCTTTAATGTCTATTGCAAAAAAAAAAGGATATAAAACTACAAATGTAGAGCCTACAAATGTCTCAAAAATATCTCGAAATAAGGGGATAAATACAATTAAAAAAGAATTTAATTTAAAATTAGCAAAAAAACTAAACAATAGAAAAAAATTTAATTTTGTAGTTTCAACTAATTTTTTTGCACATACGAATAATTTAAATAACATTATTAAAGGAGTGAACAATATATTGGATGAAAAAGGAATATTAATAGTAGAGGTTCAGTATTTATACAATGTTTTGAACGAAAATGGTTTTGACTCTTTTCACCAGGACCATAAATATTATTATTCTCTTAATTCAATAAAAAATATTTTAAAAGTTTTTAATCTTTCCATATTCGATGTGGAATTTTTAAAGAAACAAAAAGAAATTGTAAGAGTGTATGTAGATAAAAATATAAAAAGTGAGTCAATTCGATTAAAAAGAATATTAAAAAAGGAAAATGATAAAAATGTATTTTTAAAAATAAAAAGATTAAATTATTTCAGAAAAAACCATATTTTAAAATTAAAGAAATTTATAAGTAATTTGTCTCTTCAAAATAAAACAGTTTCAGCAATTAGCGCATCTCCAAGAGGTTGTGTTTTGCTAAACTCATGTAATTTCACAAAATCAGATATTAAAATTGTAGGTGAAGTGTCGGGTTCATTTAAAATTAATAAGCTTGTACCTGGTACTAATATCCCAATTAAAGATGAGAAAATTTTAATCAGCCAGCAGCCAGATTATATATTAATTCTTGCCTGGCATTTAAAAAATCGATTAATCAAAATTCTTATTAAAAATGGTTATAAAGGTAAATTTATTGTACCATTGCCAAACTTGAAAATATTATAAATTGCAATTTATAAAATGCTAAAAAAGATAGATGTGTTGATCCCAGTATATAATGAAGACGAAATAATTATTAAAACCATCAAGCAAATTTTAGATAACGTAAAATGCAATTATCAAATTTATATATGCTATGATTATGATGAAGATCCAACATTAGAAATAGTCAATAAAAATTTTCCAGATAACTCAAAAATTAATTTTTCAAAAAATTATTCAAATGGGTTTAATCAAGCATTAATATCTGGTTTTAAAAATTCTAATGGTGATGCAGTTTTAATTTATATGGCTGATGACCATGAAAACTTTAAACTTATAGATACTTGTTATAAAAAATTTGAAGAGGGGTACGAAATTGTTTGTCCAAGTAGATTTATTGAGGGTGGAAAAATGGAGGGAAATCCATTATTTAAAGAAATCCTAACAAGGTTAGCATCCTTTTTTTTTCAACACTTCACTACATTCCCAATTAAAGACTCTACTAATTCTTTTAGACTGTTTTCAAGAGAGGTTCTAAAAAAAATTAGTAAATTTGAGTCTAAAAAAGGTTTTACCCTAAGCTTAGAAATTACTGCAAAAGCTCATCGAATGAATTATAAAATGATTGAGATACCATCAACTTGGATTGAAAGAAAAGTGGGGCAAAGTAGATTTAAGTTATTATCTTTTTTACCACCATATTTAAAGTGGTTAATATACATAATTGCAACATCAATCTTTCACAGAAAATAATTTATGAATAAAATTAACGTTGGAATAATAGGAAGAAATTTTGGATTAAAAGTTATTTATAGGGGATTAAAAAAAAATAATTTTTTTAAAGTTATTGGAATTTCATTTAAAAAAAAATCACTTAAAAATGATATACCAAAAAATCTGAAAATTTATAGAAATTGGAGGGACCTAGTAAGTGATAAAAAAATAAAAGCAATAATTATATCTTCACCACCCGAAACTCATAAAGAAATTATTGAACTTGCAATCAAAAAGAATAAACATATTTTTTGCGATAAGCCCGTAACTGCGAATTATAAGGATATTACACATATTTGTGATTTATTAAAAAATAAGAAAATTTCACATTTTGTAAATTATGAATTTACAAATATCGACGCTTTCAAAATCTTTAAAAAAAAAATTATTAATAAGATTAAAATTAAAAAAATCAAAATTAATTGGAAAATAAAGAAACCCAATAAAAAAAGATCAAAATGGAAAGATACGCATACTAGAGGTGGGGGAAATTTTTATAATTATATATGCCATATATTTTATTATGTTGAGAATTATTTTGGAAAAATAAACTTAAAAAAAACTTTTTTCAAAAACAATAAAAATAGTTTTTTTTTAAAAACAATTTCTTTATTTAAAAGTGAATATATTAATATTAATATAAATTTTAAAATTATAAATAAGAAAAGCGAAACAAAACCTCTTCATGAAATAATTTTTTATACAAATGTTGGGATTTATAAGCTAAAAACTGATATTAATAATCTATTTGATCAATTCTATATAACTAAAAATAAAAAAATAATTTTTAAACCCAGGAAAATTGATTACGATTTTAGATTGAAACCAACATTGCAAAACTTATTAATCTTCAAAAATAACATTACTAACTCTGAAAATAATGGCTCAGACTTTTTAATAGCAAAAAGAATTCATTATTTAGTTAGTCTATTCTCAAAAAAATGAACCTTATCTTTTTATAATTTTTATAAAATATAATTTTAGTAAACCTAAAAGTGATTGAATTATAAGCTTAAAATTAACTGAGCTCTCACCTCTTTTCCTATTAATAAAAATAGTTGGTAGCTCGTCTATTTTATAATTTTGAAGATTAATTGTTAGAAGTATTTCAGACAGCACAATAAATCCGTCACCAATATTTCCACATTTTGAAGTAATCAATCTAACTGATCTTCTTGAATAGATTCTAAAACCATTTGTGTAATCAGAAACACCAACATTAAGCATAAATCCAGCTAAAAAGTTTGAAAGTTTAGAAAATATAGATCTAAATGTACTCCAATTTTTTATTTTACTTTTATTCAGATATCTACTTGAAATTAGTAAATCTAATTTATTTTTTTGAAAATATTTTAAATTTTTTTTTAGTTCTTTTGGATTATGTGAAAAATCTGCATCCATTTCAATAAAAATTTGATGAGATTTGTTTATTAAAGTTTTTTTAAATCCAAATAGTACAGCTGAACCTCGACCTTTCATATTCTTTCTTTGAATATATTTTATTCGCTTATCCTTAAAATCATTTTTTAAATTATAATCAGGAGTATCATCAATTACATAAATAATTGATTTTGGATAAAAGTTTAATATTTTTTTTGTTAATTTGAAGATATTTTCTTTTTCTCTATAGGTGGGTATAACAACAACAATCTTACTCATATTAATAAAAATATTTTAAGTTTCTGTTAAATTTTTTTGGGCGCCAGCCAATTTTTTTAATTTTATTGATATTACTTATTAAAAAAGTTGGTTTAATATTATCAGAAAAATTAATTCTTTTTTTATATTTTTTTGCAATCAACAAAGCAATGGTTTTTAAACATATTTTGTTACCACTACCAATATTGTATATTCCACTTTTATTTTTTTTGTACAATTTCCCAATTGCATACGAAATATCATTTGTAGATAAAAAATCCCTGTAATGATTAAGATTCGTAAGATTTAATTCTTTATTTTTTTTAGCTTTTTTGATTTTTTTTATGAGATTTGGTATTACGTATGGAGGTTTCTGACTCTTATCAGTGAAACTAAATATTCTTCCAATGCAAAATTTTACTTTTTCGTTTTGAAAATTTTTTTCAATTATTTTTTCTGCATCTCTTTTTGTTTTCCCATACTTTGTATAGGGATAAATTCTTGAATTTTCAGAAATTTTCTTGTTATTAAATTTAACAGAATAAATGTGTGATGTTGATGCATAAAAAAACCATTTTGGAGGATTTTTGGATTTTAGAACTGCTTTAACCAAATTTTTTGTTCCTTTCACGTTAACTAACTTAGCTTTTTTATAATCCTTGTTTACTTTTTTGGTAGGGACAATTGCAGCTAAATGTATTAGAGCATCATATTTTTTTGAATTTATCCAGTCATCTACT
>CABXTN010000008.1 GCA_902515185.1 uncultured Pelagibacteraceae bacterium | reverse complement strand
TTTACTATTTTAGCAGTTTCTAATGAATTTAAATTATCACCATGTATACATACTGAATCTATTTCACAAGGTATTTTTTTGCCTGAGAGACAATTTATCACCTGATTTTTAACCATACTTAATACGTGCTTCTTTGCAATTTGAGGATCGATAATTAATGCATTTTTTTTTGATCTTGAAACTAAATTACCATCATCCTCATAATTTCTATCAGCAAATATTTCACAAGCAATTTTCATATTTAGCTTTTTTGCTGCAGTTTCCATTTTTGATCCAGTAGGAACCAAATATATTAAGTCCTTGTTAATATTCTTTATAGTTTTAGCGATTATATTTGCAAGATCCATATCTTCACAGGCCATATTATTAAGTGCTCCATGTGGCTTAATATGAGAAACATTTTCATTATATCTATCTGCGATTGACTGAAGAATATTGTATTGATTAACAATAAGCTCTGTTATCTCTCTTTCATTTAATTTAATTCTTTTTCTTCCAAAATTTTTGGTGTCTTTAAATGATGGATGCGCACCAATGCTTACTCCATTTTTTTTAGAAGTTTTGATAGTAAAGTCCATTGTCTGTTCATCTCCTGCATGATACCCACAGGCGATGCTAGCTGAATTTACAATTTTAAGTAACTCGGGATCATTTTCAATTGAATGTAGTTCAGATTTTTCACCTAAATCACAATTAATATTAATTTCCATACCATTCATACATAAAGTATAACATGGGATGATCAAAAATATATTAAATCTTGGAGATGCTGCAATTTATTATGATTTTGGTGATCAAATAAATATAGAAACTAATACAAAAGTTATAAATTATTTTAATAGTTTAAAAAATTTGAATTTAGAAGAAATTACCAATATTACTCCATCTTATAATAAACTAATAATTTCGTTTAATTTAGAAATAACAAGTTTTTTAGATCTTAAAGAAAAAATTCAAAATATAAAAATTTCTACTGAAAATGAAAAAAGTTTTAAAAAAATTAAGTTACCAATTTGCTGTGAAGGCGATTTTTTCTTAGATAAAGAAAGGCTTACTAACAAATTAAACTTGAGTCCGAAGGAAATTTTAAAAAAATTTCTTAATCAGGAATATTTTTGTTATATGACAGGATTTATCGCAGGCATGCCCTTTATGGGCAATATAGATAAGGACCTAGGGATAGAACGTTTAAAAACACCTAGGGTAAAAGTACCAAAGGGTTCTGTAGGCATTACAGAGCAATTTACTAATATTTATACCTTCGAGAGTCCAGGAGGATGGAATATCATAGGCAATACACCACAAAAGATTTTTGAGCCTGGCAATAAGGATAAACCAATATTGATTAATCCTGGAGATAAGGTGTCTTTTTTTCAAATATCTAAAACTGAATATAAAAAATTAAATGAAAAATAATTTTTTTGAGGTTTTGAGAGCTGGAATTAACTCTACATTTCAAGATCAAGGAAGAGAAAATTTTTATCATATTGGACTTCCTTTCAGTGGAGCAATGGATAACAGAAACTTTTTAATATCTAATGCCTTAGTAAATAATGAAGATAAACAAGGGGTAATAGAATTTGCATATCAAGGACCATTATTTGAATTTAATGGCGAAAATACCTCTTTTTCTATAACAGGAGATGTAAAATTTAAAATAATTAAAAAGGATAACACCATAATAAATGGTGAATGTTATAAAAGTTATATTTTAAACCATAAAGATAAATTAGATATCATCACCACAAATAAATCTATATATGGATATCTTGCAGTATCAGGTGGATTTAGTTTAGATAAAATTTTAAACAGTTATTCAACTTTCTCAAGAGCAAATGTTGGACCTTTTAATGGTAAGAAATTATTTTTAAAACAAAAAATACTTATAAATAAAATAAACCAACCACTACAAAGTAAACAAGTTAAATATTTAAACTCTAAAATTGAGTATATAAGAATATTAAAAGGGACTAATTATGATTATTTTTCAAAAGAGGGAAGAGATAATTTTTTAAAAAAAGAATTTATAGTCACAAAACTTACTGATCGAATGGGCATGAGAATAGAGGGACCAAAAATTGAAAATATTAAGGAAAAAAATATAAGATCTGAAGGTATAGTCAAAGGTACAATTCAAATACCTCCAGATGGTAATCCGATAATAATGCTATCTGATCATGGAACTATAGGAGGATATCCAAAAATTGGAGTAGTTATAAGTGCTGATTATGATAAACTTGTTCAACTAATACCGAATACAAAAATTAAATTCAAATTAATTGATCTCTATGAAGCAGAAAAACTATATAAGTTTTATTCCTTGGAAACTAAAAATTTATTAAATCAAATTAAATGAGAATAATTCAAAAACTACCAGGTCCATTATTAATTTTTTTTGGCGCCTGCAGTTTGAGTTTTGGAGGCTTAATCGTAAAATCTTTCGAGGGAGCTACATTATGGCAGATATTGTTTTGGAGATCTCTCTTTTTTATTCTCGTTATATGTATTTTTTTACTAATTACTTACAAAAAAAATTTTTTTAATGCTTTTTATAAATCAGGAATTCCAGGTATTTTTGGTGGTATAATTTTATCTACAGGGTTTTGTGGATACGTTTTTGCCATGTATAATACTACTGTAGCAAATACAAATTTTATTATTCAAACCCAAACTATTTTTTTAGCAATATTTGGTTTTTTCTATCTGAAAGAAAAAATTTCAAAAATTACTTTAGTTTCAATTATACTTGCTATATTTGGAATTTTGTTAATGGTTGGTTCAGATTTAGAACCAGGACAAATGTCTGGTAATCTAGCAGCATTTATAATGCCGATATCATTCGCTATCCTTATATTGATAATTAGAAAGTATCCAAATATAGATATGATACCAATACAATTATACGCAGGTGTATTTGCAATGTGTATTGGTTTTTATATTGCTGGTAAAATAACTATATCACCATATGATATATTTTTAGGTTTTTTAGCAGGATTTTTTCAATTGGGTTTTGGTTTTATTTTAATAACAATTGGAGCAAGAACAACATCATCAGCAATGGTTGGAATAATAATGTTAACAGAAGCAGTTTTAGGCCCATTTTGGGCGTGGTTATTCATCAACGAAAGTTCATCATATATAGTTTTAATTGGAGGCATGATAGTTATTTTTGCAGTTTTGCTTCAATTTTACACTTCAATAAAAGATGAAAAAAAAACTATTCTCAATGAATAATTAATTTTAAAAAATGAAAATTGCTATTATTGGATCTGGGATTTCTGGGCTAAGTGCTGCCTTTTATTTATCAAAAAAACATAAGGTAGATTTGTTTGAGAGAGAAGATCATTTTGGAGGTCATGCACATACTGTAGATTTAAAAATTGATAATATTGAAAATAATATTATTCCAATAGATGTAGGATTTATTGTTTTTAACTATTTAACATACCCTAATCTTATTAATTTTTTTAATGAAAATAATGTTGAAATAGAAAAGAGTAACATGAGTTTTTCGGTTACCTCACAAAATCAGGAAATAGAATACTGTGGAAAAGGACTAAGTGGTATTTTTTCAAACAGAAAAAATATATTAAATCTAAAATTTTTAAAAATGTTTTTTGAGATTATAAATTTTTATAAGAAAAGTTCTAAAATTAGTTTACTAGATAAAAAACAAACATTGGGTGATTATTTAGAGAAGCAAAAGCTTTCAAAATATTTTATTAATTATCATATTATTCCAATGGTTGCTGCAATTTGGTCAATGCCACCATACGAGGCTAGTCAAATGCCTTTAACTTTTTTTTTAAAGTTTTTTCAAAATCATGGTTTGTTTAAGCTCTCTAATAGACCACAATGGTATACTGTTAAGAATAGGAGCAGAACATATGTAAATAAAATTTTAAAAAATATAAGTGGTGAGCATTATAAAAATTACGAAATTAAAAAAATCAAAAGAGGCGAATCCAATGTGAGAGTTTTCTATGGAGAAAAAAATGAATTTTTTGATTATGATAAAGTAGTTATGGCTACTCATGCTGATGAAGCTCTTTCATTACTTGAAAACCCTACAAATGATGAAAAACAAATTCTTTCCAAGTTTAAGTATAAAAAAAATACTGCTTATATTCACTCAGACAGTAGTGTTATGCCAAAGAACATTAAAACTTGGTCAGCATGGAATTCAAATATTGATTTAAATAATTTAAATAATACATCAATTACTTATTGGCTGAATCTTCTTCAAAATTTGAAAGTTAAAAGAAATATATTTTTAACTTTAAATCCCTTTATCAAAATAAATGAGGATAAAGTATTCAAAAAGATTACTTTTACTCATCCATATTATGATTTAGATGCACTAGAAAATCAAAAATTACTCAAAAAGTTACAAAATCAGAAAAATTTATTATTTTGTGGTGGTTATTTTGGCTATGGTTTTCATGAAGATGGAATAAAATCTACTATCGAAATGATGAATTATTTAAATGATTAAAGAATCTTTTATTTATAATGGAGAAGTTATACACAAAAGGTTTAAACCAAAAACTCATTTTTTTAAGTATAAGGTATTTTCATTATATTTAGATTTCGATGAGATAAATGAAATAAATAAAAAAATACATTTTTTTTCATACAATAAATTTAACTTAATGAGTTTTTATGACAAAGACCATGGTCCTAGGGATGGATCATCATTGGTTGACTGGGTTAAGAAAAACTTAAAATCTATTGGTATAATTGATAAAGAATTAAAAATAAAAATTTTGTGTTATCCAAGAATACTCGGTTATGTTTTTAATCCTTTAAGTATTTTTTTTATTTTTAATAAAAATTCAGATTTGATATCAATTTTATATGAGGTTAAAAACACTTTTGGTGAGCAGCATACATATGTATTTAAAGTGGAAGAAGGGAGGAATTTTATAAAAAATAATTGTAATAAAAAATTTTTTGTATCACCTTTTATGGATCTTAATTCAACCTATAATTTTAAGGTATTAAATCCTGGTAATAATTTATCTGTCATAATAGATCAAAGAGATAAATCTGGTAAACTTTTATTCGCATCACAGGATGGCGTGAGATCAAGTTTTAATACTAAAAATCTCTTGTTTTCCTTTATAAAACATCCACTGATGACTCTTAAAATAATATCAGCGATACATTATGAGGCATTAAGATTATGGTTTAAAGGGATTAAATTGGTTAAAAAGAAAATAAATATTAAAAATAATATTACATTTGAAAAATAATTTATGTCAAAAATAACAGACAAAGTAGTATTTTCATTATTAAAAAAGATAAAATACGGAAAAATATATTTAATAAATTTTGATGGAAAAAACTATACTTTTGGGGATGTAAATTCCAAACTCCAGTCTGAACTAATAATTAAAAATCCAGGATTCCTCTTTGAAGTAATCAATAAAGGAAGTGTTGGTCTTGCAGAAGCTTATATGCGTGGTGATATAGAAACAAGTGATCTCACATCACTTATTGAAATTTTAGCTAAGAACATAAAAACAATTCATAAATTTTCAGGACTATTTGATTTTCCAATATTTAACTATCTAAAAAGTATTTTTATAAAAAACACAGTAGAAAGAAGTAAAGAAAATATTTCTAAACATTATGATTTAGGAAATGAATTTTTTTCAACATGGCTAGATAAAACTTTAACATATTCAAGTGCAATTTTTGAAAATGAAAAAAAGTGATTTAGAAGATGCCCAAATGTATAAATATAAAAAACTTTCAAACTTATTAAACCCTAGACCAGGAGATAAAATGTTAGAAATTGGATGTGGATGGGGTGGCTATGCTGAATATGTTGGCAAGAACTACGATGTAAAGCTTGATTGTATAACTATATCAAAGAGACAGTTTCAATTTGCCAAAGAAAGAATTTTTAAAAATGGCTTAAATGAAAAAGTTAATATTAGTATGATGGATTATAGAGATGTAAAATCAAAGTACAACTCTATTGCTTCAATTGAGATGATAGAGGCAGTTGGACAAAATTATTTAAATAGTTATTTCAAATCAATTAAAAAAAATTTAGAAAATAGTGGTACAGCAGCGATACAAGCAATAGTAATAGATGATAATCTTTACAATAGATATAAAACTAAACAAGATTTTATTCAAAAGTATATTTTTCCAGGAGGTTTTTTGCCTTGTAAAAAAATTATAAATAAGCTTTCAAATGATGCAGGACTTGAATTTGATGCATGTAATTCTTATGGATTACATTACTCAAATACTTTAATGGTATGGAGAGATGAATTTTTAAAAAAATGGGATTCTATTTCTAAACAGGGATTTGATTTGACCTTTAAAAGAATGTGGGATTTTTACTTATCATACTGTGAGGCCGGTTTTAAATCAAAAAATATTGATTTAATACAATTTTCATTACAGAATAAATAGATTTATGAAAAATATTATTAAACTATCCTCCCCTTTTTTATTGCTAATTATATTAGCATTTATTACAAGCTGTAGTACTAACAGTAATATGAAACCTGAAGATTTTAAAAATAAAGAACCAAGGTTAATAATTGAAGAATATTTATCGGGCAATGTTAAAGCGTGGGGCATACTTCAAAATAGATCTGGAAAAGTTACTAGGCAATTTTCTGCAGACTTAAGTGGGAAATGGGATGGCAATAAATTAATATTAGATGAAAAGTTTAATTGGGATGATGGAGAAGTTCAAACTAGACAATGGCAAATTAAAAAAATTGATGAACATAATTATGAAGGAACAGCAGGTGATGTAGTTGGTAAGGCCAAAGGTTACTCATATGGTCCTGCTTTTAAATTTGAGTATGTACTATTAGTACCTGTTAAAGGTAGAGAGATTAAAATTACTTTTGATGATTGGATTTTCAAACAAGATGACAGAGTTGCTATCAACAGAGCTGTAATGACTAAATTTGGCTTTAAGGTAGCTGAGTTAACTGTTTTCTTTGTAAAAGACTAATATTTAATTTTACTCATCCCTTTTTCAACAAGCTTAAAATAAATAGAGTTAGGTAAAATTCTTAAAAATTTCATTATAAAAGTAAATGATTTTGGGAAGTGTATTTCAAAACCTTTACCTTTAATCAATCCTTTATAAATTTCATCTGCTGCAAATTCTGGCGTTTTAATCATTGGCATTGGAAAATCGTTCATATCGGTCATTGGAGTCTTTATAAAACCCGGGCTAATTAAAGAAATTCTAACGTTTTTTCTTTTCATTTCAAAATATAAACTTTCTGCAAAACTACTCAAGGCCGATTTAGAAGCACAATAAGCGCCACCAGCAGGCAGTCCTCTATAACCAGCCACTGATGATACAATTGATATTTGTCCACTCTGTTTATGGTTATAATAGTCATAAACTGAATTAATACAGTTTAATGTTCCAAAATAGTTTACTTCTGTAATTTTTTTAATTTTCTCTAAATTAAACTTTTTCTCTGATTTTGGATCATGAATACCAGTACCAAAAAAAGATATCTCTATTTCTTTGAACTGATCTAATATTTTTTTGAAAGTATTTTTACAATTTTCAATACTTGTAACGTCCAATGGAAATGAATGAATATTACTGTTTTCCTTATTTAAACCTTGCAGTAAATCCTCTCTCCGGGCTGAAGCTGCAACTATCCATCCTTCATTAGCAAATTTAAGCGCCAAACTTTTGCCTATGCCACTACTTGCCCCAGTAATCCAAATTACTTTTTTATTCATAATAAAGTATTGTATATTATTATAATGTTAAAAAATAAATTTATATCATTTATACTTTTTGCAGTTGCGACCTATTCGGCCTCTTTTATTGGAGGAATATCAACTATGAGCGCAAAAGAGCCTTGGTATTCTAGTTTAAACAAATCATTTCTCACACCTCCCGATTGGGTTTTTGCACCAGTTTGGACTACGCTTTATTTATTTATGACTATTGCCATATGGTCTGCCTGGCATAAAAATAGAAAAAATTTAAATATAGTATTAATATACTTTATACATTTATTATTTAATACAACTTGGAGTATAGTTTTTTTTGTATTTCATAACATACCTTTGGCTTTAATAAATTTATTTATATTAATTATGTTTATTATAATTCTTACTGTAAAGTTTAAACATATTAGTATACTCAGTTATTATTTAATGATTCCATATTTATTATGGAGTTGTTATGCCCTAATACTTAATGCGACGTTGTTATATTTAAATTGATATGGAAGATGTAGTTATAATTGGTGGAGGAATTATTGGAACTTCAACAGCTTATTTTTTAGCTAAAGAAGGTAGAAAAGTTAAAGTAATCGAAAGAGATCCAACTTACAAACAAGCATCTTTTCCACTATCACTTGGAGGTTTCAGAAGACAATTTTTTCAAAAGGAAAATATTCTTTTAGGAAAATTTGCTAAAGAATTTATTTTTAACCTACCTAATGTGTTAAAAACTGAAAAAAATCCAAATCCAACTGCAAGTATGGTAACCAATGGTTATCTTCTGATGTTTGGACCTGAGCACGCAGAGGAGCAGTATAGAGCATTAGAAAATCATAAAGCTTGTGATGCTGGAACAAAAAATATCAAAGGATCAGAGTTATCTAAAATTTTTCCGTACATAAATAATAATGGAATAGAAACAGCAACATATACAGATAATAAAACTGAAGGATGGATTGATCCTTTTATGTTTCATGGCGCTTTAAAAAGTAAAGCTATTGAGCTAGGAGCTGAATTTGTTAAAGGAGAAATTAATAATATTTCAGAAATAAAAGCGAAAACAATAATATCCGCAACTGGTTGCTGGACCAAAAAGCTTTTAGATGACATACCTGTGGTGCCTCAAAAACACACTGTGTTTAGAGTAAAATGTCCAAAACATTATCCAGAAATGCCTTTATCAGGAGATTTAACAACAGGAGTTTATTGGAGACCTGAAGGAAAAGAGTATTTAGCTGGCTCACCTTTATCAGTCTTTGATGCTGAAGACTTAGAGCCCGCATGGAACGATTTTGAGGAGTTAGTATGGCCAGCTCTTGCAAAAAGAATTCCTGCTTTTGAAGAACTTAAACTTACAGGAGGCTGGGCAGGCTATTATGATTGCAATAAGTTAGATAATAACGCGGTTGTCGGAAAACATCCTAAATATGAAAATGTATATTTAGCCTCAGGATTTACTGGCAGAGGTTTAATGCAAGCCCCAGGAATAGGTCGAGCTTTAACAGAATTAATAACTACAGGGTCTTACCAAACAATAGATATAAGTGAATTTGCTGTCGAAAGAGTTTTAGATAAGAATGCTAGACCAGAACCTTATGTACTTTAATTAAGTACCACAATAAGTTTTGTACCCTGATTTATTTAGTTTCTCAGTTATTTGGAAATCTTTAAGACTAGAATTATTTTCATAAGGTTTTTCAAGAGCTTTTAATAAAATCTCTACTAAACCAATATCTCCATTTTCTGCAGCACTTAAAGCCTCCTCAACTTTATAATTCCTTGGAATAATAATAGGATTAGAAAATTTCATTTTTTTTTCAACTTTATCCATTTTATTTTTGTATTTAGACAAACGCATTTTCCATCTATCTTTCCAAGTCAAAAAATCTGCATTATCATAAACTTGATCATTAAAAACTTTATTATTAATTAAATTATAAAAGGTATTTGTATAGTCAGCTTTATTAGAGTGCATCCATTGTAATAAATCTAAAATTAAAACCTCGTCTTCTTTTTCAGTATCTAGCAATCCAATTTTATCACTCATCATTTCTAACCATTTTTTTTCATATTTTTTATCAAACTCATTTATTTTATCTGTAGCAATCTTGATTGCTTCATCTTTATTAGCGTCTAGAAAAGGTATTAGACACTCTGCAAATCTAGCTAAATTCCATTTAGTAATTGAGGGTTGGTTGTAATAAGCATATCTACCAAAATGATCTATAGAGCTAAAAACAGTTTTTGGATCATATTTGTCCATAAATGCGCACGGCCCATAGTCTATAGTTTCGCCAGATAAGGCCATATTATCTGTATTCATAACTCCATGAATAAAGCCAACTCGCATCCAATTTACCACTAAATCAATTTGTTTATCCATTAATCTATCTATTAGATTAACATAAACGTTTTCATTATTTTTTATTTCAGGATAGTGCCTATTTATTGAATAGTTAACCAAAGACTTTAAACTTTCATTATCTTTCTTATATGCAAAATATTGAAATGTACCAACACGAATATGACTAGATGCAACTCTAGTTAAAATTGCTCTAGTCAACTCGGTCTCTCGAATAACTTTTTCATCTGTTTTTACTACAGCTAAGCTTCTAGTTGTAGGTATATTAAGGTGATACATTGCTTCGCTAATTATATACTCTCTTAACATTGGCCCTAAGGCAGCTTTACCATCACCATTTCTTGAAAATTCAGTTTTACCAGATCCTTTAAATTGGATTTCATATCGTTGCTTTTTATTATTAATATGTTCTCCAATTAAGATTGCTCTCCCATCACCTAAAACTGTAAAATGACCAAATTGATGCCCCGCATATGCCATAGCAATTGTAGCTGAGCCATCTGGTAATTGATTTCCTGAAAAAATTGATGCAAGATAAATTGGATCTAAGCTTAATAAATTAATTCCAAGCTCGTCTGATAATTTGTGATTTATTAAAACTAGTTTTGGATTTTTTGCTTTTTCTGGCAATTGTTTAGATTGCATATCTTTTGGTAATTGGAGATATGAGTTCTCAAATTTCCAATCTATTTTATTTTTGTTCGTCATTGGAATAGATATAAATAATACTCAAGTTTATATCAATAAGATATAAACTTGAGGTAATATTTTAAAAAATATTTAATATTATTTTTTCTTGTATTTTGCTGCTTCTTCAGAACCGCTGGTAGCAGATCCTTTACTATATGAGTGTGCACCCATACCTGCTAATTGTCCATCTTTAACAATTAGATATTGATCTCTTATTGGTTTTTTATCGAAGAAACATTCAAGGATCTCTCTTACTCCATCCGCATATCTCGTTTGCGCAGACAAAGATGTTCCAGATGTGTGTGGTGTCATACCATGATTAGGCATACTTCTCCAAACGTGATCATTAGGAGCTGGCTGTGGAAACCATACGTCTCCAGCATAACCACTTAATTGACCAGATTTTAAAGCATCAGCTATGTCGTCTTTATTACAAATTTTTCCCCTAGCTGTATTTACTATGTAAGCACCTTTTTTCATTTTACTAATCATTTTTTTATCAAATAAATTTTCAGTTTCTGGGTGTAGAGGACAGTTTATTGTCACTACGTCACAAACTTTTACCATTGATTCTACTGACTCATGAAAAGTAAGGTTTAATTCTTTCTCTACACTGTCTGGTAACTTATGACGATCAAAATAATGCAAATGCACATCGAAAGGTTTCATTTTTCTTAATGCATCTAGCCCAATTCTTCCAGCTGCAACTGTACCTATGTGCATACCCTCAACGTCATAACTTCTTTGAACTGCATCAGCAATGTTCCATCCACCTTCATTTACAATTCTATGTTGATTATGGTAATCTCTAACCATTGATACAATCATCATTACAATGTGTTCTGCAACTGATCTTGAATTACAAAATGTAACTTCAACGACATCAATATTGTTATCCATTGCAGCTTGTAAATCAACATGGTCAGATCCAATACCTGCTGTAATTGCCATTTTTAAATTTTTGGCTTTCGCAATTTTTTCTTTTGTTAAATAATAAGGAAAAAAGGGTTGCGATATCACAATATCAGCATCGACAATATGTTTGTCAGCCTCATTTCCATCTCCGTCTTTACTATTAGTCACAATATATTCATGACCATTACTTTCTAAAAATTTTCTTAAACCAAGTTCGCCAGACACACATCCAAGTAATTCACCTGGTGTAAAATCTCTACCTTTTGGATTAGGTAAAGTCATTCCATCTGGATATTTCTCTAATTTTGGTAGATCAGATAATGGATAAGACTTAGGCATACCACTCTTAGGATCGTCATATAATACACATAATATTTTCATTTTTTCTCCTTTAAAAATTTGTTAATGAAGCTACTTAATTTTAAAGCAATCTACAGAATTTGAGATGTAGTAGCAATTAAATAGTGGCTATTTTGGGTAATTTTTCTTTAGAATGAACCTATTTAAAACTACACCAAAAGCTAAAACTATTATTGATCCCGTAATTATTGGGCTGAATAAATAGTTAATTGATACTCCTCCTATAATAATAATTATTGGATTTCCTCCTGCAGGAGGATGAGTCACGTTAAATAAAATCATAAGCCCCACACCCAAACCTACAGCCAATGGTATTAAGACATAATCTGGAAGAGGTATAATATATAAACAAATTACACCAATCACAGATGTTATCAGGTGGCCAAAAAAAACATTTTTAGGTTGAGCAAATGGGCTCTCAGGATAGCCATACAAAAGCACCATGGTAGAGCCAAATGATGCTATTAGAAAAATACCTAACTCAGTTTTATAAGTTAATAAAGTTAATATACCTATTGTAATAAACGAAAAAATACCAGCAATTGATGATTTAATAAAATTTTCTTTATTCATACGTAAACTTATAATTTATTTAGAATTTTATTCACTGTAACGAAAGGTAGCATTAAACAATCTTTCCTAGCTAAATTATGCTTATTCATTAATTTAGATAAAATTAATAACTTTTTTGGCAGTCTGACGAATTTCTTTTTAAAAAATTTATCTAGGGTTAATTTTAACTCTTTTACTTCATCAAAAGACTTATTTTTTAAAAAATCAGAAAGTAGACTTGCAGATGCTTGAGTATACACACATGATTTACAAGTATATCCAATTTTTGAAATCTTTTTATTCTTTAGCTTAATCGATATTTCTATTTCATCACCGCACAATGAATTTTTTTGTTTTAAAATATAATCATAACTTTTTAAAAGCTTATTGTTTTTTGTATTAGATGCAATTTTTAAAATATTTAAATCCATTAACTCAATTTTTTTAACAACTTTAAGTTGAGAGATATATGTTTTTATTACAATAAGTTTTAATAAACAATTTAAATTTTTATTGTAGTCAGTTTAAATTGAGATTAAAAGTTGGAAATGCTTAGACTTAAAAATGAAAATGTAGCTATACCAGTTGTTCTATTTGCAGGAATTTTATGGTCTTTTGGACCCTTGGTAGTAAGATATATGGATCAGCCAGAATTAGTTCCTTGGCAATATTTATTCGCTAGAGGAGTTACAATATTTTTGATATTAAACTTATATCTTTTTTTTGAAGAAGGTCTTAATTTTTACAAAAATTATCAAAAAATAGGATTATCAGGATTTTTAGGAGGTTGTGGCTTAGGTATAGCAATGATTTCCTTTATATGGTCAATCACACACACAAGCGCAGCAATAACCTTACTCTGTTTAGCAGCCATGCCATTTATAACCGCGTTACTTGGTTTTTTGTTTCTAAAAGAATCAGTGTCATTAAACGTTTGGATAGCGATATTTATTGCAACTGTTGGTATTATTATTATGGCTCTTGGAAACTATGAAAGTGGATCTTTATTTGGACTTTTATTTGGACTTCTATCAGCTCTTGGCTTCTCTATTTTTTCAGTAACTTTGAGATGGCGTAAAGATACTCCTAAATTTACAACAGTTGCTCTCTCAGGATTATTTTGTGCAATAGTATCAATTTTTATTTTAATTAATTCAGGAGAAAGCATAATCTCTACAAGCAAGAATCAATCTCTATTTTCAGTCCATGGAACTTTAGTTTGCTTGGGTCTTATTTTATATTCTATTGGATCTAAAGCTATACCTGCAGCTGAATTAACCTTATTATCATTGACAGAAGTAATAGGTGGAATATTTTGGGTATGGCTTCCACTTTTTGGCATTAATGAAGTTCCAACAAATACTACAGTCATAGGAGGATTTTTAATTTTTTTAGCAATTATTTATTACAGTTTAATTATTAAACATAACAGAAGATTTATTGCACTAAACTAGATATGAGTTCAGATAAAGTAATTGTAAATAGCTGGAACGAATGGGATCCTTTAAAGCACGTAATTGTCGGTAGAGCTGATGGCACATGCATCCCAGCTCCTGAACCTGCTTTAGATGCAAAAGTACCAGAAGACTCAGATATGAAAGGTAAATTTGGACCAAGAACTAAAGACACAGTTGATAAAGCAAACCAACTTTTAGATGATTTCTCAAATACACTTATAAGGAGAGGAATTAAAGTTGATAGACCAACCCCAATTAACTTTAATCAAACTACCTCAACACCAGATTGGAAAGTAGAAACTATGTTTGGGTGTATGCCACCTAGAGATGTTCTTTTAACAATTGGAAATGAAATATTAGAAGCAACCATGAGTTATAGATGCCGATGGTTTGAATATTTGTGTTACAGACCTTTATTAAAATATTATTATAATTCAGATCCAAACATGAGACATGAGTCAGCTCCCAAACCAAGACTAACTGATAAAAATTATAGAAAAGATTATTTATCAGACAAGATAGGAATTCAAAAAAGGCTTGAGTGGACAGAAAAAAAATTTTTTGTGACAACTGAAGAAGAGCCATTATTTGATGCAGCAGATATTTTGAGATTTGGCAAAGATTTAGTAGTGCAACATGGATTTACAACAAACCTTAAGGGGATTGATTGGATTAAAAGACATTATAGAGATCATAGAGTACATACTGTGAATTTCCCTGGAGATCCTTACCCGATTCATATTGATGCAACTTTTACTCCCATCAAAGAAGGAATAATCATAAATAATCCTCAAAGAAAATTACCAAAAGAACAAAGAAAATTATTTGAAAATAATGGGTGGAAAATTATTGATGCTGCACAACCAGCTCATAACTCACCACCCCCATTATGTTATTCTTCAGTATGGTTATCCATGAATGTTTTAGTTTTGGATAGCAAAACTGTTTGTGTAGAAAAAAGTGAAGTATATCAAGCAGAACAATTAGATAAACTTGGAATGGAAGTTATTCCAATTGATTTGAGAGAAGCTTATGCTTTTGGTGGCGGATTACATTGTTGTACAGCTGATGTTTATAGAGAAGGGGAGCTTAAAGACTATTTCCCTAAACAATAATTAACTTGGATTATTTTTCAAAAAATTAATATAATTTACTACATCTTTAAATTTATCATCTTCAATATCCTTATAGCTTGCATTGAACTTACTCTTTATACTTATAGCAACATGTGCATATGGATTTCTTCCATTTGGATGATTAGGGTGCTCAGGTAGTTGATGTTGTAAATAATCGCCAGCTTCCTGAATCATTTTCCATAATTTACTTGCATTTTCCTTTTTCATTTATTTTATTATTTTTTATGATATTAAAGTCTTAAATGAAAAGAAGAAAATTTTTACAAAATCTATTACTTATTTCTATAATCCCTTCAATATTGTTAAATTACAACACTAAGAAAAATAAAGTTTTAAATGGATGGATTCTAAAAAATGAGGATTTTTAATAAATTATAATTTTAAATAATGATTTATGACCTTAACAAATCAGAAAATATTGGACAAAAAAATAATGGAGAATACGATATTTGCATTATTGGTTCTGGCGCAGCCGGTATAACTATAGCTCAACGTCTTAATAAATATAATTTAAAAATTGCACTAATAGAAGGTGGCTCACACGAATTTTCAAGGCAATCGCAAGATATTTATAAAGGGAAATTAATGGGAGACCCTTATTATCCTTTAGACGTTGTAAGACTAAGATATTTAGGTGGAAGCACAAATCATTGGGGGGGAATGTCAAGACCTTTCGATGAAATTGATTTTCAAAGGGATTATTTTGGAGAAGAATATAAATGGCCTATAAAATATAAAGAATTAAATAAATATTTAAGTGAGGCTTGTAAAATTTTGGAAATAAAAAATAATTTTGATTACAACGGGAAGTATCAAAATGTAAAACCAATTAAGTTTCAATTTTCTACAGTTCAATTTAAAACAAAATATGAGGACTTTTTATCAAGCTCAAAAAATATTAATTTATTTCTAAATTCTAATTTATCAGATTTAAATGGAGAAAATAGGACAGTAAAAAGTATTGTATTAGAGAGTTTTAATAAAAAAAAAATAAATATTTCAGCAAAAAAATTTGTTTTTGCCATGGGTGGAATTGAAAATAGCCGTTATCTTTTATGGTTTCAAAAAAAATATAATAATAAGTTTTTTGATAGCAATGATTTAATAGGAAAATATTGGATGGAACACCCAGTTTTTACATTAGGAAAAGCTTTTGTAAAAAAAACCGTTTTTATCAAACAATATTATTCTTTAACAAAAAATCCTCAAATTAAAAAAAAAATACTTAATTGTGGGATAAGAATGCATGGCGTAAGTTCACACGTATCAAAACAAATGCTAAAAAATTTATTATGTACAGCTCCAAAAATTGGTGAAAAGATTAGCACACTATTAAATAAAAATCTTATTTGTGGAGTAAAATTAAGAGCAGCTTGGGAGCAGTCTCCGTCAAAAAATAGTTATGTAAATCTGTCAAATGAGAGTGATATGTTTGGAATTCCAAAAATAAAATTAAATTGGACAAAAAATGATTTAGATAGAAAAACAGTTAAAGAAACTGTAAATACTTTTAACGATTGGTTTTTGGAAAATGAGTATGGAAGAATACAACTAAGTAACTGGTTACTTTATGACAAAAGCTATCCAGCGGAAGACGAGTTAGGTGGTTTACATCATATGGGAGGAACTCGAATGGCATCTAATAAAAATTTTGGAGTAATAGATGAAAATTGTAAAGTGTTTGGATCAAATAATATATATATAGCAGGATCCTCTATATTTGTAACCGGGGGACATAATAATCCGACTCTTCCAATTGTTCAATTTTCGCTAAGACTATCTGATCATATTCTGTCTAAACTTATTTAGGTATATTAATTTTTATTAAGTATTTTATATAGCTGAGACTTTCTCACTTTTTTTTCTATCATGAGGATTTAATATAGCTTTTCTTAGTCTACAAGATTTAGGTGTTATCTCTAAAGCTTCATCAGTATTTAACATGCTTAGTTGTTCAGCAATTGACATTTTTCTAACTGGTGTAAGAACTACATTTTCATCTGTACCTTGAGTTCTCATGTTAGTTAATTTTTTACCTTTCATAACATTAATGATCATGTCACCAGGTTTGGGAGCCAAACCAACTATCATACCCGTATAGACGGGATCATTATGAGTAATAAACATTTCACCTCTTGCTTGTAAATTATATATTGCAAATGCAACTGCCTTGCCTTGTTCCATAGATATTAATGCACCATTTCTCCGCCCCTCCATTTCACCTTCAAATTTTCCATAAGAATGAAAAATTCTATTAATAACTCCAGCGCCTTTTGTAAGTGTTAAAAATCTGCTAGTGTAACCCATTAATCCCCTTGTTGGAGCATGGAAAATTAGTCTTTTCTTATCTTTTCCTGTATCTTTAAGATCAATTAATTTTCCTTTCCTTCGATTAATTGAGTCTATTACTTTTGAAGAATACTCTTCATCTAAATCCATTGTAATTTCTTCTATTGGCTCAAGCCTGCTCCCATCAGCATCTTTTTTGTATAAGACTTTTGGAGGACTTACAGTCAACTCAAAACCTTCTCGTCTCATTTGGGTCAATAAGATTTCAAGCATCAGTTCTCCACGTCCACTTATTTCAAATGCATCTTTATTAATATTTTCTGAAAATGAAATCCCGACATTATTCTGGGATTCTAAAATTAACCTTTCTCTAATTTGCGTACTTGTTAATTTTTTTCCTTCCGTTCCAGCTAACGGTGAGCTATTAACAGTAATTTTTATTGACATAGTAGGAGGATCTATTGGAGTAGCTTTAATAGGTTCATTTATAATTAAGTCACAAATTGTATCAGCAACATTCGCTTTTTCTAATCCAGCAACAACAACAATATCTCCAGCTTCTCCAACTTCTATAGGAACTTTTTTTGTTCCTTCATATCTAAATATTTTTGTAAGTCTTCCTTCATCAACTTTCTTACCATTTAGATTTATAGCTTTAATTTGCTGATTAGCTTTCGCTGTACCTTGAGATATTCTTCCAACTAGACTTCTACCTAAAAAAGTATCAGCATATAAAAGAGTTGATAACATCGCAAAAGGTTTTGTCTTATCAAATTCTGCTGGTTTAACATGATCAACTACTAAATCTAACAATGGATGCAAATTTTCTCTTGTTCCGTCTATTTCTTTACACGCCCATCCAGATCTTCCACTTGCATAAATAACAGGAAAATCAAGCTGCTCTTCATTTGCATCTAGACTCACGAATAAATCAAATGTCTCGTCTAATACTTCGTTAGCTCTTTGATCAGGTTTATCTAATTTATTTATAACGACAATAGGTTTTAATCCTTGTTTTAATGCTTTTGCTAAAACAAATTTTGTTTGAGGCATAACACCTTCTGCTGAGTCAATTAATAACAAAGCTCCATCAGCCATACTAAGTACACGCTCAACCTCTGCTGCAAAATCTCGGTGACCTGGTGTATCAATAATATTTATTCTTGAATCTTTCCAATTAATGGAAGCAGGTTTTGCTAAAATTGTAATTCCTCTTTCTTTTTCCAATTCCCCCGTGTCCATTAATCTTTCTTCTATAATTTCATTTTCTCTAAATGATCCACTTTGTTTCATTAATGCATCAATCATAGTTGTTTTTCCATGGTCTACGTGTGCAATGATAGTAATATTTCTAATATTGTTGGTCATAAATTGAGGCTCTTATACATTAATTAATTAATATGAAAACTTAAAATAACTAAAATCTCATTAAAATTAGAACTTTAGTACTTATGTAAATGATTAGATTTAAAATTAATTATTTCTTTTTTCTTTGATATCAAAAATTTCAAGTCTATTAGGCATCTCATTAGATATAGTCTTATTATCAGTTTGATGAGATTTATTTAAATCTCTTTCTCTTTCTTTTCTTAGTAGCTTTTGTTCTCTTAAATTTTCTTCTTCTTCTTTTTGTTTTTGCTCAAGATCAAACTTTTCTTCCCATTCTTTTAGTTTTTGAGCTTCTAAGTCTTTATTCTTTTGCTCTTCCTGATCCTTAATTTTTTGTTCTCTTCTTTTTCGTTTTAGCTCTCTACTTTCTTTAGTTTTTTGTTCTTCTTCCCTTACTTTTAGATCTATGTCTTTTCTATTTTGAGATTCTTCTCTTAATTTTTGTTCCTCTTCCTTTGTTTTTTGAAGTTTTGTTATATTTTTTAAATTAATTTCTTTAGATAATATATCGTCTAGTTTTCTTTTTAATTCTTCATCCTTAAGCGTAATCTCATTTCTTTTTAAATCTAATTCCTTCTCTCTTAATTTTAATTCTTTATCTTTAATTTTTTGTTCTGTTTCCCTCGTTTTAGAGGTTTCATCTCTCTGTTTAATCTCAAGGTCTTTATTTTTAAGCAGTTCGTCTTTTTTCTTAATTTCTTCTTCTTTAGATTTAAGATCTTTTTCCTTAATCTTAATTTTTTCTAAATCTTTCTTTATTTGGTCTTCTCTAAGCTTTAATTCTTTCTTTTCTTTTTTCTTTTGATTATTTTTAAAATCTTCATACATTTTATTTAAGATACCAATATCTTTACTTCTTTTTGTACGAACAATTTTAGTTTTTTTCATTTTATAATTTGAACAGATTTTGCTTATCTACACAATAATTAAGTTGTGAAATATTGTTTTTATGTGTCTAAGCTGAGCCACAACCTACAGGAGATTCTCTGTTTTCTAAAAAAGATTTTTATTTTGATCTGTTGAATTTTCTACTTTTTTTGGTTCCTCAATTGGTTCAGTGATTGGATTTAACTCCAATCCAAGAGGTGTAATGGTTTGAGGCATTGCGGTAAATTGTGAGTCAGGATTTTCTTTAGTGCTTCTTACCCTCATTCTATGCAACGCAAAAAAACCTATCAAACAATGAAAAAAAATTAAAAATACGAAGTAACCATTGTTACCAACTATATCCATAAAAATTGAACATAGAAATGGCCCACTCATTGCCCCTAATCCAAATGCAAATTGTAAACCCGCCCCTGCAGCAACAAACTTTTCTTTTGAAATAAAATCATTTGTATGTGCGAAAATAATTGCAAACATCGGTAAGCTACAAAAAGAAAATAAAATAATACAAACATAAAACCATTTTTTGGTAGTTGCTAACTCACCAGGTAAATACATTTGACCCCCAGCTAATATTGCACATAAACCAAAAAAAGCTGCTCCAAATGTTGAGTAAATTATAACCAATCTTCTATCAAAAGTATCTGATAGCATTCCGATTGGCCATTGAGCAACAGCACCGGATATTGCAAGTAAAAAAGTTACAATTGATATTTCAAAAATAGAAAAATTCATTGAAGCTGCATAAACTGCCAATAATGAGAAAAGAGCAGATTGAGTAGTCCCATACAAAAGAGAACCAACCATACCCAATGGAGATATTTCATAAAGTTCTTTTAGACTCATACCTGTTATTTTTTTAAAAGTAGGTGCTTTTCTTTTAGTAAGAAGGATAGGTATTAGCGAAATAGACATAAATAAAGAAACCAAAATAAATGGTTCAAACTTAACCGGCGAACTAAAGTTTAAAAAAAACATTCCAAGAGCCATAGATCCATAAAGAACAATCATATAAATAGATAGAACACTTCCTCTATTTTTATTATTAGATCTGTCGTTTAACCAACTTTCAGCAATTGTATATAATGAAACCATACTTATCCCTGTGATCACTCTTAAAATAAACCAGCTAAAAGGGTTTATTATTATAGAATGCAAAAGGACTACAATAGATGCTATAGAAGCAAAGGCAGCAAAAACTCTTATATGGCCAACTCTTAAAATAAAATGTGGTATTGTTTTTGCTCCAATAAAGTATCCTACGAAATAACCAGACAGCATAAAACCAGTGGCAGTCAGACTG
This sequence comes from uncultured Pelagibacteraceae bacterium, assembly GCA_902515185.1. GTDB lineage: Bacteria > Pseudomonadota > Alphaproteobacteria > Pelagibacterales > Pelagibacteraceae > Pelagibacter. The sequence continues at coordinate 22,608 of CABXTN010000008.1, read as the reverse complement.
AATTCTTCAGCTACAGCTCTTACTCCTAACAAAGAGGACTGATATCCATGCGCAAGCATAATCAAACCCATTCCAGTAAAAAGTGCCCAAGAATTTTTTAAAATTTTATTCATTAATATTTATTAATCAGCCGTCATTTATTCTTAAATAAAGACTTAATTGTGACAAGATTAAATTTTTTTAAGTTTATAAAATGAGTGAACCGCTATGGTCATTATAATGATTATGCCACCATAGATTGTCTCTATACTCGGCTGTTCTTTAATTATTAACCAGACCCAAATTGGTCCAATTATGGTTTCTAATAAGAAAAAAAGATTTACTTCTGCGGCAGTAATAAATCTAGGAGCGATAGTGACTAAAACAAAAGGTATACCAACGCACATAATACACATTAAAGGGACAATTAAAATATCAGAGTCCTTAAGTTCTAAACTATCAATAAAAAATAGCGCAAATATAGCAACTAAAAATTTACCTATCACAGCAGCTGGAACTAAATCTTTATTTTTTACTGATCTAATAATATTTGCTCCTACAGCTAATCCAAGAGCTGTTACTAAGCCAAAAAAATCACCAAGGAAATTTCCAAGTTTTAATGAGTCATAAAAAATATAAACAGCTGCTAAGAAAGTAATAAATATTGCAAACCATGTTTTTTTGTCAGGATTTTCCTTTAAAAATAACGCAGCTAAAATTGCAGATAACATTGGGGCAGTGGCAATCATTACAAGTGTATTTGCAACATTTGTGTTTTGAATAGAAATAATAAAAGTTATATTTGTTATTGAGAAAGATATGGCATAGAACACGCCTGCAACACCCATACCGATTGTAATTTTAATTAAATTAGACTTATAAAAAAAAATTAGTCCTATTAATATTATAAAACATGGAATAGCTCCTCTATAAAACAAAAGACCCCAAGTATCGATATTCGAAAGTCTTATGAATAAAGAGTCTGGAGTAATTAACATTACAGCTACAAAGGCCAATAAAGAGCCTTTTTGCTGATTTGATAAATTTGTCATTAAATTTATAACTAAAAAGAGTATGGTTTTCTTGCAAAAATATTTCGAACCATGGGTTCAAATTTCTCAATAGGATAAGATTTATAATCAGGATCAAATGAACATTGATCATAATTTTCACAAAAATTTACACATGCATCATAATATTTATGATCTTTATATTTATCTCTTTTGTTTCTATTACCACCTAAATGATGTGCATAATAATAAGCTTGAAATTCACCATGTTTTTCAACAATCCAATGTGTTTTTTCTGATACGTATGGTTTTAAAACTGATGCTGCATACTCAGAATGATTCATTGGAGCCAATTCATCTCCAATATCATGCAAAAGAGTAGCTACAATCATTTCCTCACTTTCTCCAGCTTTAAGAGCTCTTGTTGCGGCTTGTAAAGAATGTTCTAATCTTGTGATTTTATAACCTTCCAATGTTTCGGTTAAAGAAGATAAAAATTTGAGTATTCTGCTTGCAGTCTTGCTTGCATAATCTTTTTCACGTTGATCTAAAAAAAGATAATCTTCCTTTGTACCTTTTCTCATTTCAGTGAAACTAACTTTTTTCATATTAATTATTTGAGGCAGCACTTAGTAAGGATAATTGAGTTACTTTATCTCCACCAAGTTCGTCAATTATTTTAACAGGGTAATCCCCTGTAAAATGATGGTCAGTTAATTGAGGGTAAGTATTGTTCCTCTTTTCAAAGCCCATAGCCATATAAAGACCATCTAGGCTTAAAAATTTTAATGATTTAGCGCTAATAAATTTACATATCTCATCCGTTGATTTATTTGCAGCTAAAAGTTCTTTCTTTGTAGGTGTATCTACACCATAAAAGTCTGGAAACTTGATTTCAGGACTCGCTATTCTAACATGGACTTCTTTAGCTCCAGAATCATATAACATTTTAACTATTTTGAATGAGGTAGTTCCTCTTACTAACGAGTCATCAACTAGAATTATTTTTTTATTTTTGATTACAGAAACGTTTGGATTTAATTTTAATTTTACTCCTAGACTTCTAATCTGTTGAGAAGGCTCGATGAAAGTCCTTCCAACATAATGATTTCTAATTAATCCTAAATCAAATTTCATACCTCTCTCCTCCGCGTACCCTAGAGCTGCAGCATTTCCCGAGTCTGGTACAGGCACAACTAAGTCGCCATCTATTTTTTCTTCTTTTGCTAATTGAGCACCAAAGTTTTTTCTATATTGATAAGCAGTTTTGCCATTTAAAATACTATCTGGTCTTGAAAAATAAATATATTCAAATACGCACGGCCTGACTTTTTTTGGTGGAAAAGGTTTGATACTTTTTAATTCATCATTTTCTACATACACTATTTCACCATTATCCACTTCTCTAACAAATTTTGCCCCAATAATATCAAGTGCACATGTCTCTGATGCAAATACATATGAATTTTTTAATTTACCAATTACTAGTGGTCTTATCCCATAAGGGTCTCTAACCCCAATAAGTGTACTTTGTGTAATCATTACTAACGCGTAACCACCTTGGATTTGAAATAAAGCATCAATTATTTTATCAATTGTTTTTGATCTTTTAGACTTTGCAATAAGTTTAACAATAGTTTCTGTATCTGAAGTAGTATAGAAAATTGACCCTTCTTCTACCATTTGATTTCTTAGAGTTATAGCATTAGTTAAATTTCCATTGTGAGCAACTCCTATTCCTCCTGAATTAGTATCAGCAAAGAAAGGCTGAACATTTCTAAGGGCTGTTCCACCCGTCGTAGAGTATCTATTATGACCAATAGAATATTTCCCTGGAAGATTCTTTAAAACTTTTTCATCATTAAAGTTATCACCAACCAATCCAAATCTTTTTTCAGAATGATATTTTGTTCCGTCAAATGAGACAATTCCACAACCCTCTTGCCCTCTATGTTGAAGAGCGTGTAGACCTAACGCTGTAAGAGCAGCCGCATCTTCAGTATTACTTATTCCAAATACAGCACATTCCTCTTTTATTTTTGGATTAAAGTTCTTGAACTTTATCTTTGGCATCTTCATAGTTTTTTTCATTCGGAAATTCTTTTATTAAATAGTTACTACCTTTTTCAACATATGAAAAGGTAAATGATTTACCTGAATTTATAGGCCATTTATCAGAACTATAAATTATATCTACAGCAGAAAATAAACATACGCAAATAACATAAGATCTTACGAATCCGAATAAAAATCCAAATAAAGAGTCTAATTTTCCTAATCCTGAGTATTTTACTGTTTTACTGATACCTTTGCTTATTAATAGTATTAAAAAAATTATTATAACAAAAATTGAAATTCCCAAGAAAATATCTAATACATACTCATTGTCTATTACGTTATTTACATAAGGTCTTATTTTTGGAAATAAAATTAAAGTTACAATATATGCCAACAACCATTTTGATGCTGATATAATACTTAAAACAAAACCTTTTCTTGCGCATTTTAAAAGAGATAAAATAGTAAAGAATATATAACCAAGGTCAAAAAAGGAAAAAAAATTGAATACTTCCTTAACAATTTCCATTTTTAGTTTTTTAAATAATCAAAAGGTTTTGAAATAAGTATTAAAGATGGCAACAAAGTCAAAACAGAAATCATAGCTAAAAGCATTGCAATACCAGTAAATACCCCAAAATAAATTGTTGGCACAAAATTAGATAAAACAAGAATTGAAAAACCAAAAACAATTGTAATAGAGGTGTTAAGTATTGCTACTCCAACAGTAGAGTGACATATTTCAATTGTTTTATTATAATCTTTAATTTGTGAAAATTCTTCTCTAAACCTGTAAATGTAATGAATACTATTATCAACTGCTATACCTATTGTTATTGCAGCAATGGTAATCGTCATCATGTCTAAAGGTATTCCCATAATACCAATTATTCCTAAAATAAAAAAGGCAGCTAAAAAATTTGGAGCAACACCTATCAATGATAACTTAATATTTCTAAATAAAATTACAAACATTACGAATATACCTATCATTACAAAGCCTAACGTTAAAATTTGAGATTTAAATAAACTTTGAAGGAGATTATTAAACAAAATTAAAACACCCCCTAACTTAAATTCATCTTTTTTTAAGTTTAATTTATTTTCTAAATCATAATTTATTTTATTGATTAAATCATTTCTTCTTAATTTTTCCATTGAGTCCTTAATTCTTAAACTAATCCTAGCCTCGTTATCTTGAATTGATATATAGGGATCAACAATCTCTTTCTTAATTGTATCTGGAATTTTTGAATACAAAACACCCATTTCAAGTGTTCCTAGTGGTTTATTATTATTAAGACTAGTTGCCACTTCGATTATTGATGAAAAAGATAGAACCTTTCCTATTTCTGGTAAGCTATCAAGATATTGATGAACTTTATCTATTTTATCTATTTTATCTTTAGTAAACCAATATTTTTCTTCATTTTCATTTTCGTCATCCCCCCAGTCTTCAAATTCATCTTTTTCCTCATCAATCTCAAAAGTATCAGTACTATCACCGAACTTAATTATTACATCCAATGGGGTAGTTCCACCAAGTTTTTCATCTATTAACTTCATTCCCTTATAAATCTCTGTTTCTTTATTAAAATAATTAATAAAACTATTTTCGACTTCTAAACGTTTTATTCCCAACAGGCTTAGAATAATAATTATAAAAGTAATAAAAAAAACAAAACTTTTTTTACTAATCGCTATTTGCGCAAAAAAAGATGTTATTTTTGAATTCTGAATTTCATCTAAATTAATATTATTTTTAGAGACAAAACTTAATAATGTCGGAAGAAGTGTGAATGTTATAAAAAAAGATGTAGCCAATCCAAATGTCATCATCCACCCAAAATCTATTATTGGTTTAATGTTGCTAAAAATCAGGGATAGAAAGGCACATATCGTAGTTAGAACAGTATAAAGAATTGGCCAAAACATTTTATTAGTTGTTTTGGAAATAATTTCATAATTACTTAATTCTGAAAATTTATTCTTTAATTGAATAAAACGTGTACTCATGTGGATATTCATTGCCATAGTAAGAATTAACATTAATGCAATAAAATTTGATGAAATTACAGTTACTTTCCAACCTAACAAACCTAATAAGCCCATCATTATTAAAACCGAGAAAAAACAACTACTTATAGGAACCAGAATCCAAATAATTTTTCTAAATACAAACCATAAAGTTCCGATAATAAATAAAAAGACACCTAAACCAAATACTATAATATCATTTTTTATAAATGACATCATGTCATCCGCTATCATAGGTATACCACCCAAAAATATTTTAGCTTCTTTACTATATATTTTTATTATTTCTCTAATTTCTATAATATTTTGATGATTTTTCTTTTTTATTGCGTCTTTATAATCTTCTATTTCATAATTATTTGAGCTATCTAAATTTTTTAAACCACCATCTTTTTTAAGGTAAACAATGATACCTGTTGTGGTGCCATCTTCACTTATTACAAAATTTCTAAAGACAGGACTGTTAAGTATTTCTTCGAAACCTCTTTCTTTATCTACATTTTCATCTTTAAGCGTCACAAAATTTTTAAGTCTTTCTTGAAGAGGGGACTCAGAATTATCTAATAAAGGAATATCAAGAATAGTGATAACATTATGAACCCAGTCTAAACTTTGAATTTTATATTTAAGACTTAGGAGATTATTGGTAGTTATTTCAGAAATAATAGGATCTTTCGGTGTATAAGTTAATACTAAAAAATCTTTTGTTCCATATCTCTGATTAAGTTCTCTTAAATATTCTAGGTCTGGATCACCTTCTATCAATAACGTATCAGATGAGGCATCTAATCTAAAATCTTTAGAATAATAACCAAAACTTACCAATATAATTAAGAGAGTTATAAAAATTAATTTAGGTTTTTTAAGTACAAAATTTTGATAAAAATCGGCAAACATTTATTAGTTATTTATATTTTAAATTAACTAATTTGAGTATCTTTAAATTTGGTAAACATTGCCTCAAATTCAAGCATTACATTACCCGTTGGGCCATGTCGTTGTTTACCTATTATTATTTCTGCTAGATTAGATACTTCACTCATTTTTGCTTGCCATTCTGCATGTTCTACTGTTGCGGGTCTTGGCTCTTTCCTTTCTAAATAGTAAGCTTCTCTATAAACAAACATTACTACATCCGCATCTTGTTCAATTGATCCAGACTCTCTTAGATCAGACAACTGTGGTTTTTTATCATCCCTTTGTTCAACTGCTCTAGAAAGTTGAGACAACGCTAATACAGGCACTGATAGTTCTTTTGCTAGAGCTTTTAAACCTTGGGTGATCTCAGATATTTCTTGAACACGACCATCTCTATTATTAACAGCTCTCATTAACTGTATATAATCAACAACAATAAGATCTAAGTTATGTATTCTCTTAATTCTTCTAGCTCTATTACTTAAAGCAGCAATGGTTATAGCTGGAGTTTCGTCAATAAACAAAGGAAGCTCAGCAATATTTTTAGAAGTTTCTATAAATTTATCAAATTGTTCCTCTGAAATTCTTCCTCTTCTTATATCATTTGATTTTATACGAGCTTGTTCGGCAAGTATACGGGTTGAAAGTTGTTCTGAAGACATTTCGAGAGAAAAAAAAGCAACAGAAGATTTTTTTCCACTTTCTTGAAGTTTTTGAGCTGCATTAAAAGCTATATTTGTTGCTAAGGCAGTCTTACCCATTGAGGGTCTTCCAGCAATTATAACAAGATCAGAACTATGAAGACCACCAAGTCTATCATCCAAATCTCTTAATCCAGTAGGAACCCCCACAATACCTTCTTCGTTTTTATAAGCATTGGAAGCCATTTCAATTGTAAGCTTCATAGCCTCATCAAATTTAATAAGGGAAGAGTTAAAGGAGCCTCTTTCAGCTAAATCAAATAAAAATTTTTCTGAACTTTCTATAATATTTTGACCATTAATATTTAAATCATTAAGTTTAGCACTTTCTATCGTACTTTCAGAAATTTTTATTAACTCTCTTCTTACGAACATATCGTATATTATTCTTGAATATTCTATAGCTTGTCGTAAAGAAGTTGAAAATTTTGTAATTTTGACTAGATAATCAGGTACATTAATCTCGTCTTTTTCATTTTCAAAATAGTTTTTTAAAGTAATTGGATTAGCAAGCATTCCTTTAAAAATTAATTTTTCAATTGCTGAAAATATTTTTTGATGCATCGGGTCATAAAAATTTTTATTAGATATAATTGTATTAACATCATCAAAAATTTCGTTACTTAATAATATAGATCCAATCACAGATTGCTCCGCTTCAATATTATTAGGCAATTCTTTAAAATTATTTGAGATTACTTCAAAGTTTTTTTCCATAATGAACAAAATACAGAAATTGAAAAATTATTGAATAGTAAAAATTTTATGGGGATAATATTGTATAATTATTGAATGCTATCTGCGGGTAAAACATTAATTTTTACCTGTGCAGTTACCTCAGAATGTAAATTAATATCTACTTTAAACTCTCCTAGGGTTTTAATATCTTCTTTTAGTTGTATCATAGAGGGTTTAATTTCAATTTTATCATTTTCATAAATGATCTTCGATATCTCAGTTGGTTTAACAGAACCATAAAGCTCTTTATTTTCAGTGCTTAATTTTTTTACAATATATTCCTTCGATTTAATCTTTTCATAAATATCTTTTGCAGACTTTTTTCTTTCCTGGTCTTTTTTGTTTAGATCTATTTTTATTTTTTCTACTTCAGAAATATTTTCCTTTGACGCATATAGAGCTTTTTTATTTGCAATTAAGAAATTTCTTGCAAAACCTCTTTTAACTTCAATTACCTCTCCAATCGAACCTATATTTCTAATATTTTCTAATAAAATTACTTTCATTATATTAAAGCAAGATTTCTAGCTCTTTTAATTGATAAAGACAGTTCTCTTTGTTTCTTTTGACTGATATTCGTAATTCTTGACGGTAAAATTTTTCCATTCTCCGAAATATATTTTTTTAATAATCTTACATTTTTGTAGTCTACTACTGGAGCACCTTTTACAGATAATGGACATGATTTTTTAAATTTATATTTATTTGGCTGAAAAATACTTAATTTAGCAAAATTACTTTGAGTTTTTTTTTTATTACCTGATTTTTTCTTTTTCACTACTGAACCTCTTTTTTAGTAAAAACTTTTTTTTCATCTATCTCTTTTTTTGAGAAATAATTTGTTTCTAAGTCAAACTTTTTCACTTTTACTGTCAGATATCTTAAAAGATTTTTATCCATACTTTCATTTTTCTCTAAATCAGCAATTATTTTTGATGGACCTTCAAATTTAAAATGAATGAAATTACCTTTTTTATTTTTTTTGATTATATATGAAAGATTAATAAGTCCCCAATTTTGAGTTTGAAGAACTTTTCCCTCATTTTTTTCTACAATTTGAGTGTATTTATCTGTTAATTGTTTAATTTGTGAGGGGCTTACGTCTTGCCTTGTTACAATGGTATGTTCGTATAAGTTCATATTTTAAGTTTAATAAAAATTGAGGATATACTATTATAATTCTTCAATTACAATACTAAAACTAATATAAATTAAATAAATATATGTTTTCTGTTATATTTCCAGGCCAAGGTTCTCAAGTTGTAGGTATGGCAAAGGACTTTTTCTCTAAATTTGATATTGTTAAGAAATACTTTAAAGAAGCGGATGAGGTTTTAAATTTTCCAATATCTACCTTAATTCTCAATGGACCTAAAGAGGAATTAGACTTAACAGAGAATACTCAGCCTGCAATTTTTTTAGTTGGATATTCAATCTTTAATCTAATTAAAAATGAATTTGGGATAGATCTTCATAGAGCAAAATTTTTTGCTGGGCATTCTGTAGGAGAATATACGGCACTAGCGACATCTGAAGTTATTAGTTTTCAAGAAACCTTAAAATTATTAAAAACCAGAGGTAACGCTATGCAAACAGCCGTACCAAAAGGTGATGGAGGAATGATTGCAGTACTAGGGTGTGAAATATCAAAAATTGAAAAATTAATAACTAGTGGAAATTGTAAATGTTTTATAGCAAACGATAATTCAAACGGACAGTTAGTGATAAGTGGAAAAATTAATGAAATTAAAAATTTTGCACTTCAGCTTAAAAAAGAAAGAATTAAAAATATTATACTACCTGTAAGTGGACCCTTTCATTGTGAGTTAATGAAAAACGCAACAAATATTATGAGATCAGAAATAAACAAATTAAGTTTTAGAAATGGAAAAAATACTTTAATTTCAAATGTGACTGCAAAAGAATCTAATGATAAAGAGGAAATTAAAGATCTTTTAATTCAGCAAATAGAAAATAGGGTACGTTGGAGAGAAAGTGTAGACTATATGATAGGTAAGGGCGTTAATCAGTTTATTGAAATTGGCCCTGGAAAAGTATTGTCTGGATTAATAAAAAGAATAAACAAAACAGTTAAAGTTAATGCAATTAATAGTGAAGAAGATATAAGCTTAATTAAAAATGATAAATTTTGAAAATAAAAAAATATTAATTACAGGTGCTACAGGTGGTATCGGAAATGAGTTAGTCAAAAAATTTTTATCATTAGATGCTAAGGTTTTGGCAACTGGCACGAAAAACGAAAAATTAGAAAATTTAAAAAAAAATTATTCTAGTTTAGAAACTTTGAAATTTGATATTTCAAACCACTCTGAAATAGAGAGTTTTATTGAAAGTGCATCAGCTAAATTGGGTGGTTTAGATGTATTAATTAATAATGCAGGCATCACAATGGATAACTTATCCATAAGAATGAAAAATGAAGAATGGCAAAAGGTAATTGATATAAATTTATCATCAACATTCTATATGTGTAAATATGGAATTAAAAAAATGTTAAAAAGTAAGTATGGTAGAATAATAAATATAACTTCTATCGTTGGTCATACTGGAAATTTAGGACAGGCAAATTACTCAGCATCAAAGTCAGCAATAGTAGCAATGTCGAAAACTTTAGCTATAGAATATGCAAAAAAAAATATAACTATCAATTGTGTGTCACCTGGATTTATTCATACAAATATGACTGATAAAATCAATGAGGATATAAAAGCTTCGTTAATGTCAAAAATTCCAATGAACAAATTGGGTAATGGAGAAGATGTGTCAAATTCTGTAGCATTTTTAGCGTCTGAGGCTGCATCTTATATTACTGGAGAAACAATACATGTTAATGGAGGCATGTATATGGCTTGACAAAGTTGAGTAATAATCTATTAACAAAAATATAACAAAAAAAGGATTTATTATGTCTGAAGATGTTTCAAGCAAAGTTAAAAAGATCGTTGCGGATCATTTAGGTATCGAGGAAGCTAAAGTAACTGAAGAAGCAAGCTTTATAGATGATTTAGGTGCTGATAGTTTGGATACTGTTGAATTGGTTATGGCTTTTGAAGAAGAGTTTGGTTCAGAAATTTCTGATAGTGAAGCTGAAAAAATTTTAACAGTTGGTGATGCAATTAAGTTTATTGAGAGCAAAAGTAATTAATTTGATATAAATGTCCTCACAAAATGATGGGATAATAGTTATATTGTCATCACCATCAGGTGCAGGAAAGACGACACTTGTTAAACTCTTATCCGAAAAAAAAAAATTTAGTATATCAGTCTCACACACTACAAGAAAACCAAGAAGCAACGAAGTTAATGGCAAGGATTATTTTTTCGTAAACGACAAAAGTTTTAAGAAATTAATTAAAGATAATGAGTTTTTGGAATACGCTAAAGTGTTTAATAATTTTTATGGGACCTCAAAAAAGCCTGTTTTAGAGAATTTATCATCCGGTAAAAATGTTATTTTTGATATTGATTGGCAAGGCACAAAACAAATAAAATCAAAAAATATTAAGTATAAAATTATAACCTTCTTTGTGTTACCGCCTAGTAAAGAAATTCTTTATGAAAGATTAAGCAATAGAGATATGAAAGATAAATTAATTGCTTCTGAGAGGATGAAAGACTTTTACCGTGATGTTAAGCATTGGGAAGACTATGATTTTGTTGTTATAAATGATAATTTAAAAAAATGTTTTAATGAAATAAGTAAAATTATTGACAACATTTTTTCTACAAAAAAATCTGAAATTAAATATGATAAAAATTTGATTTTAAACCATGTAGAGAAATTAATTAGTTAATTTTTCAAATTCAACAGTTAAATCAAAATAAGTATCAAAATCAACATTTTGTGGTCTTAAGTCTAAATTTAACTTTAACTTACTTATAATTTTTTCATTTCCACGAAATATTTGATTAATTGGTTTCTTTATTTTTTTTCTCCTTTGGTTAAAAAAAATATTTGTAATTATCTCTAAATTATTTGGATTTTTAAATTTATAAATTATTTTTTTTGGGGTAAAAGTTAATAAAGTACTATCTACTCTGGGCTTAGGTGAAAATGAATTTGATTTGATATCGATTATTTTTTTTACATCAAATTTCCAATTAGTCAAAATAGATAATCTACTATAATTTTTTGAGTTAACCTTAGCTAATATTCGATCAGCCATTTCTTTTTGGAACATAAATACCAACTTTTTAAACTTAAAATCATTTTTATTTATAATAAATTTAACTAAAATTTGAGAAGATATATTGTAAGGTAAATTTCCAAAGATAATTGTATTCTGTTTAAATATTTTGTTATCAACAAATTTTAATATATCACTATTTATAATTTCTATATTTTCTTCAAATTTTTTGGAAAGTATCTCTACTAGATTTTCATCTTTTTCAATGACGTAAATTTTTTTTGGTTTTTTTTTTAACAAATATTCTGTAAGGTATCCTGAGCCCGGGCCTATTTCCACAATCTCAATATTATCTTCTAGGTTTACTAGATTAGAGATTTTTTTTAAAATATTTTTATCTACTAAAAAATTTTGACCTAAGCTTTTTTTTGCTCTAATTTTCACTTAAATTCTTTGTAAATAAAATTGCTTCTATTAAACTTGTTGCATCTGATAATTTTTTGCCAAGCATTTGATTATTCGTTCCATGGTCTGGTGTAATTCTTAAAAAAGGCAAACCTAAAGTAATGTTTATAGCATCAAACCCATAAATTGTTTTTATTGGTGTTAATACTTGATCATGGTACATGCCTATAATTACATCGAACAATTTAATATTTTTTTTTAAAAATATTGTATCTGCTGGATAGGGACCTGATACCTTAATATTCATTTTTTTAAGTTTTTTTATAGCTGGAATTAACACTTTTTTTTCTTCAGATATTTTATCAATACTTTCGCAATGAGGATTAAGCCCAGTTAAAGCTATTGAAGGTTTTTTTTTTAAATTTAGTTTATAAAAATTATAAATAGTTTTTGTATGTCTAATTATTTTCTTTATAGAAATTTTTTTAAAAATTTTTTTTAAAGGCAAATGCGTAGTTATTGGGCTTACAGCTAAGTTTTTGTTATAAATCAACATAACTTCTTTACCATTTCTGTTAGTTTTATTTGCAAAATATTCAGTCATCCCTGGAAAACGTTTATTTAAAAATTCTTTTTTTGAAATAGGACCATTAATTAAAGCTTTGATTTTGTATTTTTTTGCTAAATTAATACCAATATCAAAACATGTTTCTACATAATTATTTGATTTTTTTGAAATTTTATCAAAAGTTTTTTTAAATTTAAAATCGACATTTATAATATTAATCACATTATTTTTTTTTCTTAAAAAAATTTCATTTACCACAAATTTATACCCAAGCTTATTCATTTGATTAAGTAACAATTTTTTAGAACAAATTATAACAATTGGATTTTTAATTCTTTTTATTTTTTTATATTTTAACGATTTAAAAAATATTTCCAAAAGTATACTGTATGGTTCTCCAGCAACAATTACTAATGGTCTAGTTTTCATAAATTTTTGTATTAATTTCTACTTTTTTATAATAGATAGCTGAAAATTGATCTAACTGTCTATTTCTTTCTGTATTAACACTTAGTTTAAACTCATCTTCAAAAGATAAATTTTTTTTAACTTTTCTTTTGTCTTTTAATAATAAAAATACTTTTCCACCAGGCACATCTATCGTGTCAGTATACTCTCCAATGTTCAGTCCATTAATGTTATTAAATATCTCTTTCGAAAGTTGATTTTCCTTAATCCATCCTATTTTACCAGATTTTTTTGATGAATCTGAATCGCTCAATATATTAGCCGTATTTTCGAAACCGATTTCATTAATACTTTTTTTAATTTTTGTTAATTGATTTTCAGAATTGTTTTCTTGAGAATATGAATATAGAATTTCATAAAGTAAAAATTCATTTATAAAGTTTTTGGGGTTATTAATATCCTCATTAATTTTTTCTTTAATATTCTCTTCATTAATTACTAATTTATCTTTATAGAGCAGAAAAATTAGTCTATTCCAAAGATATTCTAACTCAATCTTTTTTTTTAAATAATTTATCGTGAGGCCATATTCAGATAGTAAAGCCTCAAATCCTTCATTATTTAAATTTAAACTTTGCCTTAAGATACCCAACCTATTATTAACAAATTTATCATTATCTCCAAATTGCATTTTATTTTCAATTTCAATTTTTTTAACTTTTTCTTTTATAATAGATTTAGTTGCATATTTAACCAATTTTTCTTTTTCTAAATTTTTTAATTGATCATTTAATAAAATTAAATAACTTAGTTCTTTAGATACATCTGTATTTGTTATTGGTAAATTTTCGACCTTATATAAAATTGAAATTTTCTCAGCCATCACATAGCTTTTACATAATAATATTATAAAAAAAATATAACTTAAAATTTTTATCTTACTTTTCATATTATTTTAAATTTGCACTATCAACTTTTGAGAAGGGGATTATAGTTAAAGAAAATAATATTTCTTCTTCAGGTTTTATATCACTGTCAGAATAATATGTTTTATTGTATTCTAGTGCAGCTCTTAAACAATCATTTTCATATTGATAAACTAAATTATAAAATTCTGTTAAATCTATTTCACGATTTGATCTAGTTTGGAACTGCAAGCTATTACTGTTATTCATTTTTAAAGTAGTTTGATTTGCAAAATAGTGATTAGTTCCAATTATTTCACTCTCCTCCAAGTACTCGAAAGTAGTTATAAGATTATTTAACTTTAAACTAGTTTTTAGTGAATTATAGTTTGATTTATTTAAACCATCGTCGAGCATAAAATCATAATCAAAACTCAAGATATCATTTACGCTAAATTTTAAATTCCCAATTATATCTGAATATTTTTTATTTAATGTAGTTTTATGAGGCAAGTCTGGATTTTTAGTATCCCTAACAACCTGAGCAAGCTCTAAAGATATCTTTTCTTTACCTGAAAGATCATTCATTTTATAATCTACACTTGCAGTAATAGAGTGACCCCCTTCAACTGCATCGCTTTCGGACAACCTGTCAAATGTATTAACATTTGCAATATCAAGCTTTCGATCTTTTTTTGAGAGATTTTTTGTCATATTGGGACTAAATCTGTAAGAAAGTTTAGGTGTAACATAACTACTATAAACTTCTGCTTGTTTTTTTAGTGGATAGCTTAAATTATACATATATTGAGATAATAATTGATTTTTAGATTTATTTTGACCTTTATATCCAGTTTTAAGCCTCTCATTAGGATTTAAAAGCATTAAATTGAAATTATTCACCAATCCATTTTTATTAAATTTTTTTGGTGAGGAATAAACTAGTCTATTATCCATACTAAGTTCATATTTATTTGTTTCATATTGCTTTTGAAATAAATTTGTATCAAAACTTAGAGATCCTAATAAATCCAAATCGTCTTCAAAATCTTTAGTATATTTAAAGTTTGGCAATATTACTTCATATCTATCATTAGTTTTTTGAGTGAGATTTTCATATACTTCCATACTTAAACTTGAAGAGCTATCATCATTATATCCATCATATTTAATATAAGAATGCATTAAAGTCTCGCTTGTAATAAGAGGAGAATTTAACTTATATTTTTTTAAATAAGTATCATTTGTTACTTGTTCAATATTAACTTCAAAGTATGAATCTTCGAAAAAAATATCATCTAACTCTATATCTGTATTAGAAAAAAGGTGTGATTTAGAGGTTTGCTCACCTTCACCAAATAGTGAGGTAAATAAACTAAAATCAGAAATATGATCATAATTTTTTTCCACTTTCCTGTACTCATTTTGCAGAATAAGATCATTATTTGTAAAAATAGTAGGTTTAATGGTCATATCCTCATTATCTGCCAGAACTTTAAAATAAGGTATCTGTAAAGACGTTCCAGTATTTCCAGAGTCATTAAATTGTGGGATTAAGAAACCAGACTGCCTTTTTACAGTTGGATCTGGATGAAAAAATTTAGGAAAATAAAAAATTGGTTTATCATAAACCTCTAACCAAGCATTATGATAATTTATTATTTTTTTTTCTTTATCGTGAATTATTTTATCAGCCTTAAGAACCCATGGAGGACAACCATCTCTTTTTTTACAAGTTGTAAAAATACCTTTTGAAACTATAGTTTGATCTTCGTTTGATTGAAAAATATTCCCATAAAGCCTGGGCTCATTTTTTTCATTTCCAAAAGATTTATCAGAAAAGTTAATCTTAATATCCTTACCATAAAAAATATTCTTGTCTATGTTAGCAAAAAAACTTTCTAAAAAGTAATCATTGTTATCTATGTCTTTTATTAAAACATTTTTTCCTTTTAGCACTTTATTATTTACATTAAACACAAACTCATCAGTAAAAAAAATATTACCAAATCTATCATTTACTTGTGTTTTAAAAGTTGACTTTATTCTATTTTCATTTTTATAATAAATAATATTTTTAGTGGTTACAAAAATATTACTTTCTATTTCAATATCTGTTTCTCCATATGTATAAATCTCTTCAAGGTTTTTGAGATATTTAATTTTATTAGTTTTTATTATGGTTTGATTTTGTTTATCTTGTAAAATTACATCTCCAACAAGAATAAGTTCAAATTTAATTTTATCGTATTCAAATTCCCTTGCTGTTATTAAAATATCATTAGAGGTTGTAATTTTCACACCTTTATCAGATTTAAGTTTTTGACCATTTTTTAAAATTTGTATCTCTGAACCTTCAAAAAAAAAGTCTTCAGAATAAGAGGTATTCAAGAATAATAACGTATAAGCTAGTACAAAAAAAATTACGTTTTTGTATTTAATACTTTTATTTTTATTTTTCATTTATTCTAACCAGTCCAATTGAACAAAATAAAATTATAATTAGTAAGGGCAACCAAATAGACATAAATTCTGGAAGTTTTTCGTTTTCACCTAATAAACTCGAAAAATAATTAACGTAATATATCGTTACAGAACACAAAGTACCCAGAACCAAGTGAAATATCTTCGATTTATTTCTTTTTATATTCAACATTATTATACAGCCAAAAAGCGTCATAATTGTTAAATTAAATGGGTAAGAAATAAGTTTATGAAAATGAATATTCAAATTTGTGAGAGAGTAACCAAGTTTCTTATATTCCTTCTTTAAATTATCTAATTCGAAAAAATTTAAGGATGAAAGATCTGAAAATAGCTGATTTATTTGATCTGAGTCAAAATTACTTTCGAATATTAAATTTTGAGTTTTTTTAAGACTCGTATTTCCAGATGATGAACTAACATTTCTTAAAACCCATTTTTTATTTTTTATATTTGCTTCATCTGCTAAAATATTATTAAAATTTTCATAATCTTTTGTAAATTGGTTTATAGTAATATTATATAAAGTTTCACTCGATATTCTTCCTGCATTAATAATATTAATATTGTTATTTATTTCATCTTTAATCCATAATCCATTCTCAGTTACCACTGCTAAATATTTATTATCTTTTGAATATTGATTTTTTAAATCTAAATAAATAAATTTTAAATTAGACGAAAGATTATAAAAAACTAAAACAACAACAATAGATATAATAAATGAAAATATTGATAATATAGATAAAATTTTAAAGTTACTTAAGCTTACCTTTTTAAAAATATCTAATTCTTCTTTATCAATAAGTTTAATGAATAAAAACTGAGTAGAAATAAAAAAAATAAAAGGAAAAGTTTCATAAACAATAGATGGAGAATTAAGCAAAGTTAAAAAAAACGGAAAAATTAAATTAGTATCAGTATCTTTTAAATAAGAAACTTCTTCAAAAATATTTAGTATTATAATCAAAGAAAAAAAAATAAAAAAGACTATACATAAAGTTTTAAAAAAAGAACTTATTAAATATTTTTGATAAACCTTTATCATGGGTTAATCCTTATTTTCAAAAATAAAAATAAATAGCCAATAATAAAAAATATTATTGGTAAAAATAAAAAAAATTCAATTTTAGTATTACCAACGTATCTTGCTGTAATTTCAGAAATAACTATTGTAAAAAAACCAATTGAGAAAAGTAATATTTGAAATTTATTATATCCAAATGAATCTTTACTAAAAATAATAATTAGCGAAGCAATCAATACTATTGTTGGTATAAAAAAAGGTTTGATTATTCTTTTAAATAATTCTTCATCAATATCATTTTCTGAATTTCGTTGACATAAAAAATATGATGGCAAATTAACCAATTCTTTATTATAATTTAATTTCGATAAGCAGGAGATAAGATAAATAGTTTCAATTTCTTGAAACTTTGGTGTCTTTGTACTTTTTGAAGAATACTTAGCAAGATTAATTTCAGTTTTTTTAAATGCAAAGCTTGTTATTTTAGATTTATCAATATCAATAAAGCTCCCATTATTTAAAATTAGATAATTAGAACCATCTTCTGAGACTATTTTACCATTTTCAGCATAAATAATTTGAGATTGGTCATTTGCTAATTGATCTTTTAAATATATATTTTTTAATTTTCCATCCTTCTCTTTCTTATCAACAAATATTGTAAGTTTTTCGACTACATCAATAAATTTTTTTTCTTTAATGAGGTTAGGAAAAAAATCAACACTAGAACTTCTTATGAAACCTCGGGCAGAGTCCAAGGTTTTTGGAACTATTAAGGTATTTAATATAATTTGAATTAATAAAAAAAATAAAGAAAATATTAATAAAACATTAATAAATTTAATTTTTCCAATACCTATATTCCAAAAAATAAGTAATTCATTTTTAAATTCATATCTATTTAATGTATAAAAAATGCTTATAAATATGCAAAAAGGTATAATTCTACTGAAGATTTTAGGAAAATTTAAAATTGTGATGTAGAAATATGTTTTTAGTCCATGACCATCTTCTGAAATAAAATCAAGAAAATTTACAGCTTGAATTATCCATATTATTAGAGACAAACTAAGACTAGATAATAAAAAAAACTTAGTAATATCTTTCAAAAGTTGATTGTAAATAATTTTTTTCATTGAAATTTCACCTGATAATTCCTATATATCTTCAACTTTAATTTATAATTTAAATACAACTTAAAGTACATATTTATAAAAAATGTCAATAAAAATAAGCTACAGCAAGGGAATAAGTGAAAAAAACATTAAAAATTATGTTTTGTTCTCTAATGATGATTTCAAAATTAATGGATTAGCGAAACTTTCTCTAAGTAAGAACACAAATCAAATTAATAAGACAATTAATTCCAATAAATCGAAAAAAAAAGACATTATATCTTTTAATGTAAACTCTGATCAAAAAATTATTTTAATAAAAACTAAAAATAATCAAGGTTCAACCGAAAACGAAAAAAAAGGAGCAAATTTCTTTAATTTTATTAAATCTAACTCGCTTACAAATTTAACTTTTTTTGATGTTAATATTTTTGAAACTCAAAATAAAAATAAAATTTTTATTGAAGAATTTTTACATGGTATGCAACTTAAGTCTTATGAATTTAATAAATATAAAACAAAAAAAGATATGCTAGACATGAATATTAATATTGTCTTCAGAAAGAAAGTTCCTAAAAAAATTAAAAATGATAGATTTACCTCTTTACTTGAAGGTACAAATTTTACTAAAGATCTTGTATCAGAACCAGGCAATATTCTTCATCCAGATGAATATGCAAAACGAATACTTAAACTAAAAAAAATTGGGCTTAAAATTAAAGTTTACAATGAAAAAGAACTTAAAAAATTAGGAATGGGGGCTTTACTTGGAGTAGGCCAAGGTAGTGTAAGAGGTTCTTATTTAGTTACTATGGAGTGGAATGGAAATAAATCAAAAAGCAAACCTTTGGCATTTGTAGGAAAGGGTGTTTGTTTTGATACAGGTGGTTACTCATTAAAACCAGCAAGATTTATGGAAGACATGACTTATGACATGGCAGGTTCAGCTGCTGTAGTAGGTTTAATGAAAACTTTAGCTTTGAGAAAAGCAAAAATTAATGCGGTAGGCGTGGTAGGCCTTGTTGAGAATATGGTAAGTGGAAATGCCCAAAGACCTGGTGATATTGTAAAATCTTATAGTGGAAAAACTATAGAGGTTTTAAATACTGACGCTGAAGGTAGATTAGTTTTAGCAGATGCATTAACTTTTACTGAAAAAAAATTCAAACCTAAATTTATAGTTGATTTAGCTACTTTAACTGGTGCTATCATTGTTTCTTTAGGCTCAGAATATGCAGGACTTTTTTCAAATGATGATAAATTATCAAAGCAATTACTTGAAGCTGGTGAAAGAGTTGATGAAAAATTATGGAGAATGCCTCTTCACAAAAATTTTGATAAACTTATGAACTCTAAAAACGCCGATATGCAAAATATTAATTATGTAGGAGGAGCTGGATCAACAACTGCAGCACAATTTTTACAAAGATTTATAATTAACAAAACTCCATGGGCACACCTAGATATTGCAGGTATGGCATTTTCTAAATATGGAGGAGCCTTAAATTCAGGTGGGGCAACAGCATATGGAGTAAGATTGTTGAATAAACTTGTTGAGGATTATTATGAGTAATATTCAACAAACATTATCAATTATTAAACCTGATGCCGTTGAAAGAAATTTAGAAGAAAAGATTAAAGCAATTTTCACAAAGGAAGGTTTTAATATAGTAAAAGAAAAAAAAATAAAATTAGATAAATCAGATGCAGAAAAGTTTTATAAGGTTCATGAAACAAAACCATTTTATAATGATTTATGTGAATATTTGTCATCAGGGCCTATTTTGGTAATGATTTTGGAAAAAGAAGAGGCCGTTAAGAACAATAGAATATTAATGGGGGCAACTAATCCTAAAGATGCAGAGGAGGGCACTATTAGAAAAAAATTTGGGATTTCAATAGATAAAAATTCAGTGCATGGCTCAGATAGCCCTGAAAATGCCAAGAACGAGATAGATTTTTTCTTTCAGAATTAACTCAATATTTTTTGAAGCGCTTTGGGATAAAGAATATGCTCTTGCTTTAGTATTCTTTTTTGCAAACTAATAGATGTATCAGTTTTTAAAATTTTTACTTTTTTTTGTAAAATAATCTCTCCAGAATCTAATTTTGAATTTACAAAATGAACTGTACAACCAGAATATTTTTCATTTTTATTCAGAACTCTATTGTGAGTATTAAGTCCTTTATATTTAGGTAATAAAGATGGATGTATATTAATTATACTGCCAGCAAATTTTTGTATAAAATTTTTTGATAAAATTTTCATAAAACCTGCAAGACAAATAAATTTAATATCATTTATCTTTAAAGTTTTTAAGATTTTTTTGTCTTCTTTTAATGGATTTTTGTAGTAAAAAATTTTTGTAATAATTTTATTTCTTTTTGCAAAAATTAACCCTTTGGCATTTTTTTTACTAGATAAGACTAAAGAAATTTGAAAGTTAGATTTTTTTTTTTTTGAAACTTTAATTAAGTTTTTTAAATTTGAACCGTTTCCAGAAATAAAAACTGCAATTTTTGTTTTTTTACCAATTAACCTTACCATAAAATTTGACCTTTTTTTTGTCATTTATAATTGTACCAATCTCATAAGGTTTGAATTCTTTTGGAAAGTAATTATAGATTTTACTTAAATTTTTTTTATTAATTATGAGACAAAAACCAACACCACAATTAAAAGTTTTTAACATTTCATCATCTTGAACATTCTGTTTTTTAATCCATTTAAAAATTTTCTTTATTCTGATCTTTGAAAGATTTATGTTTGCACATAATCCTTTAGGAATAACTCTTTCAATATTATCTCGCAATCCACCACCAGTAATATTTACACATCCATTTAAAAGTTTTTTATGATTAAGTTTTAAAATTTCTTTGACATAAATTTTTGTAGGTCTTATTAGTTCTTTTTTTAAAAAAAAATTTTTTTTAAACTTAATTTTCTTTCTTTTTAAAATATATCTGATTAACGAATATCCATTAGAATGAATTCCACTAGAAGGAACTGCCAAAATTAAATTATTTTTTTTAATATTTTTTTCACCAATCATACTTTTATTATCAACTATACCTACCGAAAAACCCGCTATATCGAATTTATTTTTACTGAATGTTCCTGGCATTTCAGCGGTCTCTCCACCGACAAGTTGACAGTTTGAAAGTTTACATCCCAAGTTAATGCCTTTTATTATAGATTTAAGTTTCTTAAGTTGTATTTTATTAGTTGAAATATAGTCTAAAAAAATAAGAGGTTTTGCTCCTTGCACTATAAGGTCATTAACACACATGGCGACTAAATCGATTCCAATCGTATCAAATTTTTTCAACTCATTAGCAATCTCTATTTTTGTGCCAACACCATCAGTACTTGCTACTATTTTGGGATTTTTAAAATTACTGGGTATTTCTGAAATAGAACCAAAACCACCAATATTTTTAAATTTTGATCTATTTTTTTTTTGTTTTACATTTTTTGATATAAAATTTACAAATTTATCAGCAATTTTAATATTTACGCCACTTTTTTGATATGTAAATTTTTTATTATTCATTAAGATAAAATATGTATTTAAAAACTTTTTTTTTAAGCTTGAGAAAAACTTATATAATTTTTTTTATCTCACTTCTATTTATAAATTGTACTACTTTAGATTTAAAATCATCAATTTTTAAAGTAAATGATATAGAAATATCAGAGCCTTTTGAAATTAATTTTAAAAAAGATAAAGTAACTGACAAAGCTTTTAGAGAAGCATTTAATAGACTGGTCAAAATGACAGTTGTATCCAGCGAAACCTCAAAGCTAAACAATATTAAAAATAAAGAAATAAAAAATTTAATAGACTCGTTTAATATTAAAAATGAAAAATTTATAAAAAATTCTTATATTGCTAACTTTGATGTTAGTTTTAATAAACAAAATACACTACTTTTTTTTGAAAAAAAAAATATTTTTCCTTCTATACCAAGAAAAAAAAATTTATTTATTTTACCAATTTTAGTTAATACCCAAAATAAGACAATAAATTTATATAATAAGAATCCATTTTTTGAAAATTGGAAAAAAAAACAAAAAAGCTCATTTCTTTTAGACTATATACTCCC
>CABXTN010000007.1 GCA_902515185.1 uncultured Pelagibacteraceae bacterium | reverse complement strand
GAATTTCCAAAGGAAATTCTAAAAACTGTCCAAAAAAGGAAAATTAAATATTTGATAATTGATTTGTCAAAATCAAAGAAGTTTAAAAAGGATAGAAAATCTTATTCAGTTTCTATAGGTCAATTTGGTAAAATTATTAATATTCTTAAGGAAAATAATTGTAAAAAAGTCTTATTTGCTGGAAAGGTAAATAAACCAAACTTTTCTAAACTAAAATTAGACTTCAAAGGTATTTATTATATTCCAAGAATTATCAAAGCATCGAAGCTTGGTGATGCAGCAATACTTAAAGAAATTATTGAGATATTGGCCCAAAACAAGATCAAAACTGAAAATTCGCTTAAATTTAATCCTGAACTTTCATTAAAAAAAGGCAATTATTCAAAATTTAAACCAAATAAACAAGACCAATTAGATATAAAAAAAGCAATAAACACTCTAAATAATTTAAGACAATATAATTTTAGTCAAGGAGTTGTAGTTAGAAATAAAAAAGTTGTTTCTATAGAGGGTGAAGGTGGAACTAAAAAAATGCTTGAAAAAAGTAGAAGCAAAAAATTTAGAAATTATGGAGTTTTAGTTAAATTTCCAAAAAAAAAACAAGACTTGAGAGTGGATCTTCCAACGATTGGATTAAAAACCTTAAAACAAAGTAAGACAACTGGATTAAAAGGTATTGTTATAAAAAGCAAACAACACGTTTTTTTAGATAAAAACAAATGTATTAAATTTGCAAATAAAAATAAGATGTTCATCTCAGTAAAATGAAAAAGATTTTTATATTAACTGGTGAACCTTCTGGAGATAAACTTGCCTCTAAAGTTATATCTAAATTGAAAAAAAAAAATCCTAATATTGAGTATTCTTGTGTTGGTGGAACACATTTAAATACTTTAGGAATAAAATCTATTTTTAATCTTAAAGAAATTACCTACATTGGATTCACAAGTGTTCTGTTAAATATTTTCAAAATAATGAATAAAATAAATATAACTGTAGAGGAGATAATAAAATTTAATCCAGATATTTTATTTAGTGTAGATAGTCCCGATTTTACATTAAGAGTTGCTGAAAAAGTTAAAAAATTGAATAATGGAATTAAGACAGTTCATTATGTGGCTCCACAAGTATGGGTTTGGAGAAAGGGAAGAGTAAAAAAGTTTAAAAAATTCTTAGATCATATTTTATTATTATTTGATTTTGAAAAAAAATATTTTGATAAAGAAAATATTCCAAATACTTTTGTTGGACATCCATTATTAGAACAAGAATTGAAAGATAAAATAGATCTATCTAGTATCATATCAAATGATAAAAAGATTATTTCTCTTTTTTCAGGTAGTAGATCATCTGAAGTAAATTTACTTTTGCCCATATTAATTGATTTTATAAATATGATGAATACAAAATTTGATAATTTAACTTTTGTATTTCATGCAACTGATGAAAATAAGAATTTAATTAGCAAAAAGATTAATAATGTAAATTTAAAAAATGTCGAAGTTATTTCTGATGAAAATATAAAAAAACAAATGCTAAATAAATCTATTTTTGCAGTTTCTAAATCTGGCACAGTTTCTCTTGAGATCTGTAATGCAAAAGTTCCATCTATAATTATCTATAAAATGAATTTTTTAAATTTTTTGATTGTTAAAATGTTGGTCAAAATAAAATTTGCTAACATTATTAACATTATAAATGACAAAGAAATAATTCCAGAATTAATACAAAAAGAGTGTAATGCTAAAGAGATTTACAATTCTGTTGTTTACTTTTTAAAAAATCCAGAATTAATGAAAAAACAAATTAACGATTGTGAGGAAACTTTAACTAAAATCAGATCAAAAACCTCATCTTCTGATGAAGCGTCTTCAGTATTAACCAAGTTTCTTATTGGTTAATCTTTTTGTTACTTCATCTTTACCAAGAGAAATAATTATATCATATATTCCAGGTCCAAACTTTGAACCTGTTAAAGCTATTCTTAAAGGCTGTCCAACCCCTTTAAAATTTGTATCGTTTGATTTAATCAATTCGTTTACTATTGGCTCTAATGTTTCTTTGCTCAATTTATCAATTCTATTAAATTGAGTATTGAAATCAGAAATGACTTTTTTGGCCTTATCATCTATTAACTTAATATCATCCTGGTTAAAATTAACCTCGTCTACCATAATATATTGACCATTATTAAATATATCTTCCAAGGTTTTAGCTTTATTTTTAAGGAAGATTAGAGATTTTTTAATCTTATCTTTTTTATCTGATTTAATTTCACTTTTATATAATTTGCAATACTCCGTTAGTAGATCGTATAAATCATTTTCATCGATATTCTTAATGTAGTGCTCATTCATTGATAAAATTCTACTCATATCTAGTTTAGATGGAGATTTACCAATACCCTCAAGATTAAAATGTTTAATACTTTCATCTAAAGTGAATATTTCTTTATCTTTATAAGACCATCCTAATCTAAGAAGATAATTTCTTAGAGCATCTGGGATGATGCCAATTTTGGAATAATCATCTAATGTAGAGGCCTTGTCTCTCTTTGATAATTTCCTTCCTTCAATTGTGTGAATTAAAGGTATGTGAGCAAAAGAAGGAAGCTCCCATTTCATAGCTTGATAAATTTGTATTTGTTTGAAGGTATTTATTTTATGGTCATCACCTCTAATTATGTGTGTCATATTCATTTGATGATCATCGACAGATGCTGATAAATTGTATGTTGGCGTTCCATCATTTCGCAAGATAATAAAATCTTCAATTGTATTATTGTCGATTTTAACCTCACCTTGAACTAAGTCATTTAATGTAGCAGTTCCATCTATTTTACTTTTAAATCTTATGACTGGCTTAATATCTTTTGGGGCATCCTCTTCATTTTTGTCTCTCCACTTTCGGTCATAGATATAAGGAATTTTTTTTTGTCTTGCTCTTTTTTTTTGTTCTTCTATTTCTTCATTTGAACAATAACATTTATAAGCATGACCATTTTTAAGTAACTCATTTACAATTTTAATATGGTCTTCAATTTTTTTGGACTGTATATATTCATCTCCATCATAGTTAATACCAATCCATTTAAGAGATTTAATTATTTGGTCTTTATATTCATCTTTTGATCTTTCTTGATCTGTATCTTCTACTCTTAAATAAAAAACACCTTTTTGATTCTTTGAATATAACCAATTAAATAATGCTGTTCTAACCCCACCTATATGCAGAGGTCCAGTAGGCGATGGAGCAAATCGAGTTGCCACTTTTTTCATTCTAATTGTTTATTATATTTATTTAGAAACTTCTATATAAAGATACAAGAACTCCCTGAACTTTCACTCTATCAGGTCCAAAAATTTTAGTTTCGTAATTTTTATTGGCACTTTCTAGTGCAACTGTTTTTCCTTTTTTTCTAATTCTTTTTAGCATTGCCTCATGATCATCAATTAACGCAACTACTATTTTACCGTTATCTGCTATATCTGTTTTTTTAATTACGACTGTATCCCCATCATTTATACCTGCCTCAATCATGGAATCTCCTTGTACTTTCAATCCAAAATATTCACCTTTTTTCTCTATATTGCTAGGTAAAGGAATTCTAGAAACCTCATTTTGTATAGCTTCAACAGGTGTACCAGCTGCAATTTTTCCTAAAACAGGAATTTCAGATCCATCATTACGGTTTGTAATGTCATCTAGACCACCTTTTATTACGCTAGGTGAAAAACTATTATAAATATCGTTTGCAGAAGCGGTTTCAGGTAATTTAACAACCTCTAGAGCTCTAGCCTTATGGGCTAGTCTTTTAATAAAACCTCTCTCTTCTAAAGCACTTATTAATCTATGTATTCCTGATTTAGATTTAAGATTTAATGAAGATTTCATTTCTTCATATGATGGAGAAATACCTGAAGATCTCAACTTTTTGTTGATAAATAGTAACAGGTTTTTTTGTTTTTTAGTTAACATAGAACAAATTAAGTACACATATGTTCTACAAAAGTTCTTTTAAATTAACAATAGCTTAAAAACCGCGTTAATTGCGATTAATTTAGTTAAATAAAGTGAAAATAGAATTTTTTTCTAAATTTTTAAGAAGTGATTCACCAATTAAAAAAGTTTTAATTTTTGTTTTATCAATTAAATCTAAAATTTCATTTTTACTTTTTATTCCACTCTCAGATATTAGTGGACCATTATGATTTATCAACACATCGTGAATATCGTAGGTTGTATTTATATCTGTTTTTAATGTTTTTAAGTTTCTGTTATTTATTCCTATTAAAGCTTCCTTGAAATTTAACGCTCTTTTAGCTTCTTGAACAGTGTGAACTTCAACAATAACTGACATGTTAAATTTTAAAGCATCCTCATACATCTCATAGGCAATTTTATCTGATACGGCTGCCATAATTATTAATATTGCATCAGCGCCATAGCTTTTTGCTAGAGGCACTTGATATTTATCAACAAAAAAATCTTTACATAAAACTGGTAATTTTATTTCTTTTTTAATTTCGCTGATATGATTTAAGTTACCTAAAAAAAAATTCTCTTCTGTTAAAACTGACAAACATGTAGCATTATTATTTTTATAAATATTTGCAATTTTGACTGGACTATATTCATCAATAATAATTCCAGCAGATGGACTAGCTTTTTTAATTTCCGCTATGAGTGCTAATTTATTAGAAATTATTGTATTTTGAATTTTTTCTTTAAAATCGATAAAATAATTATTTTTATCAATCAGATCTTGTAAGAGATTTATGTCTTTGATTTTTTTGAAAGTATCAATTTTTTCCCACTTTTTTTTAATTATTTTATCAAGGGTATTTTCAGACATTTTGTATTTTTACCAAATGTTCATATGCTTTACCTGATTTTATAAAATCCCTTGCATAATTATATGCGGATCCAAAATTATCATACTTTTCTGAAACAATTAAGCCTGCTGCAGCATTTAAGCAGACTGCTTTAGAAAAATCATTATCTTCACCTTTGAATATATCTACCATTTTTTTAGCATTAAATTTAGCATCATCTCCAACAAGATTTTCAAATTTATCTGCATTAACATTAAAATTTTTTGGGTCTATAACAATTTCAGAAATTTTTTTATCTTTTAATTGTACTATATTAGTTTTAGCATAAGGTGATATTTCATCTAAACCATCTTCACTATTTACAATCCATGCAAATTTAATATCTAAATTTTTTAGTGCATTTGCAAATACAGTTAAAAATTTTTTATCAAAGACACCAATTACTTGGCGCTTGACCAGAGCAGGGCTACTTAAAGGACCAATCATATTAAAAATAGTCCTTTTACCAATTTTTTTTCTTGTTGGTCCTACAAATTTCATTGCATTATGATAATTAGGCGCAAACATAAAACCAAAATTGTTTTTGTGAATTTGTTCCTCAATATCTTTAGGCTCTAAGTTAATTTTAATATTTAATTCTTCTAATACATCTCCTGACCCACATTTTGATGAAACAGCTTTATTTCCATGCTTGGCAACTTTAATACCCATACTAGCTAATAATAATGCAGATGCAGTAGAAATATTTAGAGTATTCTTACCATCTCCACCTGTACCACATGTATCAATACAATTATCTACTTTAACTCTTTTTGATTTATCTCTTAAGGTATAAACCCCCCCCAGCAATTTCGTCAGATGCTTCTCCCTTTAAAGATAGCGATGTCAAAAAATCAAATATTTCTTCATCTTTTGCTTTGCCTTCCATTAAAATTTTAAAAGCAGATATACTTTCTTTAAAAGATAAATTTTTTTTATTTTTGATTTTTTTTATAAATTCTATCATTTAAGCTTATAATTAATAAAGTTTTTTAATATTTTAATACCTATCTTTGTTTTAATACTTTCTGGATGAAATTGCACTCCATGCACATTATATTTCTTATGTTTAATACCCATAATCAAACCATCTCTGGTTTCAGCTATAATTTCAAGATCTCTAGATATAGTTTTTTTATCAATTATTAGGCTATGATATCTAGTTGCATCAAATATTTTTGGTAAATTTTCTAGTATCCCTTTTTTATTAGAAATAATTTTGCTAGTTTTTCCATGCATTAATTTTTTAGTTTGCACTATTTTTGATCCAAAAACTTGTCCAATTATTTGATGACCTAAACAAACACCCAATATTGGAATTTTTTTATAAAGAGATTTTACGATTTTAATACAATTACCTGATTGATTTGGATTTCCTGGACCTGGCGAAATAACTATTTTGTGATACTTTTTTTTTAAAATTTGTTTAGGTGTTATTTTATCATTTCTAATGACGTCAACTTTTACATTTAACGAAGAAAGATAATGGAATAAATTAAATGTAAAACTATCGTAATTATCTATTAATAAAATTTTCATTATTCGAGTGCACTTATTAAGGCTTTAGCTTTGTTAACTGTTTCATCGTATTCTTTGATTGGTTTACTGTCAGCAACTATACCAGCACCTGCTTGAACATAATATTTATTATTTTTCGCTATAGCCGTCCTTAAGGCTATACATGTATCAAAGTCACCATTTGAAGAAAAATATCCAATTCCACCAGCATACACTTTTCTATAAGGTAATTTAAGTTGATCTAAAATATCTGTTGCGCAGTTTGTCATTCTGTCTAATTCATTACTACAGCTATTTGGCTCAACAATGCTCACTAGCTCAACTTTATAAAATTGATGTTGTCTTATCATACCCTTAGTATCCTTACCATAACTGCCTGCTTCTTTTCTAAAACATGGTGTTGAGGCCACTAATCGTAATGGAAGATCTTTAATATCTAAAATTTTATCTTTTACCATATTTGTTAATATAACTTCAGCTGTAGGGATTAAAAATTTACGTTCATTTTTATCATCTAGAATTAACTCAAATTGATCATTTTCAAACTTTGGCAACTGCCCGGTACCAAACATAGTATTCTCATTAGCGATTAAAGGTGGAGATATCTCAGAATAATTATTTTTATTTATATGCGTATCAATCATAAAATTTGATAGAGCTCTTTCTAAATGAGCCAACTTATTTTTTACAAATACAAATCTTGATCCTGTTGTTTTGGTAGCTAAATCAAAATCTAGCATATTAAGATCATTACCAATCTCATAGTGTGATTTAGGATTAAAATCAAATTTTTTTAATTCACCATATTTTTTAATTTCAACATTTGAATTTTCATCCATACCTACTGGTACATCATCTAAAGGTAAGTTAGGCAGTGAAGACAATATGTTATCAAGTTTAAATTTAATTTTAGATTGATCTGTAGATATTTTTTCAATTTTTTTTGAAATTTCTTTAGATTTTTCAAATAAATTTTGATCTTTTTTTTTTGATATATCTTTTTTTTCTTTTTCTAATAGTTCTTTACTTTGAATTAAGCTTCTATTTTCTGCATCAAGTTTAATGATATTATTTTTTTCAATTTTGATATTACGCTTTGATATAAGTCTTTCAAAACTGTCTAGGTTAGTTCTAATATCTTTAATGTTATGCATGTTCTTTTTCTTTAGCTTTTTTTTCTATTATATTTACAGAAAAAATTGATAATTCATATAAAATTAAAAGCGGTATTGCTAATCCAATTTGCGTAATAGGATCAGGTGGTGTCAGTAATGCTGCTGCAGCAAATATTATTACAACTACGTATTTTCTTCTTTGTTTTAAAAATTTCGAATCAATAAAACCAATCCTTGCTAACAAACTTAGAACAACAGGTAATTGAAAACTTATACCAAAAGCAAAAATAAGTTTCATTATTAATGATAAATATTCATTAACCTTTGCCTCTAATTGAATTGGTAAATTAGTTATTGTACCTGAGCTTTCAAATGAAAGAAAAAATTTTATTGCTAGGGGCATAATTAAATAATATACGAGCATGCCACCAAGTATAAATAATATAGGTGTTATTATTAAGTAAGGCATTAATGCAGATTTTTCATGTTTATATAATCCTGGTGCTATAAACATCCAAATTTGAATTAATATAAAGGGAAATGTTATAAAAAAAGCAGTAAAAAATGAGACTTTCAGATATGTTAAAAAGGTTTCTTGTAAAGCAGTAAATATTAAACGTCTTTCTATTCCATCATTTTCAACAGATGAAGAATAAGGTTCAACTAAAAACCCATAAATATAATCTGAAAAAAAATAACATATTACAAAAATACCCATTAAAAATATTAAACAACTTATTAATCTTTTTCTTAGTTCAGTGAGGTGACTGATGAAACCCATTTTATCATCATTAGATGTCATTATTGTCTACTTTTGTTTCTTTTTTTTTATTGTCTATAATCTCTTCATTTTCTAAAGAAGATATTTCGCTCTGAACACTTGAAACATATTTTTTAACAGAACCTATCCATGAACCTATTTTTTTAAGCATTACAGGAAAATCTTTAGGACCAACTACAATTATAGCAATTGAAACAATTATTAATATTTCAAACCAGCCAATTTGTGGCATTTGATTTATTCTTTTTTATCTGAGTCTTGATTATTTTCAGATATATTTTTTGGCTGACCATCATCACCATCGTTGGCCATACCTCTTTTGAAACTTTTTATACCTTTAGCCACATCTCCCATTAAACTAGAAATTTTACCTCTGCCAAAAAGCAAAACTACAAGAATAACAACAATAGCTATTTGCCAAAATCCTATACTCATGGTGTTTTTATATAACTTTTATTATGTTTTTAAAAGTATCTTTTTAGTCACTTTCTTTGTCTTTTAATGTACTACTTAACATTTCATCAATATTTGAATATATATTTTCTTTTTTTTCTTCTTGATTTTCTTTGTAAAATTTACCGGTGCCGAAAACTGCAGAATCTACAGAACTTGTGTCGATTAATCCAGCAGAACCAAGTTCGTCTACAGTTGGTAAATCCGTTAATTTTTGAATATTGAAATGGCTTAAGAAATCATCGGTAGTGGCGTATTGGATTGGTTTACCTGGTACATCTTTTCTACCTTGTGGTTTAACCCAATTTAATTCCATCAATATATCTAATGTATTGGTTCCAAACGCCACACCCCTTATTTCTTCAATTTCTGCTCTTGTAACAGGTTGATGATAAACAATTATTGCAAGCGTTTCAATTGCTGCTTTTGAAAGTTTTTTCTCTACAGTTTTTTGTTGAGACATTAAATTTGATAAATTTTTTGCTGTTCTAAAAGACCATTTATTTGAAATACAAACTAAATTTATACCTCTTTCAGTGTATACATTTTTTAGTTTGTCTAAAACTTTTTTAACATTAATATTTTTTGATATTTTGGCTTCGATTGATTCTATCTCTAAAGGTTCAGCTGCAGCAAATAGTATAGCCTCGACTTCCCTTTCACCGCTTGTTAGGTTTGAAGGAAATTTTAAAACGTTATTATCTACTTTTTTCATTTACTTTTCCTTTATAAAAATCTTTTCAAATAAGTTTTCTTGTTTTATTGAAACGTTACCTTCTTTAGCAAGCTCAAGTGAACCTGCAAAAATACCTGCCTGACCTGTTCTTCTTAAATTATTTTTACTATTAAAATTTTTTGGTATTAGGTCATCTAAGTTTTTCCAATCTTTCAACTTTCCAAAATATTTTTTGATTTCATTAATTCCTTCTTCTGTTGTAAAGACAGGAAGTCTTGGGATGTTTATTCGATGAAAATCTTTTGTCATTACAATGTTTGCGTAAGTTTTAAGAAGTTCGAATAAAGAAAGGCTATATTCAGAACTATAAATAGATTTTATTTGACCTTTAATACCTCTCATAAAGATATCTTTACCTAATCTTTTACTTTTTAGCATCTGATCAGACAACAGCCTTATTAATTCCAATTTTTTAAGCTGTAACTTTAATTTCTCTGCCACTTCCAAAGCTTTGAATTCTTCCTCTTCTGTTTCGGGTAATAAAAGTTTTGACTTTAAATAAGCTAACCATGTAGCCATAAGCAAATACTCAGAAGCAATTTCTAAATTTAGGTCTTTTGATTGCATTATAAACTCATGGAATTGATCTGCTAATTTTGTTATAGAAATATTTTCTAAATTGACTTTCTGAGATTTTGCTAAATCAAGGAGGGCTTGCAATGGACCTTGGAATGTTGTCAGGTTAACATTAAATTCTAATGGTGTGTTTATTGTCATTTAATTATTTATAAGTTTATAAAATTTTTGAGTTTTTTTCAGCAAAAAATTATCTAATATTGGTGAATTTTGGGCAACTGCTATCATTTCTGACATTCTAGCATTACAATGTAAAACTAAATTACAACCTGCTTTAAATGCTTTTTGTGTACTAATCTTAACTGAAAACTTTAAAGCCTTCATTGAAATATCATCAGAAATTATAATATCTTTAAAATTTATTTTATTTCTAATAAGTTTAATAATTTTTTTAGAATGTGTAGCGGTATTTTGTGGGTCAATTTTTTGATAAATTATGTGAGCTGTCATGGCAAAAATAGATTTCTGATTTTTAAAAGGATAAAAATCATTTTTAATTAAATAATTAAGACTTTTTTTAACAACTGGAGTGGCAAAATGACTATCTGTCTTTGCTAATCCATGACCAGGTATATGTTTAATTACAGTTCCTATTCTATTTTTATGAAATTTTTTAATAAATAATTCACCGATGGTTTTCACTTTTCGTGGGTTAGATGAAAAAGAGCGATCGCCAATAATTAAGCTGGATTTTTTTTTTCTAATATCTAGTAACGGTGATGTATTTATATTGACACCTAATTTTTCTAATATGTAAGAAACTTGATTTATATATATCTCTAGATGATATTTAAAATTAAATTTATTTCTTTCAAAAACTTTTCCAAAATATTCACTTGAGAATGCAGATGTTAAAATTATATTATTTAATCTTGAAACACGACCACCTTCTTGATCAATCAAAATAGGATAGTTATTATCTTTGTAAATTTTTTTGATTTTATCTGTAAGTTTTTTTACCTGATCTATATTTTTAACATTCCTAGAAAAAAGAATAACTCCCCAAGGTTTATATTTCTTTATAAATAATATTTCAGATTTAGTCAGAGATAAACCCTTAATACCAATAATAAAGGCTCTTCTATGTTTAATCATTTTCAATTAATTTCCAAAATTGATATTTTTTTTTTGAGTTATTGGAATTATTATCTACATATTCTATAATATTATTTGTATCATTTTTAATCGTTAGCAAATTATTAGAATACTCTATAATAATGTTGTTATAATTATTATAACTTCTATAAAATTTTTTTTTGAAATCATCTGATAAATAATACCTAATTGTAAAGAAAAAAAATAAAGCAATAATAACAGAATATATCAAAAATTTTATTTCCTTAATCATTACATTCTTTCTGGTGTATCAACACCAATAATATTCATGCCAGACTTTATTACATTTGATATAGATTTTAAAAAAACTATTTTATCATTTGATATTTTATTATTTTTATCAATAAACCTTTTATTATTATCCTCTTTACCTTTGTTCCAATATGAGTGAAAGTCAGAAGCTAACTCATAAAGATAAGTGGGCAGTCTATGAGGTTCCAATTTTTTGCTAGCTATATCTATTACTATTGGCCATTGGGATATTTTTTTTAAAATTTTTATTTCATCTTCATTATAACTAAAATTATAATTTTCTAATTTTATTTCATCGTTGATATTTTGATTGATATTTCTAAATACGGAAGAAATTCTAGCATAACAGTATTGAACGTAATAAAGAGGGTTATCCTTAGATTTTTCTTTTACTTTAGTAAAATCAAAGTCTAATTCCACATCGCTAGATCTACTTAACATTATGAATCTGGTTGCATCTTTACCAACCTCTTTCACTAAATCATCTATAGTAATATAGTCACCTTTTCTTTTAGACATTTTAAAAGGTTTTCCATCTTTAATTAATTTTACAAGCTGACTTACTTTACAAATTAATTTATCTTTTTCTCCTGACAAAGCCTCAACGGATGAACTAATACGATTTATATATCCCGCATGATCAGCGCCTAAAATATTAATTAATTTATCAAATTTTCTTTCAATTTTATTATTATGATAAGCAACATCACTAGCAAAATAAGTCCACGTGTTATCAGATTTTTGCAATGCTCTATCTTTGTCATCACCAAAATCTGTTGATCTGAATAACAATTGCTCTCTTTCTATCCAGTTCTTATTATCTTCTCCAATTGGAGCTTTAATTTTACCCTTATAAACGAAATTATTTTTTATGAGTTTTTCTATTACTTTTTCAACTTCTTTATTTTGAACTAAATTAGTTTCGCTTTGGAATTTATCATGCAAAATACCCAACTTTTTTAAGTTAGACTTGATTATCTGCAAAGATTCTTCAACAGATAATATCGTTAAATTTTTAGAAATTTTTTCAAAATCATCAAAATTAAGTTTTGGATTATTCTTAATTATATTTTTCGCTATACCGATAATATAATCACCTGGATAAATATCCTGGCTCATAACAGGAAATGTCTCTTTATAAATAATTTCTCTACATCTAAGGAATACAGACTTAGTAAAACTTAAAATTTGATTACCGTAATCGTTAACATAATATTCTTTAAAAACTTTATGCTTGTTAAATTTTAAAATATTAGAAATTACGTCTCCTAATATTGCGCCTCTGCAATGACCTACGTGTAAAGGGCCTGTTGGATTAGCTGAAACAAATTCTACTAGAAAATTATTTTTTTTTTCGTACTGATTTATACCAAAGCTCTCATGGTTTAAAATTATATTTTTAACAAAATCATTCCAAAAAGATTTTTTAAATTTTATATTTATAAAACCAGGTTTAACTATTTCAACTTTGGAAATATTTTTATCTTTAGCTAATTCCTTTACAATGATTTTAGCGAGCTCTACAGGGTTCTTTTTATTTAATTTGGATAAAACCATAGAAACATTAGTTGATATGTCTGAATTAAAATTACCTGGGGGGACATCTACACTTATTGAACTTAAATTTTCATCTATTATGATAATTTTTTTTTTGTTTAAAGTTAAAACAATTTCATTAATTTTTTTTAAATATATTTCAAAAATATTCATTTTAGTTTTTTATACATATTAATTGCATATCTATCTGTCATTCCCGATATATAATCCGCTATTGCTCTATGTTTATCAAATTTTAACTGCTGTTTATTTAAATATTTAACTGGTTTTTTGCTTATAATATTGAATAATTTTTGAATAATTTTTTTTCCATTATTATTTTTAATTAGTACAAGCGAATTATTATACATATTGATTCTTAAAAAATACCTTATTTCTTCAAGGGTAGTATTAAATTTTTTAGAAAAATTGACTATATTGCCATCAAAAGATTGTACATCAGAAGTTGTCTTTAATTTATTTTTTTTTATAGTTGAAATTGTATTTTGTATCAAATCCTTAACCATATAATTAATAGAGTCTCTAATTATTTGATAAGTTAAAATTTCTTTGTTTATTTTTTTAATTTTTTTATACGGTTTATATATTTCTTTAAAAAAGTTTAATTCTAATAAATCATTAAAACTAAAAATTTTTGCTTTTATACCATCTAAAATGTCATGATTATTATATGCAATATCATCTGAAATGGCAGCTATTTGTGCTTCAAGTGATGGAAATTTCTCAAATGCAATTTTGTTTTTAAAATTATGTATCCCTAAAAGAGTGTTAACTTTTTGTTGATCATAAATTGGGCCATTATGTTTAAGTAAACCGTCAATAGTTTCAATAGTTAGGTTCAAACCTTTAAATTTTAAATATTTATTCTCTAAGAACATTACAATTCGTAATGTTTGTAAATTATGATCAAATCCACCGTGGGAAATCATACAATCGTTCAAGGAAACCTCACCTGCATGACCAAAGGGAGTGTGGCCTAAGTCATGAGCTAAACTTAATGTCTCAGCTAATTCTTCATTTATATTTAAATATCTAGCTATTGTTCTCGCTATTTGCGAGACTTCAATAGAATGAGTAATTCTAGTTCTATAATGGTCTCCTTCTGTGTTAACAAAAACCTGTGTTTTGTGCTTAAGTCTTCTAAATGAGGCACTATGAATAATTCTGTCTCTATCTCGTTGAAATGGAGTACGAAATCTATTGTTAGCCTCTTTAAAAAGCCTTCCTCTGCTTTTAAATTGACCTAGTTTGCTGAAATTTTTCATGCTTTAAAATCAAAAAAATATTATTATATTAGTAATAGCAGTGTTGAAATATGAATAAAGAAATTAAATTTACTGATAAAGCAATAAAACAGATAAACCATCTGCTTCTAGAAAAAGATAAAGGATCTTTTTTTAGAATCGCAATTAAAGGTGGGGGTTGTTCGGGTTTTCAATATGATTTTTCATTTGATAAGAATCAGGAAACTGATGATGTTAGGTTTAATAATATTTTAATTGATAAACAATCTGCAGAACTTCTAAATGGTTCAGAAATAGATTTTGTAAAAGAACTAATCGGTGAGTCTTTTAAAATTAATAACCCTCAGAGTAAATCTTCTTGTGGTTGTGGTGTTTCCTTCTCTCTTTAATGATTGTAAGTTCATGGAATGTTAATTCTGTAAGAGCTCGTATTGAAAATATAAAAGAATATTTGAAAAAATTTTCACCTGACATTGTAATGATGCAGGAAATTAAAACACCAAATGAATCCTATCCTTATGATGATATAAAATCTTTAAAATATGAAAATTATGTTTTTGGGCAAAAAAGTTACAATGGTGTTGCTATTATTTCAAAAAAAAAATTAGAAAATATTCAAAATGATATTTTTAAAGATAAAAATAAACAATCAAGAATTATTACCGCTGATATAAAAGTAAAGAAGAAAAATATCACAATAATTAATATTTACACACCTAACGGAAATCCTGTTGATACGGAAAAATACACATACAAGTTATATTGGTTAGATAGTTTAATTAAAAAAATTAAGAGTATGTCAAAAGTAAATGAAAATATTATTATCGGTGGTGACTTTAATATTATACCATCAGCCGAAGATGTTCATAATCCAAAAGGTTATGAGAATGATGCTTTATTTAGACTTGAGATTAGAAAAAAACTAAGAGAACTTATTAATTTAGGTTTTCATGATGCATATAGATTTATTTATCCTGAAAAAGAAGGTTATACATTTTGGGACTATACTAGTGGTGCTTGGCAAAAAAATAACGGAATGAGAATTGACCATTTTTTAGTATCTAATTCCTTAATTAACCATGTTAAAGATGTTAAAATAAATAAGTTTCCACGAGGTAGACAAAAACCATCAGACCATACACCAATTGAAATTGAATTAGCTTAAAGATTTTATTTTATTAACTAAGTCCTCATTAATATTTCTTGGACCAGTATCTAATCTATTTTTATGTCTTCTTTCACCGGGCAATCTTACATCTCCCATTGATTTCATTTTATTAAAGAATTCGTCAGAATGTTTTTCCCAATTAGTACCCGATGTTTTATCTGGATTTATTGCTAAAATAAATTCTCCCCCACTTGGAGGTCCACCATCATTGTTATCTTTGGTTGCTGTTTCAAAACTAAAGTTATCTCCAACTAATGCTCCGGCCATTAACTCAACCATCATTGCAATAGCTGATCCTTTATAACCACCAAAAGGTAACAACACACCACCATCTGCTATAGCAGCAGGATCTGTTGTCTCTTTACCTTCTTTGGTTAGCCCTGTTCCTAAAGGAACTTTATGCCCCTCGCGTTTAGCAACTTGAACTTCTCCCATTGCCATTGATGCAGTTGCCATATCATAAACAACTGGAGTTTTTCCCGGTCTTGGCCAAGCAAATGAAATTGGGTTTGTTCCAAACAATGGTTTAATTGCACCAGCTGGAGCTACCGCTGGCTTGTATGATGTGCAAGCAAAAGCAACTAAGCCTTCCTCTGCTAACTTTTCAGTTTCTGGCCACATAGCAGCCATATGATGTGAATTATTTATTGCAAGAACCGCAACACCATTTTCTTTTGCCGCTTTTACTAATTCAGGTAAACCTTTATTTAAAACAACAGGTGCTAAACAATTATTTCCTTGAACTTTTATTACAGATGGTGAAATCTTTTTTACTTCAGGTTTTCCTTTACCATTAATTTTTCCACTTTTTAAACCACTTACATAAGCTGGTAATCTAAATAAACCATGAGACAATGAACCATCTCTTTCAGCATTTCTAATTAAATCTGATAGTATTGAGGCAGTATCATCATCGCAACCATTGGCTAATAATGTTTTTTTAGCTAAATCAAATATTTCATCTAATGTTAGGGAAACTGTACTCATCATAATATTAAATATTGTTTATCACTAAAGATCAATTTTTATTTAACAGCCTTTAAAAGATTTTGACATGTTGCCAATTAAATCAAAATAAAGATCTTTACCCGGATTAAGAGTTGCCCCTAATGGATCTATAACCCCTGTTGCAACATTAGTATCTTTTACTATGGCTTTTATAATATCAGGATTGAATTGTGGCTCTGAAAATACGCAGCTTACTTTATCATGCTCAATTATTTCTCTTATTTCGGTTATTTGTTCAGCACCAGGCATTACGTCTGTATTTACGGTAAATGCACCAAGAATATTAATGCCAAATCTTTTTTCAAAGTATTGATATGCATCATGAAAAACTATCGATTTGAAATCTTTGTTTAATTCAGATTTTACTTTCTTGGTAAGTTTATCTAAATCTTTATGTGCTTTTTTTAAATTTGCTTTATATTTAGCTTCATTTTCTTGATCATTCTCGATTAAGTGTTCTGCCATTTCGCTTAAAATCACCTTTGCATTCATTGGATCCAACCAAATATGTGGGTCATATTCACCATGTGCATGTCCTTCATGACCGTGATCATCGTGACCATCTTCTTTATGCTCATCGTCATGACCGTGATCATCTTCTTTATGTTCATCGTCATGTCCGTGGTCATCGTGATCGTCCTCTTTTTTAGCATGATCATCGTGGTCATCTTCTTTAGGTCCATGATCATGTTCATCAAAAATATTTCTTTCTCTAAATTTAAGTTTAGTTAAACCTTTGATTTCCATTAACTCAATTTTCTCAGCTTTTTTTGCAATTGAATTTAATGGTTTTTCTAAAAAATTTTCCAAATCCTCACCAACCCAGAATATTAAATCAGCATTTTGCAACATTTTTGCATGAGATGGTTTTAAAGCAAAACCGTGAGGAGAAGCATATCCATCAACTATTAAGTCAGGTTTAGCTACTCCATCCATTAAATAACTGGCTAATGAATGAATTGGTTTAATTGAAGTAACTACTTTAATTTCAGCATTTGCCGGTGCAAAAATAGTTAAGAATGATAGTATTGATAAGATAAATGGTAATTTTTTAATGTTTTTCATATGTTGTATATTTAAATTGTTATAATATAACACTATGTAATAATATAACATTTACTAGTCAAGAAATAAAATGAGCTCAGATCAAAATATACTTGTGAAATTAAATAAAGCTGGTTTTAGTTTAAATAATAAATGGCTTGTTAGAGGTGTATCACTTCAAGTTGAAAAAGGTAAAATAGTTACTCTTATAGGCCCTAATGGATCAGGAAAAAGTACAACAGCCAAAATTGCTTTGGGTATTTACAAAAAGATTGATGGTTCAGTTGAAAAATACACAAATAATATTGGATATGTTCCACAGAAAATTTCAATTGATTGGACATTGCCACTAAGAGTAAATGATTTCATGGTACTAACTGAAAGTCTCAATAAAGAATCTATAGATGAAGCTCTTTCTTTGACTGGCGTTATTCACCTTAAAGATAAAAATTTGGGCGACTTATCTGGTGGAGAATTCCAAAGAGTGCTTCTTGCAAGAGCTATTTCAAAAAAACCAGAATTATTAGTACTAGATGAACCAGTGCAAGGAGTAGATTTTACTGGTGAGATTGCTTTATACGAATTAATTAAGAAAATTTCAGATGAATTAAACTGCGGGATCCTATTAATTTCTCACGACTTACATACTGTAATGAGCGCAACAGATCATGTGGTTTGTTTAAATGGTCATGTCTGTTGTTCGGGATCTCCAATGGATGTTGCAAAAAATAACGAATATAAAGCTTTATTTGGTGAACAAGCTTCTCAAATATTATCAAGATATGAGCATAGACACGATCATGTTCATACAAGTGAAGGTGAAATAAAGAAAAACTAAATGTTAGATGATTTTTTTATAAGAGCTTTAATAGCAGGTATTGGAGTTGCGATAGTTACCGGACCTCTTGGTTGTTTTGTTGTTTGGAGAAGATTATCTTATTTTGGAGATACCCTAGCCCACTCTGCTTTACTTGGAGTAACTTTAGCTTATTCAATGGAGTTTAATATAGCTTTCTCGGTATTTATTATTTCATCTTTAATAGCTTTAACTTTAATACAACTACAAAAAAGAACTAATCTACCAGGTGATGCTTTACTGGGTCTCTTAGCTCACTCATCTTTGGCAGTAGGACTTGTTGTTATAGGTTTTTTATCATTTATTAGATTTGATATTATGGGATTATTATTTGGAGATATATTAGCAGTTACAGTTAATGATCTTTTAATAATATGGATTGGAGGAGCATTAATTCTCTTAGTTTTAAAATTAATTTGGAAATCTTTATTTGCATCAACTGTTAATTATGAATTAGCTGAAGCAGAAGGATTAAATCCTGATAGAGCTAAGGCTATATTTACAATTTTAATGGCAGCAATTATTGCAATATCAATTAAGATGATTGGCTTATTACTAATTACAGGAATGTTAATTATACCCGCTGCAATGGCTAGAAATATATCTTCAAGTCCTCAGAAAATGGTGATGTATTCAATTATTGGTGGTTTGTTATCTGTGATCTTAGGATTATTTTCTTCATTGGAATTTAATACTGCATCAGGGCCTTCAATTATAGCAGCTTCTTTATTCTTATTTATCTTGTCATTATTAAATATAAAACAATCGATTAAATTGAAAAATTAATGAGGAATTAGTAGAATGGATAAAATGCAAACCCTTTCAAAAAATCAACAAATCATTTTTGATTTAATTGATAAATCGCCTGAACCAATGAAAGCTTATTCAATACTACACAATGTTCAAAAAAAGGGGATTAAAGCTCCGTTACAAGTTTATAGAGCACTGGATAAGTTAGTTAAAATAGGAAAAATTCATAAAATTGAAAGTCGAAATGCCTTTATTGCATGTCATAATTCAAGCTGTCAGGTATCAAAAGCTACTGCTTTTTCAATTTGTGAGATCTGTGAAAAAGTAACAGAAATTAGCAGTGCAAGTCTTTCTAAATACTTAACTAATTTCAAAGACAAAGATGGTATGAAATATAGTAAATACAATCTTGAGTTTTTTGGATTATGTAAAAAATGTAGATAAGTTATTATTTAAAATCTAAATAAAACAAGCTGAAAGGGAAACATATGTTTATTAAGAAATATCTTAAATGGATTAGTACATTTCTAGTATTAATTGGTATTCTATTAACAAACCTAAATATATATCCTTTAAATATCTATTTTCATGGGTTGGGAGTTGTTGGATGGACTATCGCTGGATTTATTAGTAAAGATAAAGCTATACTTGCTAATTTTGGATTACAGATACCATTATTTATCATTGGTATTTTTAAGGTTGTATTTTAATTTTAAAGTAGACTTTGCTTCTAATTAGTTTAGTTATTGATAAATCCACCTTTTGATTCTCAAATCAAAAAATTTTTATATAGAATTATTTTTCTTCTCATATTACATACTCCTTAAGTCATGAATCAACAGGAACCGAGAACAATAATATAAGGGAGAAAAAAAATGGAAATGACTTTAGTTTACACGGTTATAGGGTTTGCCCTTGCCGGTTACAGCGTAATCGCTAACGACTCAATTCAAACACTGGGTACATTTATAGCTTCTAAAAAGAAGTGGTTTAAATGGTACGTACTTGCAGGATCAGCTTCTAGTGTAATGATTTTAGCTTTGGCATGGGGATGGTATGCGTATGATGGTGATATTTCATATGGAAGATTAACTAGAATACCTTATCAAGAAATTCAATGGTATCATGCAGTAGCGCCTGCAATACTCTTAATATTAACAAGAGTTGGAATACCTGTATCAACAACCTTTTTAGTTCTTTCAGCATTTGCTTCAACAGTTGTGCTTGAAAAAATGCTATTAAAAAGTGTAGTTGGATATGGTTTAGCTGCTATGGTCGCTTATATTGCTTGGATAGTAGTTTCAAAATTTATCAATGAAAAATTAGATGAAGTTGATGAAAAGTATATAGGCTTTTGGAGAAACTCAGTATGGGTCACTTCAGGTTGGTTATGGTGGGTTTGGTTATCTCACGATGTAGCAAATATTGCAGTATATCTTCCAAGACAACTTGATATTACAATACTTCTAACTGTAATGGCATATTTTACTGCTTTGCTATTCTACATCTTCTACATTCAAGGTGGACGGATCCAAACAGTAGTTTTGGAAAAAACAGGAACAAGATATGCAAGATCAGCTACAATTATTAACATAATTTATGCTGCAGTATTATTCTACTTTAAAGAACTAAATGACTTACCTATGTCAACAACATGGGTATTTGTTGGTTTATTATGTGGTAGAGAACTTGCAATTTCAACGATGAATAAAGATTATAAATTTAAATATGTCTTCCCATTAATTGGTAAAGACTTTCTTAAGATGATCTTTGGACTAAGTGTATCGGTTGGAATTGTTTTAGCAATTCATTACATAATTATTCCAAATAATTGGTTTTAAATATATTTATATGGTCATGTTAATTTATTTAACACGACCATATATGTCTTGATATCTAACTATATCAGTTTCTTTTAATATCGATCCTACTTGAGCTTCTATAATTTTAACTGGTTTTTTATATGGATTTTCTATTCTATGGATTGCGCCTAATGGAATAAAGATAGTTTCATCTTGATTCATTGTAAAATATTTTTTATTTAAAGTAATTTTAGGTTTACCATGAGTAACAACCCAATGTTCTGCTCTATGATGATGTTTTTGAAGACTTAAAATACCTTTGGGTTTCACATATAATTCTTTAATTAAGAATTCTTTCCCTTTAAATAAGTTTGTGTAGCTGCCCCATGGTCTATGAAATACATTCTTCTTTTTAAAGTACTTATTTTTGTTTTTGCCATACATTTTACAAATTTCTTTCCAGCTTCCTAAGTCTGACCATGGAATATCTAATTTAATTGCGTTTATATTTTTTGTTTTTTCTAATATTGCGTAATCAAAAGACTTTGCTGTTGCTTTAGTAAATGCTTGTTTAT
Organism: uncultured Pelagibacteraceae bacterium; assembly: GCA_902515185.1. GTDB lineage: Bacteria > Pseudomonadota > Alphaproteobacteria > Pelagibacterales > Pelagibacteraceae > Pelagibacter. Next base: position 25,450 of record CABXTN010000007.1, on the reverse strand, counting down.
TTAAATAATACACATTACTTTTATATTTTGCTTTTGTTACAGCTTTGCTACAGTTTCGAAAAATATTAGGCTGATATCTCTTAAAATTATTAATTATTGAGTCTTTTCTTAAAAAAAACATACCTGAATTCCAGTATCCTTTTTGTTTTATAACTAGTTTAGCTTTTGCTTGTTTTGGTTTCTCAATAAATCTAGTCACTTTATTAATATTTTTTACATTTTTACTTAAGAAGTAACCATATTCACTTGATGGATTTGTTGGTTTAATACCAAATATAAATACATTTTTTTCATCTAAATTTGATTTATTTTTGTTAATTGCACTAATAAGCTTATTTGGTTTTTCAATTAAATGGTCAGCAGTAAAATACATTAGTGGCTGGTTGTTTGGAATTTCTTTAATTAATGCTGATGCCAAAATTGCAGGGGCAGTATTTTTTTTTGCTGGCTCCAAAACTATTTTATATTTACTAATTCGACTTCTTTTTAAAGCTTTTTTAACTTCCCTCAGATACTTTGAATTAGTACTGATGATTGGATAATCAAAAACATTGCTTTTAATTCTATCAAAAGTTTTATTAATTAAGGTCCAACCTCCAAAATCTATAAACTGCTTTGCTTGATGTTTTGATTTTTTAGGCCACAGTCTCGTACCTGCTCCACCACATAGAATAACCGGTCTAATTTTCATTAAATATCAGCGTAAGTTCTAACCTCTTCTTTTGCACCAGGATGTGTGGGTGCTCCAAGATATGCCGGCCCAACTGTTTGAGCATACTTCCAAAGAGTTCCATTACCAAAGTTGATTTTCTTTGGTTTCCATTTTTTTCTTCTTTTAGCTAATTCTTTTTTAGATAAACGAACATTTATTGTGCCTTTCTTAGCATCAAGATCAATAATATCTCCATTCCTTAATAGAGCTATTGGTCCGCCAACAGAAGCTTCTGGTCCAACGTGACCTATACAAAAACCACGTGTTGCTCCCGAAAATCTTCCATCAGTAATTAATGCAACTTTTTCACCTTTTCCTTGTCCGTATATTGCTCCCGTTGTTTGAAGCATTTCTCTCATACCTGGTCCACCCTTTGGGCCTTCGTATCTAATTATAATTATATCGCCGTCTTTGTACTTTTTATGTTTCACAGCTTTGTAAGCTGCTTCCTCAGTATCAAAACATCTAGCTTTACCAGTGAATTGTAATTTTTTTAATCCTGCAACTTTAACAATAGCTCCATCTGGTGCTAGGTTTCCTTTTAAACCAACAACACCTCCATCAGGAGATAATGGTTGATTATGTGTTCTCATAACTTTTTGATTTTTATTAAACTTAACATTTTTTAAATTTTGCCTCATTGTTTTACCAGTAACCGTCATACAATCACCGTGAATATATCCACCATCTAATAAAGTTTTTAGTAGCATTGGAACGCCCCCTGCTTTCCACATATCTTTAGCAACATATTTTCCACCAGGTTTTAAATCTGCAAGATAAGGTGTTTTTTTAAAAATTCTTGCAACATCCATTAAATCAAATTTTATTCCAGCTTCGTTTGCAAGAGCTGGCAAATGTAATGCAGCATTTGTAGAACCTCCTGTTGCAGCAACGATTGTTGCAGCATTTTCTAATGATTTTTTTGTTACAATGTCTCTTGGTCTAATTTTTTTTTGTAATAAATTCATAACTGCTTTTCCACTTTTTAAAGCATAAGAATCTCTTTGCGTATAAGGTGCTGGTGTACCAGCTGAATATGGTAATGCTAATCCAATAGCTTCAGATACACACGCCATAGTATTTGCTGTAAATTGACCACCACAAGCTCCTGCACTTGGGCAAGCTTTTAATTCTAATTTTCTTAATGCATGAGCTGACATTTTGCCTGCAGAATATTTTCCAACTCCTTCAAATACATCAACAACGGTTACATCTTTACCATTAAATCTTCCTGGAAGAATGGATCCACCATAAATAAATACACTTGGAACGTTTAATCGTACCATAGCCATCATCAAGCCAGGTAATGATTTATCACAACCTGCTACTCCAACTAATGCGTCGTAACAATGTCCTCTAACAGTTAATTCGGTTGAATCTGCAATAACATCTCTTGATATTAAAGATGACTTCATGCCTTCATGGCCCATTGCTATTCCGTCAGTAACAGTAATAGTACAAAATTCCCTTGGGGTTCCTCCTGCTTGATGAACACCTTTTTTAACAGACTGAGCTTGTCTCATTAGGGCAATATTACAAGGGGCAGCTTCATTCCAGGTTGAAACAACGCCCACAAAAGGTTTTGCAACATCTTTTTCCGTAAGATCCATTGCATAATAGAAGGATCTTTGTGGTGCTTTATCAGGACCTAAAGATGTATGTCTACTTGGTAATTTTTTTTTATTAAATTTTGGCATTATAAGTTTTTTATAGTTGTTGATATTTTCTTTATATCATTTTCTAAATTATTATAATTACTTTTTTCTTGGTCAACAATATGTTTTGGTGCACGCTTAACAAAGTCTTTATTCTTCAATCTTGATGAAATTTTATCCATTTCAGCTTGATATTTAGTCTGTTTACTTAAAAGATTTTCTTTAATCAGATTTAAATCAACATTTTGCTCAAAATAAAGTTTAAAAACACTCCCTTTTATAACCAAAGACGCAGATGGCTTATTTTGATCTTTATCGGTAAAATTTGTTATTCTTCCAAGCCTTTTTATTACTGTGTCATTCTTAACAAAAAAGGATTTATTCTTATTACTAATATTACTAAGTGAAATATCAACATATGAGCCAGGGCTTATACTAATTTCATTTTTAAATGACCTAATTTCAGTAATGAAATCAATAATATTTTCGACATCAGCAAATTTTTCTTTTTTAGGTTTGCCTGAAATCCAATTAGAATACATTAAGTAATCTTTATTTGAGTTATCTAACTTGTTTTTAAGCCATATCTCCTCTGTAATAAAGGGTATGAATGGGTGCAATAAAACTAAAATTTCTTTAAATACATAGCTAGCAATTTCTTTAGTTTCTTTGATGTCTTTTTTATTATTTGAATTTAAGATTGTTTTACTTAGCTCTAAATACCAATCACAATAAGAATGCCATACAAACTGGTATACATTTCGTGCTGCTTCATCAAATCGATATCCTTTTATGTTCTTTTCAACAATTAATTTTGTTTGAACTAATTCAGAATATATCCATTTATTAATATTAATTTTAGCTTTAGGTGCTTTTTTAGCATTTTTAATGTCACATTTATTATGAACTAAAAAATTGTTTACATTCCATAACTTATTAAGAAAATTCCTATTACCTTTTACTCTATCTTCAGAAAGTTTAACGTCTCTACCAGGAGACGCCATTGATAAAAGAGTAAATCTTAATGCATCTGCACTGTACTTTTCTATTAAGTCTAAAGGATCAATCACGTTGCCTTTTGATTTAGACATTTTTTGACCCTTCTCGTCCCTAACTAAAGCATGAACATAGATATCTTTAAAAGGTTCTTTTTTAATAAATTCCATTCCAAACATAATCATTCTGGCTACCCAAAAGAAAATGATATCAAAACCAGTAACTAATACAGATGTTGGATAAAATTTTTTAAGATAAGGATCTTTAGTATTCCAACCTAATGTTGCAAATGGCCATAAACCTGATGAAAACCAAGTATCCAAAACATCAGGATCTCTTTTTAATTCAACATCTTTTTTATAGAATTTTTTAGCATTAAGTTTTGCTTCTTTTTCATTAAGTGCAACAAAGATTTTTTTATCAGGTCCATACCAAGCTGGTATTTGATGACCCCACCAAAGTTGTCTTGAGATACACCAGGGTTCAATATTATTCATCCATTGAAAATATGTCTTTGACCAATTTTCAGGAAAGAAATTTGTTTTTTTTGATTTAACAATTTTCTTTGCTTTTATAGAAAGTTTTTTTGCATCAGCAAACCATTGCTCTGTTAAATATGGTTCAATTACAGAATTAGATCTATCACCATATGGAACTTTATTTTTAATGTTTACCTCTTTAACAAATAAATTAAGATTTTTTAAATCTTCAAGTATTAGTTTTCTTGCTTCAAATCTATCTAAGCCTTGATACTTTTTTGGACAATTATTATTAATTTTTCCATCTTCTGTAAAAATATTTATTATTTGAAGTTTGTTTCTTTGGCCAACATCATAGTCATTAAAATCATGAGCTGGTGTAATTTTAACAGCGCCCGTTCCTTGTTCTGGATCAGCATAATTATCAAATATAATTTTAATTTTTCTACCTACTAAAGGTAAATCTACATCTTTATTTTTATACTTTTTAAACCTTTTATCTTTAGGATTGACTGCGACAGCTGTGTCACCCAGCATGGTTTCAGGTCTAGTTGTCGCGATTGTTATAAATTCATTAGTGCCGTTAATAGGGTATTTAATATAGTATAATTTTGAATTTACTTCTCTTTGGTCAACTTCTAGATCAGAAATAGCAGTTTTTAAAACAGTATCCCAATTTACTAGTTTTTTTGCTTTATAAATAATATTCTTTTTATGAAGTTCTACGAATACTCTTAAAACACTATCGGATAAATTATCATCCATGGTAAATGCATTTCTTGACCAATCACACGAGCATCCTAATTTTTTGAGTTGATTTAAAATTATATCTCCATATTGACTTTTCCATTCCCACACTTTTTTGATGAAATTATCTCTACCAAGGTCGTTTTTATTTATGCCGTCCTTTTCTAATTTTTTTTCTACTAATGCCTGCGTTGCTATTCCAGCATGGTCAGTTCCTGGTTGCCATAAAGTTTCGAAATTATTCATTCTATGATATCGGGTTAAAAGATCTTGAATTGAATTATTAAGAGCATGGCCCATATGTAAACTTCCAGTTACATTGGGTGGTGGTATTACAATTGAAAATTTTTTCTTATTTTTTTTAGGCTTAAATAATTCATTTTTTACCCAATATGAATAAATACGATTTTCTACTTCTACATGATTATATTTATCTGAACTCATATGCCTTTTTAGTTTATAAATTAATCACCTGAATAAACAATAATCAATTTTAAGTGGAAATTTATAGACTAATTCTTAAAAACAATTATATAAACATGTATTAAATTGATTTTTTGTCCTTTTAAATGGTAACGTGGCGGAATGGTTACGCAGAGGATTGCAAATCCTTGTATCCCGGTTCGATTCCGGGCGTTACCTCCAAAAAAAGAGTTGTTTTAGTCATAAAAAAAAGTAAGTTTTGATTTTTACATTCCTCGGTAGCTCAGTTGGTAGAGCAGTTGACTGTTAATCAATTGGTCGCAGGTTCGAGTCCTGCCCGAGGAGCCAAAATTAACCAGTCTTTGTCAAGTTTGGTTGTGCTACTTGCAGATTTTTACCAAATTTTATTTTTTGATCAGGCGTTAGTTCGGAATAAAGTTTAATTAAAAAATTATAATTTACCGTTAGATGACTTTCTTTAACTCTATCTGCATTAATTGCATATTCACCAAAATCTTCAAAAAAATAATTAATAGGAACTTTAAGATAATTCGACAATTGAAGTAATCTTATAGAGCTTACTCCATTAGTTCCTTTTTCGTATTTTTGAATTTGTTGAAATGTGACGTTTATAGCTTTTGCTACTTTTGTTTGTGTTAATCCTAAAGCTAATCTTCTTAGCTTAAGCTTGTTACCTAAGTGTTTGTTAAAATTATCTTCCATTAAGACCCCTCTTAAAAAAGCAGATTGAAGCCTATCCTGAAACTTATTGCAAGTATAAAAAAAATTATTTTTAGCTCCTTTTTGGTGTTGACTCTGACATAAAAACTCTAAAGTTTTTATATAAATAATGGGTTTTTGCTATAACGATAGGTTAAAGTATCTGACTTAAAAACAATTTTGTTCTATCACTTTTTGGATTTGCAAAGAATGTTTTTGTTTCTGCTCTTTCAACTATCATTCCTTCATCCATAAAAATAACCTCATCAGCAACTTCTTTAGCAAAACCCATCTCATGGGTTACAACAATCATTGTCATACCTGCTTTTGCAAGATTTACCATTGCATCTAGTACTTCTTTAATCATTTCTGGGTCTAAAGCTGATGTAGGTTCATCAAAAAGCATTATTTTTGGCTCCATACATAGAGCTCTTGCAATTGCACATCTTTGTTGTTGTCCACCAGACAGCTGTCCAGGGAATTTTTGTGCTTGATCACTTATTTGAACTCTTTCTAAATGCTCTAATGCTAATTCTTCTGCTTTTGCTTTGGGCATTTTTTTTACCCATATTGGTGCTAAAGTACAATTATCCAGAATTGATAAGTGTGGAAATAAATTAAATTGTTGAAAAACCATTCCAACTTCTGCTCTGATAGCTTCTATGTTTTTTGTGTTTTCAGAAAGCTCTGTACCGTCAACAATTATTGTTCCTTCTTGATGTTCTTCTAATCTATTAATACATCTGATCAAAGTTGATTTCCCAGATCCGGATGGGCCACAAACTACTATTTTTTTATTTTTTTCAACTGATAAATCAATATTTTTTAAAACTTGAAAATCACCAAACCATTTATTCATATTTTCAATTTTAATTATTGGATCTGACATATCTTATCTTTCAGTTTTATATTTATTTTCTAAGTTGTAGCTATATTTACTCATAGCATAACAGATTATCCAGAAAATTATAGCAGCAAATATATAACCTTCCATTGCAAAACCAAGCCATTTAGGATTTGTTTTTGCTAACGCTAACATGCCGGCAATTTCTGCTAAGCCAACTACAAAAATTAAAGGTGTATCTTTAACTAAAGCTAAAAAAGTATTAGCAATTCCAGGAATAACAAGTTTTAAGGCTTGTGGTAAGATTACAAAGATATGCATTTTCCAATATCCCATACCTAAAGATTTAGCTGCATCATACTGCCCTCTTGGTAAAGCTTGGAGACCTCCCCTAATTACTTCAGCGCAATAGGCTGCTTCAAATAAAGTAATTGCTATAATTACTCTTACCAATTTATCCATGAAAAAGTCTTCTGGTAAAAACATTGGAAACATTACTGATGACATAAATAAAACTGTAATTAGCGGGACACCTCTCCAAAATTCGATGTAACCAACAGAAATATATCTTACAGCAGGTAAATTTGATCTACGTCCAAGAGCTAAAACCATACCTAATGGAAAACAAAATATTAAACAGAAGAATGAAACAATAAAGGTTAATGATAAACCACCCCAAGCTCCAGTTTCAACCCAAACAAGACCAAAAGATCCTCCTGATATTAAATAGTAAATAATTAAGAATGCAATTATTGGATAAATTACTACATAATATAATGCTAAATATTTTTTAAGGTTTTCTTTAAAAAAATAACCAACAAAGCCTAAAGCTATAACTAAAATAAATGCACTATTAATTCTCCAATGGAGTTCATTTGGGTACATTCCATACATAAATCTTCTAAACCAAACTTTTATGTAAGTCCAACAAGCTCCTGTCCCTGTACAAGCTTCTTTTGTGTCACCCGATATATTAGCATCTAATATCATCCAACTTAATGCAGGAGGTGTAGCTTTAATTACAACAAAAATTATTAAAAGCGTAAGAAACGCATTAAAATTATTTGTATTTATATTTTTATTAACCTTGTCTAGTAAATGTATCCCAGTGTATTCCATTCTAAAGATACCAAGACCTATGAAGCCAATTATTAAAGGTAAAAAAGTACTTATATTTTGAGGTAAAAAAGATGTAATATTAATACTAAAGAAAGAGCTTACAAAAACATCAAAAATAGCAATCGATAATAAAGTAGAGCCCATGTACATATTCGTTAAAGGGCTTTTGCTTTGGATTTGAAGGAAGCTAATATTTTTCATTATTTTTCCTTAATTTCAATTTTTTTGTTATACCAATTCATCAGTGCTGCAATTAATAAACTTATTGTTAAATACGTTAACATTGTAATTCCAACAATCTCTATAGCTTTTCCAGTTTGCATCATTGCAGTTCCAGCAAAAACTAAAACTAAGTCAGGATAAGCAATAGCAGCTGCAAGTGAGGAATTTTTAGTTAAATTTAAATATTGGTTTGTTGTTGGTGGAATAATAATTCTTAAAGCTTGAGGCATAATTACAAGTTTTAATACTTGGTTAGGTGTTAAACCAACAGACGCAGCAGCCTCTTTTTGACCTTTACTTATTCCCTGTATTCCTGCTCGTACACACTCAGCAACAAAAGTTGATGTGTATAATGATAGAGCTAAAACTAAAGCTATAAGCTCTGGTGGCAATCCAATACCTCCCTCATAAGTATAAGATGTTGCTGAAAGCTGTTTTAAAACAGGCATTTCAAAATCAAGTGTTACACCTCCTAATATAAAAGATAATCCTGGAACAACTAGTAATATCGCTAGCGATATATATAAAAGTGGTAATTGTTTACCTTCTTTTTCTTGTAAATTTTTTGCGTAATTTCTAATAAATATTATTGATATAAATGATGCTAATAAACAATAGACAAAAATGTTTAAATTTTCCCAAATCATAGCTGGTATAAAGTAACCTTTGATAGTCATGTAAGTAACACCAAACCAAGGCTCGGCTGTTTCTGGTAAAGGTAATGCTCTTAAAGCAGCATAGTACCAAAAGAAAATTTGAAGTAATAAAGGTATATTTCTGAAAAACTCAACATACCAAGCAGCAGAATTCTTTATCAAAAAATTACTAGATAGTCTTGCAATACCGATTATCACACCTAAAATTGTGCAAAAAATAATTCCAAGGAATGATACTAAAAGAGTATTTAATAAAGCCACAACATAGGCCCATCCATAAGAATCTTGGCCATCATAATCAAGCAATGTAAACTGCATATCAAAAGAAGCTTCTTGTTTAAGAAAACCAAAGCCAAAATCGATACCTCTATTATCCATATTAACCTGAGCGTTAATTGTAAAAAAACCAAATATTAAAACTACAAATAATATTGTGAGTAATTGAGGTAAAATTCTTTTGATTTTATTATTCATGCAAATTCATCATAAAAAAAAGGGCTAGAAAAATCTAGCCCTTTTTAACTAATTTAAGATAATAATTATCTTGCTGGTGGTACGTATAATATTCCACCTTTAGTCCATAATTGGTTTGGACCTCTATCAGGTAAAATACCTGTGTCAGCTATATTTCTCTTATAACTTTCACCATAGTTACCAACTTGCTTGATAATTCTTAGGTTCCACTCATTATCTAAGCCAAATGCTGCTCCCATTTCTCCTTCAGCACCTACTAATCTTTTGATTTGTGGGTTGTCTGAAGTTTTCATTGAGTCAGCGTTTGAAGAAGTAATTCCGTACTCTTCAGCTTCGATCATAGTGTTTAAAGACCATCTAACAATGTCTTCCCATACAGCATCACCTTGTCTTACAACTGGTCCTAAAGGTTCTTTAGAAATAGTTTCTGGTAATACAATGTGTTCATCTGGGTTTTTCATTTTAGTTCTTTGAGCCGCTAAACCTGATTTATCAGTTGTGTAAGTATCACATCTACCTGCATCATAAGCAGCAACAACTTCGTCAGCTTTTTCAAAAGCTACCGGCTCATAAGAAATTCCTCTTGAATTAAAGAAGTCTCTCATATTAAGCTCTGTTGTTGTACCAATGTTTGTACAAGCTGAGATACCATTTTTAAACTGACTAGTAGAAGTTATACCTGAACTTTTTCTAACCATGAAACCTTGACCATCATAAAAGTTTACTCCTACGAAAGTAAGACCGATGTCAGCATCTCTAGATAGTGTCCAAGTAGTATTTCTTGAAAGGATATCTATTTCACCAGATGTTAAAGCTGTAAATCTTTCTTTAGCACTTAATGGTGTAAACTTAACTTTGTTTGCATCACCTAGTACTGCCGCAGCTACTGCTCTACATACATCTACGTCGATACCTGTCCAGTTTCCTGATGCATCAGCATTAGAAAATCCTGGAAGACCTTGAGAAACACCACATCTGACAAAACCTTTCTTCTGTGTGTTTTTAAGTGTTTTTGATTTCTTTGCAGCCATAGTTTCTGTCGTAAAAGCGAAAAGCACAGCGAACATAGCAACAATAGAAGTCAATCTTTTTATTACTTTAAACATATTCTTCCTCTTGTTTTTAAGTTTATTTGTTAACAAATAATTCAAAATTACTTTTGAATAAGTATTATTTAAGCATGATCTATTTAGGTCAGCAATAATAAAATTTAAAATAATGTTGCTATATTTGTTAAGTTTTTGGGGTTAATAAAGCTCATTTTGGCGCGCCCTGAAGGATTCGAACCTCCGACCCACGGTTTAGAAAACCGTTGCTCTATCCAACTGAGCTAAGGGCGCATATATATTATGACTACTTATAGTATTAATTTAATTTTTAAAAAAGAATTTTTTACACAGAATAAGTACAGTTAATAATTCAACTCTGCCGATAATCATAAAAAATATTAAGCTATATTTTGAAAAATAATTCATTTCCTCAAAATTAAAACTATTTAGGCCTGTCATGGATGAGTTTACAGTATTCATAAGGGTCAAAATTGATAATTTGAAGGACTCTTCAACATTATAATTAGAAATAGAAAGTATACTTGTAAGGATAATTAGTGAAAATATAAATACGATTATTGTTAAAAAATATTTATAAAAATCATGTAGATTCATATTTTCATCTCCTAAAGCTAGTTTATTTAAAAAGATATTTTTAGGCTTAGAATGTGAAATAAGTTCATTAATAGAAAATTTGACAAGTGAGTAAATTTTTATAAATCTTAATCCAGAACTTGTTGAAAAAAAAGATCCACCAATAATGATTAGTAATAAGAATAAAAATGAGAGGTTTTGGGGAGTTTTTTCTAGTGATACACCTATATTTGAAACGCTACTAGAGATAGCAAGAAATATATAATTAAAATCTAAATTTTTATCAAAAAATATAAAAAAAACTGAGTAAGTAAATAATAAGTAAAATAACAAGTAAATATCTTCTTGTATAGACTTTAGCTTTTTATTTTTTAATAAAAATAAATTATATAAAAAAAATAATCCAAAAAAAGAAATTAACATTGTTATTGAAAATAAATTTATCTTTAATTCATTATTAAGTATTGAAGAAAGATTGTTTGTTGGCAAAAATCCCCCTGAGGAAATAACAGTTAGAGCAAGATTTAAGGAGATAAATGACCGAAATTCAAAGATATTATAAATAATAAAAATAACTACAGTTAAAATTATATAGAATATTAGTATCTTAGAAAATTGTTTAAATATTTCTGAAGTATTAAATGATAAAAAATTTGTTAATGTTTTTTTTAAGTTATCATCAAATATCTCTATTAACAAAAGTATTGAAAATAAAAAATATAAACCGCCAATCCACTGAGATGATGATCTCCATATAATAAGACTTTCATCTAAATGTTTTATATTATTAAATATTGTGAAGCCTGTTGATGTAAAGCCTGAAATCGCTTCAAAATATGCATCTATAAATGTAATATTATAAATACTTAAATAATACGGTAATGAAATTATTGCTGGTAAGATAAAATAGCCTAAAATTACTGTTTGAATTTTATAGTATATAGAAATCTTTTTTATTTCATTTGATTTAAAAAATATACTGACAATAGGAATTAGTGATATTAACAGTGTATATACATATGAATCTATATTTAAATATAAATTAAAATAATACGAATAAATTATATTAAAAAAGCATAGAACAGATATTAGACTAGTAAAAAATTTTAAATAATAAATATTAAATTGATACATTCAATTGAGCTAAATCGAACTTATTCGAAACATGTTTTCTACTATTTGAATTTGATCACTTTTTGCTAAAAATACTACAGTATCATCTTTTTGAAAAATAAAATTTGATCTAGGAATAATTATATCCTTACCTCTTAATATTGCTCCAATTCTAATCTCCTCGGGTAAGTTTGCACTTTTAAGTTCTTTGTTTATTAATTCTGAAGTTTCTATGATTTCGGCCTCTATAACCTCATACTCACCGTTTAAAATACTATAAGCTGTCTCTATCGTTCCTTTATGAACATGTTTTAAAATACTTGAAACTGTACTCATTCTTGGATCTATCAAATCATCAATTTTTAAGGAGGACTGGAGTAGTGTGTAATTTGGCTTGTTGATTAAAGCCATAGTTCTTTTTTCTTTTGCAAACTTTTCTACCAAAACACTTACCATTAAATTATCTTCGTCATCGTTAGTTAATGCTAATACGGTTTCAACCTCCTCTACGTTAGCTTCAGCCAAGACATCTTCATCCAATCCATTTCCATTTATTATAATTGTATTATTTAATTCGTTTGCAATATACTCTGCTCTATTCTTATCTTTTTCAATTATTTTTATTCTGGCTGAGTCAAAGGACTTCTCAATATTTTTTGCCAAATTAAATCCTATATTTCCACCACCAATGATTAGAATTTTCTTGGAAATTTTTTCGTTATGACCAAAAGCACTAAGAGTTTGTGCCATTTGTGAAGAATTGATTATGACGTAAGCTTTGTCATTTTCTTTCATCACATCATTCTTTTTTAAAATAATAAACTTACCATTTCTAATAACCCCTAGAATATTGGCCTCCAAATCAGGAAATTTATTTGTTAATTCATTAAGTTTAATATTTTGGATTGGGCAATCCTGTTGTATTGAAATCTCTAATAATCTGATTTTATTTTCCGCAAATGGAATATTATCTAAAGCTCCTGGTGCTTCTAACTTTCTTTGAAGTGATTTTGCTATCTCAATTTCTGGTGATATTATTACATCTATTGGTAAATTTTCTTTATTATAAATGTTTGAAAAATTAGGGTCTAAATAATATTGAGATCTAATTCTTGCTATTTTTTTTGTGATTTTAAAAACTGTATATGCAATTTGACATATAAGCATGTTTATTTCGTCATTTCTAGTAACAGCAATAATCATATCAGCATCTGATGCGTTTGCTTTCTCTAAAATTGATGGATAAGTAGCTTTTCCAACAATTGCATTAACATCTAAACTATCTTTGATTTTTTCAATATCTTCGCTAGATTGGTCAATTACTGTTATTGAATGTTTTTGCTCACTAAGGAGTTTGGCTATTGTAAAACCTACCCTGCCAGCACCGCAAATAATAATATTCATTAATTTAAATCTTTAATATTTAGTCCTTTTAGTTTTCTATGTAACGCTGATCTTTCCATGCCTATAAATTTTGCCATTTTGGAAATATTTCCACCGAACTTTTTTAATTGAGTTGTCAAATACTCTTTTTCAAAATTCTCTCTTGCTTCCTTTAAAGGTATAGATAGTGTCTTATCATTTTTAATTATTTCGTAACTTTGCACTTTAAGCGATTCTTTAATTATATTTGATATTTTTTCTGAGCTATCTGGGCTTAAAATAGCTATTCTTTCAATTAAATTTCTTAATTCTCTTACGTTACCGGGCCAAGAATAGTCTATTAAATAATGATTATCAGGATTTATAGAGAATTCTCTTATATTATAATTTTCTGATATTTTTTTTGAAAAATAATTTACAAGTAGCGGTATGTCTTGGGTTCTTTTATTTAAAGGATCAATATCTATTTGAAAAACATTTAATCTGTGGAATAAATCTTCTCTGAAGTTACCATTGTTAATTTCAAACTTCATATCTTTGGCAGTTGAACAAATAATTCTTACATCAACCTTAACATCATGGCTTCCTTTAATTCTCTTAAACTTTTGGTCAGTAAGAACTCTTAAAATTTTTGATTGAGTTTCTAGAGGTATTTCAGATACTTCATCGATTAATAAAAAACCACTAGTTGCTTTTTCTAATGCACCATAAGATATTGATCCATCTGCTCTTTCTTCACCAAATAGTTCTAGTTCGTATTTTTTAACATCTAAAAGTGCACCATTTAAAATTATAAAAGGACCATTCTTTCGATTGGATTGTTTGTGAATTTTTCTAGCTATAAGTTCCTTGCCTGACCCGGTTGGGCCATTAATAAAAATTCTACTATCTGTAATTGCTAATTTTTTTATTTGTTCATTAATTTTAGTTATATTTTGACTCGAGCCTATTAAATCAAACGAATGAAACAATTTGGTTTGTAATTCTTTATTTTCTTTTTTAAGTACATAATTTTCAACGGCTCTTTTAACAAAATTTAATAAACGTTCTTGATCAAACGGCTTTTGAATAAATTCGAATGCTCCAGATTTAAGGGATTTGATAGCCATTTCTATATTTGCATGTCCAGAGATAATAATAACCGGTATGTCTTTATTTTTATTTTTAATATGTAATAAAAGTTCGATACCATCATTATCTCCTTTATCCAATTTAACATCAATGATAGCAACATCTGGTAGTTTTTTATCAATTTCAATTAAAGCTTGATTGTAGTTCGCTGCAACTCTCGTTTTGTAACCAGCATCGTTAATAAGATCTTTGAGAATATTTCTTATATCAGCATTATCATCTATAATTAGAATTTCAGTTGACATTTTTTGGCAAAGTTATTTTGATTTTAGCTCCATTATTTTTAGGTAATATAGATAAGTTTCCATTATGATCATTTATAATCTTGTTTACTATAGGCAAGCCTAATCCAGTACCATTTTTTTTTGTTGTAAAGTAGGGTTTTAAAATATTATTAAAATTTATTGTATCAAATCCAATACCATTATCTGTTATTATAGTTTCTATATAATCATCTTTCTCATCAATTTCTATATCAATTTTTTTAATTAAATCAGCCTTTTTTGATATTTTTTCATTCAAACTTTCAATTGAATTTTTTAAAAGATTTACAAAAACTCTATTCATTTGTTCAGCATCACACATTAAAAAAATATTAGTTTTTTCTTGCTTAAAAAAAATTTTAACTAAAGAATCTAATTCATTCATTAAACTAATATTTTCTTTAATTATTGAAGTAAGATTAGTTTTTTTAAAAATTGGTTTAGGCATTCTTGCAAAATCAGAAAATTCATTTACTAAATTTTCAATTTGTTTAATTTGTTTGTTTATAGTTAAAAGATTTTTATCAAAATCTTTTTTATCTTCTGTGTTACTTAGAAATTTAGAAAATTTAGAATTTAATCTGTCAATAATTAATTGAATTGGTGTTAAGGGATTTTTGATTTCGTGTGCAAGTTTACGGGCTACATTTTCCCAGGCTTCGTGTCTTTCATTTAAGAGAAGTCTGTCTTGTTGTGTTTTAAGTCTTTCTGTCATTAAATTAAAATTTTTATTTAATTCTTCAAGATCCTTATCAGTTTTGACTTCTGGTACTTTTACATTAAGATTACCACTACCAATACTCTGGGATGCGGTAATTAGATTATTTATAGATCTAAAAAATCTTGAAGAAAACTTAATAGCAATACTTACTGACAAAAATAAAAGCAATGAAACTATTATAATATAAATAATCACAAATGAAATTTTAATACCTGATCTTTTTTCTTCTACAGTATAATAAAAATTTATTGCTTCTTGAGATTCGGTTAAATATTTCGAAATATCTTTTTCTAAAAATTTTACTACATAGAGAAACGTATCTTCAAAATTTGATAATCTCATTATAGCAGCTGATTTATTTTCAAATGCATTTATAATTTTTAATGGTCGATCATCATCTAGCACTAACTTTAATGCTCTATTTGCTGGAGGGATATAATTGTCTAAATTTTCAAGAGTTGATAAGATTAATTTTCTCTCATTATTTATAATATGTATTTCGTCGACACCTCTAATTAGTTTTTGCGTTGAAAGGAATCTTTTAAATTCATTTGGATTTGTAGATAAAAATTTTGCACTTTTATTTACATCAAAAGCTATTAAAACTGCTTCAGATTGAATTTTGTTTCTTACTTCTTCAACATAATTTTTGGCAAGCTCATAAGAATTGTTTACTGCTGTTGTTATTTTTTTATCAAAATATTTTTCTAGTGCAAAAGAAAATAAAAATAATGAAAATACAGAAATTAAAATTGATGGTATTAAAGTAAATAATGAAAAAAAAGTTATATATTTCCTATTAGCCTTTGAGCCCTCTACGTCTATATCATTTTTAATTGATTTTTTAATTTCTAAATAAATAAAAAAGAAGAAAAATAGTAAAAAAATAATATTTATTAGTAATAAATATTGAAGATTTTGATTATTTAATTGTATAAAGCTTTTATCTATAAATGTTAAAAATGTTAAAAAACCTACAAATAAAGTTATTATAAAAATTAAAATAACTAGAATATTTTTTTTGATAAATTCAATCATTATGTAATAAGCTATATTTAAAATATGAATAACTGTTTTATATTACTAGCCGCTGGACAAAGCAAAAGGTTTAAAGGCCCAAAACATAAGCAATATATTTCATATAAAAATAAACCTCTTTATGAACACTCTATTGATAAAGCCATAGAATCAAAATTATTCAAAAAGATAATATTGGTAATTCGTAATAAAAATATAAATATTAAAAAATATGGGAATAATGTCAAAATAGTTAATGGTGGTAAGGAAAGAAGTGATTCTTCATTTTTAGGAATTAAATATGCTAAAAAGCTTAATGCAAAAAACATTTTAATTCACGACGCAGCAAGACCTAATTTCTCTCTTAACTTATTAAAAAATTTAGTTAGAAATCTCAAAAAAGACAGTGCAGTAATTCCTTATACTAATTCAACAGACTCTGTAAAATACAAATCTAAAGGTAACGTTTATAATTTAATTAGAGAAAAAGTTTTAAATACTCAAACACCTCAAGCATTTAAATTAAAGGATGTTTATGAACTATCCAAAAACAACAAAAGGAAAGTAACTGATGAAGCCACGATGTTTATTGAAAGAAATTTTAAAGTAAAATTTATTAAAGGTGAAAACTCAAATAATAAAATAACTTATAGTAATGATATAGAAAAAAATAATGTAAAATTTGGAATTGGTTTTGACGTCCACAGATTGGTCCCAAATAAAAAATTATATCTAGGAGGGTTGAGAATAAAAGCAAAATTAGGTACTTTGGGTCATTCAGATGGTGATCCAGTTTTGCACGCAATTACCGATGCAATTTTAGGAGCTTGTGGCAAAGGAGATATTGGCCAAAAATTTTCTGATAAAAGTAAGAAATTTAAAAATATTAGATCAACTATATTATTAAAAAAAGTAATTGATGAAGTTAATAACAGCAATTATTCAATTAATAATTTAGATATAAATATAATCACCCAAACTCCAAAAATTAGCAAATATAAAAATAAAATGATTAATATAATTTCTAAACTTTGCAATTTATCAAAAAATCAAATTAATATTAAAGGTAAGACTGCTGAAAAACTTGGTGTTATTGGAAAAGAAAAAGCTATTGCTTGTGAAGTGATTGCATCAGTTAATAAATATGATTAATTATTTAAACAATTATTTTGTTACAATGTTTGGTATTGGTTATATTAAAAAGATACCAGGCACAGTTAGCTCTTTTGTGACAGTTGTGTTTCTTTTTATTTATTTCCATTATTTTGATTTATCTAAAAGCTTTTTTTTATTTATACTGGGATTGGTTTTTATTTATTCATTTATAGCAGTTAATTTATATATTAAAGATAAGGACAACAAAGACCCTAAAGAGGTTGTTATTGATGAATTTATTGGTCAATCAATACCAATATATCTTTATGAAATTGCACATGGCACTGATAAAACTTTTAATGAGTCGATATATATTTATTTTGTAATTTTTATATTATTTAGATTGTTTGATATAAAAAAACCATTTCCAGTTAGTTATTTTGATAAAAATTTTAAAAATTCATTTGGAG
This sequence comes from uncultured Pelagibacteraceae bacterium, assembly GCA_902515185.1. Taxonomy (GTDB): domain Bacteria; phylum Pseudomonadota; class Alphaproteobacteria; order Pelagibacterales; family Pelagibacteraceae; genus Pelagibacter. The sequence goes on along the minus strand of CABXTN010000007.1, from coordinate 7,567 downwards.
TTGTAATGGACGATGTAATAGCTGGTCTCTATGTTGTGCTTGTTTTAATAATTTCAATGGTTATAAAAAGTTATTTTTCTCTATGATTCAAATAAAAAAATTAGTTTATAAATTAATTAAAAATAAAATTAAAGTTGCTTGCGCTGAGTCCTGTACAGGTGGAATGCTTTCATCATCAATAACATCGGTCGGTGGATCTTCTAAAATATTTAACGTAGGTTTAGTGACCTACTCTAATCAGGCTAAAATTAAATTACTCAAAGTACCTAAAAAAATTATTGAAAAACACGGCGCTGTTAGTATGCAATGTTGCTTATCAATGGTTAATAATCTTAAAAAAATAAGTAAAGCAGATATTTGTATATCTATTACTGGTATCGCAGGTCCAAAAGGTGGGACTAAAGAAAAACCTGTTGGTCTTGTATATATTGGTATTAAAAAAGGTAATAAAATTAAGATTAATAAATTCTTTTTTAAAAATAAAAATAGAATTTCAATTCAAAAGGCTACTGTTAAAAAAGCTATAGAATTAATTCTTAATATTATTTAAATTTTTATTGGCCTGCTCCTCAAAAGCATCAGCAATTTTATTTAAACCATATTGAAAAGATTTAGTCATTATAATGTTTAAAAAGCGATTTTTTAATTCAAAATCAACATCAAATGATACCTCTGTCTGATTTTCTAATTCTTTAAAGTTCCACTTATTTTCTAAATGTTTTAAAGGACCATCAATGTTTGTCACATAAATTAAATCTTTATCTTTATAGTACTTAACATCACTTTTATAAGTATCTTTAAAAGGTCCCTTCCCTATTGTCAGATCAGCAACTATCATTATTTCGTTTTCTTTATCGTCTCTTTGGTAAACTTTAGAGTCTATACAATAAGGTATAAACTTTGGATATTGTTCAATATCTAAAACTAGATCTATTAGTTCTTTTTTTTTACAGTTAATTATTCTTTTAACTGAAGCTTTGGGCATTGATTTTAAGTCTATTACTTTGTAGTTTTTTAAAATCATCATCTGCATGATATGAAGATCTAGTCATTGGTGATGAAGAAACTAATAAGAAGCCTTTAGACTTTGCGTTTAATTCTAGTTCTTTAAATTCATCTGGATGATAATATCTGTTTAAAGGGTAATGCTTTGATGAAGGCTGCAAGTATTGTCCTATAGTTATAAAGTCAACATTGGCTGATATGAGGTCATCCATTACTTGTAGAATTTCATTTTTTGTCTCACCCAATCCAACCATTAACCCTGACTTTGTAAAGATATTTTTGTTAACTTCTTTTGCTTTTTTTAAAAGTTCCAGTGATCCAAAATATCTTGCGCCAGGCCTAACTTGTCTATAAAGACTTGGGACAGTCTCTATATTGTGATTAAAAACATCTGGATTTGCTTCTAAAACTTTTTTATAAGCATCACCTTTTCTTAAAAAATCAGGCGTCAAAACCTCAATTGAAGTATTAGGGTTATTTTTTTTTGTAATTTTGATAACTTCGAAAAAATGATTTGAACCTCCGTCTGGTAGATCGTCTCTATCTACTGATGTAATTACCACATGTTTTAAATTAAGTTTTTTTGTTGCCTGAGATATTTTATAAGGTTCTAGTGGATCTAGCATATCAGGTTTTCCAGTTTTAACGTCACAAAAACCACATGCACGTGTACAAGTATCGCCCATAATCATAAATGTGGCATGTCTCTTACTCCAACATTCTGTTATATTTGGGCAATTTGCTTCCTGGCAAACAGTTGTCAGATTAGATTTATTAATTACACTTTTTGTTATGAAAAATTCTCTAGAATTTAAAAGTTTAGATCTTATCCACTGAGGCTTTTTTTTAATTGGACTAATGGGTTTGTTTATTTTTTCAGGGTGTCTAATTGTCATTATTAACTATTATATAGGTACTCTCACCGTTTTTACCAAGCATTAATTTATCTCTTATTAGTATATCGACTAAATCTTTATCAACATTTTCTGTTAAAAGTGAGTTTTGATTTTCAAGATTATTTATTCGAGATATTTTGTAATCTTCTTCTGATTTAAGTTTTTTTAAAATATCTTTTTTTTCAAAGTATGAAAATAAGCCTCTTTGACCGCCAAATAAATTAACTAAAAAATATAGTATTAGAAAAATCGAGATAATGGCAAAGTAGTTTTTTTTAAATTTTGAAAGCATTAATGATTATTATTCATTTTTGCCTTTTTTCCTATATTTTCTTCAATACGTATTAGTTGGTTATATTTAGATACTCTTTCTGATCTTGCTAAAGAACCGGTTTTTATTTGATTTGAATTAGTTCCGACAGCTAAATCAGCAATAAAAGTATCTTCGCTATCACCAGATCTATGAGAAATAATTGTTTTATAGCCTATTAATTGAGCAAACTTTATAACCTCAATGGTTTCAGTGACAGTACCTATTTGATTTAATTTTATGAGAATTGAATTAGATGAATTGTTTAAAAAGCCTATTTTTAACCTTTCTAAATTAGTTACATATAGATCGTCACCAACTACTTGAGTATTAGAAACAGCTTTTGTTAGTTTGCTCCAAGCCGACCAATCGTTTTCAAAGAAAGGGTCTTCAATAGATTTTATTTTATATTTTTTAATTATTTTTATATATTTTTTTATCGACTCATTTACTGTAATAAATTTTGTTGAATGGATTGAGTACTTTCCTTTATTATAAAGTTCATTTGCCGCAACGTCTAAACATATAGATATATGTTTTCCATTTATAAAACCTGATTTTCTAATAGCTTTAACTATTAAATCTAATGCATCTTCATTTTTATTTATCATTGGTGCAAAACCACCCTCGTCACCGACAGATGTGGATAACCCTTTGCTATTAATAATTTTTTTTAAATTTTGGATTACCAAAAAGCACATTCTGACAGCTTCAGAGAAGCTTTTGGCACCATCTGGCCTGATCATAAATTCTTGAATTCTTAAACCATTATTTGAATGAGCACCTCCGTTGATTATGTTCATTAATGGGTAAGGTAATTTAAAATTATTTTTTATTAAAAAACATTTATAGAGAGGTTTTCTTTTTAGTTTTGCAGATAATTTTTTACTTGCCATTGAAACTGCTAAAATTGCATTTGCTCCTAACTTTATTTTTTGTTTTGTTCCATCTAGATTTATCATAATGCTATCAATTCTTTCTTGATTATGAATGTTTTGTCCTTGAAGTTTTTTCGAAATTTTTTTATTTATTAAATCTATAGCTTTAAATACACTCTTACCTAAATATTTTTTATTTGATTTATCCCTTTTCTCAAAAGCTTCATAAGTACCTGTCGATGCACCTGAAGGACAAATAGCAGAGGCACTAACTTTACCAGAAAATACCTCAGCTTCTATTGTGGGATTACCCCTGCTATCAAAAATTTGTCTAGCTACAATACGCGAAATCTTAGTCATTATTTTTTAATTAAACTATCAATTTCAAAAAGTTGATTAATTAATTTTTCTAAATTGTTCAGATGAATCATATTGGGACCATCAGATGGTGCATTGTCTGGGTCTTGGTGAGTTTCAATAAAAATCCCAGCAACTCCTACTGCGATAGCAGCTCGCGAAAGATGTTCAATAAATTCTCTTTGTCCACCACTTTTTTCTCCCATGCCACCAGGTTGTTGTACTGAGTGGGTTGCATCAAAAATAACAGGATAACCATTTTTTGCCATTATAGGAATTGATCTCATGTCAGATACTAAAGTGTTATAACCAAAGCTTGCTCCCCTCTCCGTAACTAAAATATTATTATTTCCAGAGTCTGATATTTTTTTTGTAACATTAACCATATCCCAAGGTGCAAGAAATTGTCCTTTTTTAACGTTAATAATTTTATTAGTTTTTGCAGCAGCAATTAATAAATCGGTTTGTCTACATAAAAAAGCTGGTATTTGTAATACATCTACATGATTTGAAACTAAAGAACATTGTTCTTCGTTATGAATATCAGTCAAGATAGGTAGTTTTAATTCTTTTTTTATTTTATCAAAAACTGGTAAAGATTTTTCGAGTCCAGCTCCTCTTTTACCTTTTATGCTGGTTCTATTAGCTTTATCAAAAGAAGTTTTGTAAATAAAACCAATATTGAATTTTTTTGCAATTTCTTGGATTTTACCAGCCATATCCATAGCATGTTGTTCTGTTTCTAGCTGACAAGGGCCAGCTATTAAACAAAACCTATTAGAGTTTGAGATCTCAATATCTTTACATTTTACTTTAATATTTTTCATTTTTGGTTTTTACAGCCTTGATAAATGATGAGAATAAAGGATGTGGGTTTAAAGGTCTAGATTTAAATTCTGGGTGAAACTGAACACCTATAAACCAGGGATGATTTTTAAGCTCAATTACCTCTGGTAATTTATTGTCTGGTGATATTCCTGAAAAAATTAGGCCTCTATTCTCAAATCTACTTTTATAATCAATATTTACCTCATATCTATGACGATGTCTTTCTTTAATTATTTTGGATTTATATATTTTTCTAATTAACGAGTTTTCTAATAATTTTGCTTCATATAGACCAAGACGCATTGTTCCACCGAGTTCTTTTACTGAACCCTTATAAATTTTTCCACTTTTATTCCATTCACTCATTAAACCAATAATATTTTCACCGGACTTACTGAACTCACTAGAAGTTGCTTTTTTGATTTTTAATACATTTCTCGCAAACTCTATAACAGCCATCTGCATACCGTAACATATTCCTAAAAAGGGTATCTTAAAGTTTCTTGCAAATTCAATTGCATCAATTTTTCCCTCAGTGCCTCTTTTGCCAAAACCGCCAGGAATCAAAATACCTGAAATATTTTTCAAATTTTTTTTTATTTCATTTGAGCTTAATCTATCAGCCTCAATTCTTGTTAAATTAACTTTAACATTGTTATCAATACCGCCATGTACTAGTGCTTCATCTAATGATTTATAGGCATCTTTTAAATTGACGTACTTACCTATAATACCAATATTAACAGAGGGCTTTGTTTTTAAAACAGTATTCGTTATTTTTCTCCAAGGACTCAAATCCACATTTTTTTTTGATTTTAGTTTAAAATAATTCAAAACAATTTTATCTAATTTTTCTTTATTAAAACTTATTGGAGCTTCATAAATAGTTTTTACATCCACAGTTTCAATAACATTTTCATATGGAACATTGCAAAATAAAGATATTTTTTTTCTTTGGTCATGTGGCAATGACTGTTCAGATCTACAAATAATTATATCCGGCTGTATACCTATTGTTCTTAATTCTTTAACAGAATGTTGAGTTGGTTTAGTTTTTATCTCATCAGAAGCTTTCATGTAAGGAACCAATGTGAGATGAATAAATAATGTATTTTTTTTTCCATAATCATTGGAAAATTGCCTTATAGCTTCTAAAAATGGCAAACTTTCAATATCACCTACAGTCCCTCCAATTTCACAAATAACAAAATCTTCAGAGCTTATATCTTTTTTAATAAAATCTTTAATTCTGTCTGTTACATGGGGAATGACTTGTACGGTCTTACCTTGATACCCACCTTGCCTTTCTTTGGTAATTATATCACTGTAAATTCTACCAGTTGTTATATTGTCAGATTGTTTTGCCGCTATACCTGTAAATCTTTCATAATGACCCAGATCTAGATCAGTTTCCGCACCATCGTCTGTAACAAAAACTTCGCCATGTTGAAAAGGACTCATTGTGCCTGGATCAACATTTAAGTAAGGATCTAATTTTCTTAATCTTACCTTATAACCTCTAGACTGAAGTAAATAAGCTAAAGATGCTGAAGATAAACCTTTCCCTAAGGATGAAACCACGCCGCCAGTGACAAAAATATATCGCGCCATGGAAGTATCTTATAGCGTCTAAATTACAAAATGAAAAGGATTAATTGTTATTATCTGGGATTAATGGAGTATCTTCTGAATTTTCATCAATCTTATCAATTACTGAGGTTTCTGACACTAAATCACCCCTAGAAATTATTGTTAAACTTAAGCTACAAATTATAAACAATGTAGCTACTATTGCTGTAGCTTTAGTAAAAAAATCACCCGCTGTTCTTGCGAACATAAAATTATCTTGGGATACACCGATTCCTAGGGCACCACCTTCAGATTTTTGAAATAAAACTAAAATCACTAAAATAATAGCTAAGATTACATTTATTATTAACAATATATTTTCCATGAAGCTTAATTAAAGGTTTTTTTTATTATATCAATAAGTTTTTTTGGATTTAGTGATGCTCCACCAATTAGATAACCATCAAGCAAATTAATCTTATTTATCTGATTTATATTTTTTGGATTAACTGAGCCACCATATAAAATTGAATAATTTTTAAATTTTTTATAAATTAATGACTTAATATAATTTATGTTTTCAGAAAGTTCAGAATTACTCAATATCATTCCTGTCCCTATTGACCAAACAGGTTCATAAGCAATTATAATGTTAGTTTTTTTACTTAAGTTTTTTAGACCATTTTTTATTTGTCTTTTTAAAACTATTTTGGTTTTTTTTTGTCTTTTTTCAGACAAGCTTTCACCAATACAAAAAATAACTATTAATTTATTCTTGTAGGCTGATTTTATTTTTTGGTTAATTCTCATATCGCTTTCACCTAAAGCTCTATTTTCTGAATGTCCTAAAATAACAAATTTTGCTCCACTATTTTTAATCATTTTGGCATTAATAAAACCAGTGTTGGGGCCATAATCTAAACTCTCATGAATATTTTGGGCACCTAGATCTAGTGTGCTTTTTTTAAGTAATTTTTTAAGTGAATACAGTAATGTATAAGGTGGACAATAAATAATCTTGAATTTTTTTTTATAAGTTTTAGAAAATTTAATTACTTTATTGATAGTTTTTAAGGATTTTAAGTCACCATACATTTTCCAATTTGCTATGAAATACTTTATTTTGTTTGTCATATTGATGCATATAATCTATAGGTTTGTCATTTATAGTTCAATAAATTAAAAACTATTATGCTTAATAATATTAGAAACTTTTCAAAAACGATATATGCGAAAATATTATTGTTTATTGTTGTTATACCATTTGTATTTTGGGGCATGGGTGGAGTCTTTAACAGTGGCAACACAAATTCATTAGCAAAAATTAATAATATAAATATTTCAACGCAAGATTTCATTAAGCATATAAACAGTTTAAGAGTAGATAATAATGCAATCAGGAAGAATTTAGATAACAATATTCTCGAGGAATTATTATCTGAATTAATATCAAAAAAAATTTTAGAACAAGAAATAAAAGAATTTAAAATTAAAATTTCTGAGGAAAGTCTAGCTAAACAAATAAGGTCAAATTCGAATTTTATGGATGAGGATAATAAATTTTCTAGATTGAAATACGAAAAATTTCTTCTGTCCAATAATTTGGAGGCTCCAATTTTTGAAAAAAGACTAAAAGAAAGAGAGTTGCAAAAAGATTTATTTAACTATATTTCTGGCGGTGTTTACTCTCCAAAATTCTTGACTAGAAAGTCTTATAAAGACCA
>CABXTN010000006.1 GCA_902515185.1 uncultured Pelagibacteraceae bacterium | reverse complement strand
CAAAGAAGATTTGACTGAAAAAAATTAATATTGGTACAAATATAAATACTAAATATCTAAAGATATCATTAATTGGATTAAAGTTCTTGTCTGAATACTCTCCTACAATCAAAGGATCATTAAAAGGGAAGATTATTTTTTCCCATATAGAAGTCGTAAAGACTAGTGATAAAATAATTAGAAAAGTTACTATAATGTTATTTCGATATATCATTAACTATTATGGTTTTGGTATTTTTAAACCTTTTTTCATAAAATCATAACCTCTTATAACTGCTTCTCTTTCAGAAATCTCTAAATACCATCTATAAAGATTTTTAAATTTTATAAGACCGATATCATGCCACTCGTGTCTTGCGATCCAGGGCCATGAAGCTATGTCTGCTATTGTATAATTTTCTCCAGCCAAATATTTTGACTTTGATAATCTTTCATCTAAATCTTTATAAATTGACTCGGTAATTTTTAGATATCTTTCTTCGCCAAATTTACTTTTTCCAGAATTGTAATGATGGAATTGATGATGCTGTCCTATTAATGGTCCAATATATCCTATTTGAGCCATCAACCATTGATTTATTTTTAATTTTTCGGAGTCATCATAAAATTTTTTACTTTTCTCCGCTAAATAAATAAGTATTGCTCCTGACTCAAACACTTCTATTTGATTTTCATGATCAAAAATAACTGGAATTTTAGAAAATGGACTTATTTTTCTAAACTTTGGTTTAAATTGCTCACCTTTATTTATATCAACTATAGTAACTTTATATTTAAATTTTATTTCTTCCAGCATGATACCAATTTTTTTTCCATTTGGAGTATCAGCTGAAAAAAGCTCAATCACTCTTTTTTACCAAGTCTTTTTAGTAAACTTGTTGAGGTTGTGGTAAATTCAAATCTATATTTTTCATCTGGTTTGGCGAGTCTAAAGCATGCTCTTGCTGCTAAAGCACCTTCGTGAAAACCAGATAAAATAAGTTTTAATTTTCCTGGATATGAGCATATATCACCCACAGCATAAATTCCTTTCTGATTTGTTTCAAACTTTTCTGTGTCTACCTCTATAGTTTTTTTATTTAAATTTAATCCCCAATTAGCTATCGGGCCAAGTTGCATTATTAGACCAAAAAAACCTAATACATAATCAGTTTTGAGGTTTTTTATTTCCTTGTTATCGTGCTCTATATCTATGCTATTAAGTTTGCCATTACCTTTTACTGTTTTTAATTGATACTTAGTGAATAAACTTATTTTACCCTCTTTTTCAAGCTCGTGAACTCTATTTAATGTAGCTTTTGCTCCTCTAAACTCTTCGCGTCTATGAATCAAATTTACTTTAGAGTTTGAAGATAATTCAACAGCCCAATCTAAAGCACTATCTCCACCTCCAAAAATTGATATTGTTTTATTTTTAAAAATTGTTTTATTTTTGATAGAGTAAAAAATTGACTCTCCCTCATATTTTTCGCACTCTTTTGAAGAGAATTTTCTAGGCTCGAAAGATCCAACACCACCAGCAATGATAATATTTGGTGTATTAAAAATTGTTCCATTATTTGTCTTTACTTGCCATAAATCTTTTTCTTTTTTTACTTCATCAACTCTTTCACTTAAATGAAACTTAATATCAAAAGGTTTTAATTGATTTATCAAATTATTTGTAAGTTCTTCACCAGTACATTCCGGTACTGCTGGGATATCGTATATAGGTTTGTCTGGATAGAGCTCAATACACTGTCCTCCAATTTTATCTAAATTATCTACGACCTCACAAGAAAGGCCGATTAATTTTAATTGATGTGCTGTAAACAAACCTGTGGGACCTGCGCCAATTATTAATGCATCAGTTTTAATCATTGTTTTTTTGGAAGGTCTACCGTTAATCCATCTATTTCTTCGCTAACTAAAATCTGACAACTTAGTCTACTAAATTTATTTGGTTCAAATGCTTGGTCCAACATATCGTCTTCCCCCTCTGATTTTTCGTTTATCTTGTTATACCATTCATCTTTGACATAAACATGGCATGTTGCACAAGCCATGCCACCTCCACAATCAGCATCAATCCCTGGAATATTATTTTGAACTGCCCCCTCCATTACTGTTAAGCCTTTATCAACCTCTACAGTGTGGGACTTTCCATTGTTTTCTATATATGTAATCTTTGGCATTCATTTAATATAAGGACAAAAAAAAATAGGGCAATATGTAAACATATCGCCCTATTTAAATAACTTCAGTTATTATTATGCTCTTCTAGCTCCTGGCTGAGAAACAGCTGCACTCCAAATAACTAGACCGAATGCGATCTTGTTAATAAAGTCAGCTAAGTTATAAATCACGTTAAGTGTGTTAGCATCTACTCCACCTGTTAAGTAACCAAATACATAACCTAATGGGTAAATCGCCCAACCTACTGTTACGATCATTCTCATAGCACCAAATGCAGTACTTAAACCTCTGTTACCGCTTTTAGCTGCCATTTTTCCAGCTTCACCAGAAAATACTTCATATAAGATGTAGATCCATCCAGCCATACCGATTATGAAACCAAGCATTGCGTTGATGTAACCTGCTTCTCCTAAGTATCCTCCAATTAACATTACTAGAGAACCAATTAATAGTCTCCAGAAGATGTTAGCTGATACTTTTCTCACAGCTGCTAGAATTAAATAAAATTCTATCATCTGTAATGGTACAGTGATTAACCAATCAATATATCTATATACTGTTGGTGAGTCACCTGTTTGAACCCATACACCTCTCATGTAAACATAGTGAATGAATGCAATACCAGTTACAAGTCCTGCTACTGTTACTGATGTTTTCCATCCAGCAGCTACTGATCCTCTTTCTAAGAAAAAGAATGCTGTAGCAGCTAACATACCCATTGAAATTATCCAAAAAGATATTCCAACAAAGTCGTCAGATGCTAGAAGGACTGTTTCCGCATTTGCAGAACCAGCAAAGCCTAATAAAGCTACAGCTGCTAAAGCAAACAATTTAAGTTTTTTCATAAAAAACTCCCTCTTTAGTTAGTTTTTATAGTTTATATAAACTATAGTAGATATTTTTATCTACCAAAGTTAAGGGCTTAATTACCAAATTACTGTGGTTTATAGAAGACTTTTTTACCTCTTATTTATGTTGATTTTACTAGCTTTTTGAAATTAAATGCAACTTGTTGCTTAAATATCAAGCAATTAAAGCAATTTTGAATCAGTTATAATAATTATGAGTTTTAAAGATATTTACGAAAAATCAATTAAAAATCCTGAAGAATTTTGGAAATCATTATCAGATGATATTTTTTGGTTTAAGAAACCAACAAAAATCCTTAATAGCTCAAAATCCCCATTTTACAAATGGTATGAGGATGGCAAAACTAATACTTGTTATAATGCAGTAGACTTGCACATAGATAATGGTTTAGGAGATAAAACAGCCCTAATTTATGATAGCCCCATTACAGGGAATAAGTCAAAATTAACTTTCAATGAATTGAGGAAAAGAGTTTCTAAATTTGCCGGGGCACTCAAAAATCAAGGTGTTGAAAAAGGAGATAGAGTTGTAATTTATATGCCCATGGTACCAGAAGCAGTTATTGCGATGCTCGCATGCGGTAGAATAGGCGCAATACACTCGGTTGTATTTGGTGGATTTGCGTCAAATGAACTAGCTAGTCGTATAGATGATAGTAAAGCAAAAATTTTGGTAACTGCATCATGTGGATTTGAACCTGGAAGAATAGTTGAATACAGACCTCTAGTAGATGGAGCTCTTAAATTAGCAAAACATAAGTTACAAAAAGTTATTTTTTATCAAAGAAAAGGTAATGAAATAAAATTAAATTCACCTCTCGAGATAAGTTGGGATGAAAGTTTAGCTAATGCCAAAGATACAGATTGTGTTGAAATGAATTCAAATGATTATGCATATATTCTTTATACTTCGGGAACAACAGGGATTCCGAAAGGTATTGTGAGAGATATCGGCGGCCATATTGTAGCTCTTAAATGGACTATGAAAAATATTTATAATATTAATCAAGAAGATATTTGGTGGTCTGCAAGTGATATTGGGTGGATTGTAGGTCACTCATATATAGTTTATGCACCACTGTTTAAAGGATGTACCACTCTACTATTCGAGGGTAAACCTGTTGGAACTCCAGATGCTGGGGTTTTTTGGAGAGTAATATCTGAATATAAAATTAAATCTTTATTCACTGCGCCTACAGCCTTTAGGGCAATTAAAAAAGAAGATCCTGATGGAAAATTTTTTTCTAAATATGATTTAAGTTCTTTTAAATCTTTATTTTTAGCTGGAGAAAGAGCAGATCCAGATACTATCAAATGGGCTGAAAATTTATTAAAAGTTCCAGTTATTGATCATTGGTGGCAAACAGAAACTAGTTGGGCTATCAGTTCTAATTGCACTGGAATAGAAATGATGAAAACAAAATATGGCTCTGCTTGTAAAGCAGTACCAGGCTATGATGTAAAGATAATTAAACCAGATCAAACTATTGCTAAACCAAATGAGATGGGAGATATAGTTGTAAAACTTCCACTTCCTCCAGGGACTTTCCCAACTTTGTGGAATGCAGATAAAAGATACAAAGATAACTATATGTCAAATTATAAAGGTTATTATCAAACTTATGATGCAGGACATATTGATGAGGATGGTTATATCTGGATCATGTCACGTACGGATGACATTATTAATGTAGCTGGTCACAGACTATCTACAGGAGCAATTGAAGAAGTTTTATCTGAACACAAATCTGTTGCCGAATGCGCCGTGATTGGTATAGCTGATAAACTTAAAGGACAATTACCAATTGGTTTATTAACCTTAAAAGCTGGAGTTGATCAGGATAATGAAACTATTTCTAAAGAATGTATAAAAATGGTAAGGGACAAAATTGGCCCTGTTGCAGCATTTAAAATAGCTATTGTTGTAAAAAGACTTCCTAAAACAAGATCTGGCAAAATACTAAGAGGAACAGTGAGAAAAATAGCTGATAAAGAAGAATATAAAATGCCAGCAACAATTGATGACCCAAAAATTCTAGATGAAATTAAGGATGATTTAATCAAAAATAACATTTTAAAATAGTTTTGAACAAATTGAAAATAAATACTTTTAAAAATATTTTGTGGCTACTAAAAAATCAAAAGCAAATTAAAAATTGGAGGAAAAGAAACTTTACGCCACCTTCTCCTGAATTTATTAAACATATGATTATTCAAAATAATAATCTTGAAAATTCAGCATGGATAGAGACCGGAACATATTATGGTGAAACTACGAAGATCTTATCAAAAATATCAAAAAAAACAATCTCAATTGAAGCTGATAAGAGTTTATACGATTTAGCAAAAAAAAAATTAGTTCATCTTAAAAATGTAGAATTAGTCTTTGGAAAAAGTGAAGATATTCTTGAGAATTCAGTCCAAAAACTTATTGGTTATAAAAATATTTGTATTTATCTAGATGCACATCTCTGTCATGATCATATAAAAAATATTAAAACTTTTGGGGAAGAAAAAAATGCAACTCCAATTAAAAAAGAATTATATTCAATCGAAGTTCACTTAAAAAAATTTAATAAAGTAAATATTTTGATTGATGACATTAGACTTTTTAACGATCAATTTCAAAATTATCCAAAAAAAAATTACTTAGTTGATTGGTGTATGAAAAACGAATTCGAATGGGATATTGAGCAAGATATTTTTATTTGTAAAAAATATAATAATTAAATCTTAATTGAATTCTAAGGGCGTTCCCTCTGGTTCTCCAATAATTTTACCTTCTTTCATTTTTATTTTTCCATTAATAATAGTTGCAACAGGAGTCCCTTTAAATTCAGAGCCATTAAATGGAGTCCATCCACATTTACTTTCTATATTATCATTTTTTATTATAATTTTTTTATTCATATCAACTATCGTAAAATCTGCGTCAAAGCCTTCTTTTATGAGTCCTTTATTTTTTATTCCAAAAATTTTAATTGGATTTTCACAAACTAGTTTAATTAATTGATTTAATGATAAATTTTCATTGTTTACATGATCTAACATAACTGTCATTAAGGTTTGTACACCTGGCATGCCTGATGGTGAATTTGGGTATTCTTTGTCTTTATTCACTTTTAAATGAGGTGCATGATCTGATCCTATAGTGTCATTAAGATTTTTTTTAACTGCGTACCACAATTTATCGTAGTGAGATTTGTCTCGAATAGGAGGATTCATCTGTGCGTATGTACCTAACTTATCATAACAATCTGGAGCAAAAATTGTTAAATGCTGGGGTGTAATCTCAAAAGTGATATTACCTTTGTGCTGAGATAAAAAGTCTACCTCTTGCTTAGTAGAAACATGAAGAACGTGAGCTTTTTTATTATGTCTTTCTGCAATTTTAACTATTCTTCTTGTAGAAGACATGGCGCATTCCTCACTTCTCCAAACTGGATGTGAGTGGACATCTCCACTTTTAATTAATTTTTTATTCTTATTCAAAATTTCCTCGTCTTCAGAATGAACTGCTACCACTTTGGAGCTATTTTGAAAAACCTTATCAATATCTTCCTCATTTGCAACTAAGAGGTTACCAGTTGAAGAGCCTGCAAAAAGTTTGATTCCACAGCATCCCTCAAGATTTTTTAAATCTGCTAGTTCGTTTGAGTTATTAGCTGTCGCCCCAAAATAAAAAGCATAATTGCAATACATTCTATTTTTTGCAAGGTCTAACTTTCTTTGAAATTCTTTTTTGCTAGAAGTTGGAGGGTTGGTATTTGGCATTTCAAATACTGCTGTGATACCACCTGCTACTGCCGCTTTACTTCCAGAGTGAAGATCTTCAGTATCAGTTGAGCCTGGTTCTCTAAAATGAGTTTGAGTATCTATGCATCCTGGTAAGACAGTCTGGCTTAACGCATCATATACTATATTGGCCTCTTCAGAGATAGAATCGCTAATATTTATAATTTTACCTTTTGTGACCCCTATATCTTTCTTTTGAAGTTTACCATCAATAAAACAACTACCATTTTTGATTATAAGATCTAACATTTCTAAAAAAACTAACTATATTATAATTAATTTTAAATCAATTATGAATATTAACAAAATATATACATTAGATGACCGAGGTATTCTTTATATAAACGGTAAAGACTGTAAAGAATTTTTACAAAATATTATCACTAACGATATTAACAAAGTTTCTGATAATTTCAGCTGTTATGCATCTTTATTAACACCCCAGGGAAAATATCTCTTTGACTTTATAATCGCTAAACATAAAAATGGTTTTTTCTTAGATTGTGAAAAACAGCAAATTGAAAATCTACAAAAACAATTAAATCTTTATAAGCTCAGATCAAAAATTGAAATATTAAATCTCAGTAATGAATTTATTGTTGCTGTGATAACTAAAGAAAAATTTTCAAGTTTTGAAAATATTTCAATTAAGCCTGGTGTAACCACTAAATTAAAAGAAGATCCACTCATATTTGATCCTAGAAATATCTGCTTAGGAGGAAGGCTAATTATTAACTTAGAAAAACTTTACATGTCTATAAAAAATTTAAATTTAAAGGCTTCTAATAGTAAAGATTATTACGATTACAGTTTTAAAATTGGAATTCCTCAAATAAACACACATAAGCTTCAGAACAAATTATTTGCTGCTGAATATAATTTGGAAGAACTTAATGCAATTGATTTTAAAAAAGGATGTTTTATAGGACAAGAAAATACTGCAAGAATAAAATTGAAAGAAAAACTATCAAAAAGACTTTTTCCACTAAAAGTTACTAAAGGTGTTATTTATGATAATGACCAAATTAAATCTAATGGAGAAGAATTAGGAAAGGTTCTAATCGGTGATAGCTACCCGTTTGGTCTATTAAAGTTCAAAAGCATATTATTTGATTTCAACAAAGAGTTTGATTGTGGCAAAGGAAAAATAAAAATATTAAAGCCTGAATGGCTTAATTAAGTTACTGGTGCGGCCAGTGAGATTTGAACTCACATGAGCTAGGCTCACACGGCCCTCAACCGTGCCTGTCTACCAATTTCAGCATGGCCGCAATTGTGCGGCAGAATAAGTGAATGACAATTATCTTTCAAGTTGATAGATTTATTATATGGAATTTAACGCAGAAATAAAAAAAGCAACTGACACAATTTATCAGAAAATTTCAAGGACTATGCCTGAAATTGAATGGTCTACGCATGCCCCTTATATCTATGAAATTAATAAACTTAAAAAAGAAAAAAATGCTGTTATTCTTGCTCACAATTACCAAACACCTGAAATATATCATGGTATTTCTGATTTTTCCGCTGACTCTCTTGCGCTTGCTATAGAGGCAGCAAAAACTAAAGCTGATATAATAGTGATGTGTGGAGTACACTTCATGGCAGAAACTGCAAAACTAATGAGTCCTAAAAAAAAAGTTCTTCTCCCTGATATGCAAGCTGGTTGTTCACTGTCATCTTCAATAACAGGTGACGATGTAAGAAATCTCAAAAAGAAATATCCAGGAGTTCCGGTAGTTTCATATGTAAATACCTCTGCTGATGTAAAAGCAGAAACAGATGTGTGTTGTACTTCTGCAAATGCAGTAAAAATTGTAAATTCTCTAGAGGTGAAAAAAGTTATTTTTTTACCAGATGATTATCTTGCAAAATATGTAGCATCACAAACAGATGTTGAGATTATTTCATGGAAAGGAACTTGCGAAGTTCACGAACAGTTTAATGATGAAGAAATTAATCAAATTCGAAAGAACAATCCTGGAATTAAAATTATTGCCCACCCTGAATGTCCTCCAGACGTAATTAATGCGAGTGATTTTGCTGGGTCAACAAGTGGGATGATAAAATATGTTAAGGATAATCAGCCTGAAAAAGTAATGATGGTAACAGAATGTTCCATGAGTGATAATGTACAAATTGATAATCCAAATGTTCAGTTTATAAGACCGTGTAATTTGTGTCCTCACATGAAAAGAATTACTCTGCCTAAAATTTTAGAATGTTTAAAACACGAAACTAATGAGATTTTAATGAGTAATAAAACAATAGAAAAAGCAAGAAAATCGGTTGAGAGAATGACAAAGATAGGCAGATAAATTCTGTGTCTAAAATTAAGTTATCAAAAAAATATATTTTTAGAGTTTGTAAAGATGCTCTCAAAGAAGATCTTTACCCATCAGGAGATATTACATCAAAGCTCATCAAAAATAATAAAAAATCTTTGGCAAAAATAATATCAAACTCAAAAGGTATTATTGGGGGTTTAGATTTAGCTAAACAAGTTTTTAAATTAGTTAATAAAAATATATCCTTTAAAATAAAAAAAAAAGAGGGATCTAGAATTAAAAAAAATGAGCTAATTGCAATTGTTAAAGGAGATACTAAAAGTATATTAATAGGTGAAAGAGTTGCATTAAACTTTCTTTCACATGTCTCAGGGATAGCTACTAAGACAGATACTTTTGTTAAAAAAGCTGGAAAGAAGACAAAAATATGTTGTACAAGAAAAACTATACCCAATCTAAGAGCTCTTCAAAAATACTCTGTGGGTTTGGGCGGGGGTCATAATCATAGGTTTAACTTGAGTGATGAATATTTAATAAAAGATAATCATATTGCTACTTCTAATTTAAGAAATTTAATTTTGAGTGCAAAAAATAATAAAAAAAAGATAACTGTTGAAATTGATAATTTAAAACAACTAAAAAAAATTATAGATCTTAAATTTGATGTAGTATTATTCGATAATATGAATATTAATGATTTAAGAAAAGGTTTGAAGATTGTAGGAAAAAAATTCGCAACAGAGGCATCTGGAAATGTGAATATTAAAAATGTTAAAAAAATAGCCTCAACCGGTGTTAATAGAATCTCAATTGGTAGATTGACTCACAGTATTTCTGCTATTGACCTTAAATTAGAGATTTAATTGATCAATTTTATTTTTTTTTAAGTTGAGCTTGTGCAGCAGCAAGTCTAGCAATTGGAACTCTATAGGGTGAACAAGATACATAATTTAAACCTGTTCTTGAGCAAAAATTAATACTTTTAGGATCTCCTCCATGTTCACCACATATTCCAAGTTTAATTTTTTTGTTTTGCTTTCTACCTTTTATTGTAGCTATTTCAATTAGATCACCCACTCCTTCATCAATAGAAATGAAAGGATCAATATCAAAAATTTTGTTTTCTATGTAATCATTTAAAAACTTTCCACTATCATCTCGACTTATACCAAAAGTCGTTTGTGTTAAGTCATTAGTTCCAAAACTAAAAAAATCTGCATGTTTTGCAATATCTTTTGCTTTAATTGCCGCTCTTGGCAGTTCAATCATTGTTCCAACTAAGTAGTTGATCTTTATTTTATTCTCCTCTTGAACCTGTTTAGCAACTCTATCAACAAGATTTTTCATTATCTCAATTTCTGCTTCAGTCGAAACTAAAGGTATCATTATTTCGGGTGTAATTGATTTAATTCTTTTATTTTTACACTCAACCAATGCTTCAAAAATAGCTCTACATTGCATCTCATAAATTTCGGGAAAGGAAATTGCTAATCTGCATCCTCTATGACCTAGCATTGGATTATGTTCATGAAGCTCTCCTATTCTAGATTCTATTTCTTTAATTGATAAACTAAGTGCATTCGATACATCTTTAATTTCTTTCTGGTTTTTGGGCAAAAATTCATGCAAAGGGGGATCTAAAAGTCTAACTGTGACAGGTAATCCATTCATAATTTTAAAAATTTTTATAAAATCTTTTTTTTGATGGGGTAAAAGCTTAGTTAAAGCTTTATTCCTGTCTTCTGAAGTTTTTGATAGTATCATTTCTCTTACTGATAAAATTCTATCTTCATCAAAAAACATATGTTCAGTTCTACATAAACCTATACCCTCAGCGCCAAACTCCCTTGCTGTTTTTGTATCTAAGGGTGTCTCAGAGTTAGTCCTTACATTCAGTTTTCTAAATTTATCTGCCCAACTCATTAATTTAGAAAAATCTCCAGATATCTCAGGCTTAACTGTTTTTACTTCACCCAATATTATCCTCCCAGTAGATCCATCAATTGTAATTACATCACCTTCTTTAATCTCTATATTGTTTGCTTTAAATAGAGATTTCTCATAATCAATATTAATTTCACTAGAGCCTGAAACACATGGTCTACCCATACCTCTTGCAACAACTGCTGCATGACTGGTCATTCCTCCCCTTGAGGTAAGAATTCCTTTTGCTGCATGCATTCCATGTATATCTTCTGGTGAAGTTTCAATTCTTACTAAAATTGTATTTTGCATCATTCCATTTAATCTTTCCGCTTCATCTGAGGAAAAAACAACTTTACCACTTACGGCTCCTGGAGAGGCTGGCAACCCTTTTGCTATAACTTCAATATTACTTTTTTCATCCAAAGTTGGATGTAACAATGTATCTAAAGAATTTGGATCAATTCTTAAAATAGCTTCTTTTTTTGAAATTAATTTTTCTTTGACCATATCAACAGCAATTTTGACAGCTGACTTTGATGTCCTCTTTCCAGACCTAGTTTGTAGCATCCATAGTTTATTATTCTCTACTGTAAATTCCACATCTTGCATATCTTTGTAAAACTTTTCTAAACCTTTAAGTATTTTTTTTAACTTTATAAATACATTAGGCATTACCTCTTCCATGGATAACTCTTCTGCATTTGATTCAATTCTAGATTTTTTTGTTATATGTTGAGGTGTACGAATACCTGCTACAACATCTTCACCTTGAGCATTAATTAGGTATTCCCCATAAATGTTATTATTTCCACTTGATGGATCTCTAGTAAACACTACTCCAGTTGCACAGTCATTACCCATATTTCCAAAAACCATTGCTTGCACATTTACAGCTGTACCCCAGTGACTGGGTATTTGATTTAATTTTCTGTATACTTTTGCTCTATGACTTTCCCAGGATAGAAAGACAGCACTTATTGCGCCATAAAGCTGTTGATGAACATCTTGGGGAAATTCTTTTTTTGTTTTATCTTTTACAACATTTTTAAAATCTCGAATTAAGTCGTCCCAATCTTTGGCGTTAAGTTCTGTATCTAATAAAACTCCTTTTGTTAGCTTATAATTTTCAATTAATTCTTCGAAGTTATAACTTTCTACATTTAACACTACACTTGAATACATTTGTATGAATCTTCTATAACTATCTTTTGCAAATCTCTCATTATGTGTTTTTTTTGCCAGAGATAAGACTGTTTTATCATTAAGTCCTAAGTTCAAAATAGTATCCATCATACCCGGCATGGAAACTCTGGCCCCAGATCTAACAGAAACTAATAAAGGATTATTCAAATCCCCAAATTTTTTACCCGTGAGTTTTTCAACAATTTTTAATTCTTTTTTAATTTCTTTTGAGATTTTATTATTTAATTTTTTTTTATTTTTATAAAAAAATTCACAAACTTGAGTTGAGATTGTAAATCCTGGCGGAACTGGTAAACCCATTTTTCCCATTTGGGCTAAATTAGCTCCTTTACCACCTAAAAAATTTTTTGGGTTTTTTATCTTCTTTATAATTTTAGAATTAAAGTTTATTACATGATTCTTCACTAAACACTCTCAATTTTTGAAAAATTTATATAGTTATCGAAAGTTTTACAGAACATTTGTAAAAGTTCCAAACGATTTTTTCTTATTGCGTTATTTTCATCATTCACAATGATATTATCAAAAAATTCAAAAATAACTGGTTTTGCTGATCTTAAGTTGTCTAAAGTTATTTCATAATTCTCATCATTGTTAATATTTACAAAATATTTTTTTAATTCCTTAATTTTCTTATATAGTTTTTTTTCAAATTCATTTTTAAAAAGCCCTGGGTCAGCAATTTCAGATAGTTCTAAATTATTCTTTTGAACCTCGCTTTCTAATATATTTAATGCTCTTTTATAACTTGCAATAATATCTAAACCACTTTCTTTATTAATAATTTTATTAAAAGCTAAAGATTTTCTATAAATTTTATTTATATGATTTATTCCAAATGTATATAAACTTGCATTTATTACATCACTTCTAATATTTTTTTCTTTCATGTAATATTTCAGTCTTTCTAATATAAAATTTTCTAAGTCTTTTTGAGTAACTTTGTTTTCAAATACAAAGTTATTTTCTTGATATAAAACAAGTGAATAATTTATCAAATCTTTTATTTTTAAATCAATATTATTTTCAACAATTAATCTAATAATTCCAATAGCTGCTCTCCTCAATGCAAAAGGATCTTTTGAACTTGAAGGTTTAAGATTTATTCCAAAAAAACCAACAAGTGTGTCTAGCTTATCTGTTAAAGAGAGCCCAACACTAAAATATTTTTTTGGTATTTTGCTCTCCAAAGAGTTTGGTAAGTAATGTTCCTTTATAGATAGTGATACATCTTTTTCAAAGCCTTGTTCTTCAGCAAAGTATCCTCCCATAATACCTTGTAGTTCGGGAAATTCACCAACTAAATCTGAAACCAAATCTACCTTACAAATCGAACATGCTATTTCAATTTTCTCCTTACTAATTAATAAATGATCAGAAATAAAACCACCTAATTTTCTCATTCTTTGCATTTTATCGTAATAAGATCCCAAACCTTTAAAATAGTTCATAGTTTTCAATTTTGATATTTGCTTTAGTAAATTTTGATTTTTATTTTTATTCCAAAAGAACTCTGCATCTCTTAGTCTTGCCTCGACTACTCTTTCATTTCCTAACCTAATAAAACCTTTTAAATCCTTATTATTTGCAACTACTATGAACTGATTTGTTATATTTCCCTTATTATCCAATGTGTGGAAGTATTTTTGATGATTTTGCATAGTGATAATTAAAATTTCTCTTGGAATTTGTAAAAACTTTTTATCAAATTTACATAAAAGAATATTTGGTTGTTCAACTAAATTTGTTACCTCTTCCAAAAGAAAATGGTTTATCTCTACTTTAAGATTGTTTTTTTTTGAAATTTTATCAATTTCTTTTTTGATAAAATCTTTTCTTTCATTCTGATCAATAATTATATCCAGTTTTTTTATGCTATCTCTATAATCTTTATAGCTTCTTACTTTTTTAGTTTTTTCCTCAAATTCTTTGTCTAAATAAGTATAGTTAGTACTTGATAAATGGTGATAATTAAAATCGACTATTTTGTTATCAAATATAGCTAAAATTGATTTCAAAGGCCTGGCCCAAATTAATGAATTATTGCCCCATCTCATAGACTTCTTCCAATCTATCCTGTCTAAAATTTTTGGTATTGAATCTTTTAAAATATTTAAAGTTTCAATTTTTTTCTCGGGCTTAATATAAAAATAAAACTCTCCTTTATCTGTTTTTTTTTTAAAAATATCTTTTTCCAAAAGTTTATTTGATTTTAAGAAACCATCTAACGCTTGTTTTTGTACTAATATACTTGGGCCTTTTTTTTCCTCTTTTTTTTCAATAATCTGTTTATTAACTCCGTCAAAATATATAAGAAGACGATTTGGTACTGAATAAGTCAAACTTTTTTTAAATATAACACTTTTTTCATGAAATAATTTTTCAAAATTAGTTAATAAAAAATTCCTAGCACCTGATTGAAGTTTTGCTGGCACCTCTTCTGTAAAAAGTTCTAAAAAAAATTCAGACATTTCTATTTTTGATTTTTAATCCAAATCTCAGCTACACCTTTTGTTATATCTCTTATTCTTCCAATGTACTCTGCCCTTTGAGCTACACTAATAACTCCTCGCGCATCTAATATATTAAAAATATGACTTGCTTTCAAACATTGGTCGTATGCAGGCAAAGATACGTTTTTAGAAATTAAATTATTTGCCTCTTGCTCAGTCATTTCAAAAATCTTAAATAAATTATCAGTATTGGCTAGCTCAAAATTATAAGAAGAAAATTCTTTTTCCGCTTGATGAAATACTTCTCTATATTTTACTCCCTGGCTGTTCCAATCTAAATCATAAACATTTTTTTTCTGCTGTGTAAACATACAAATTCTTTCAATTCCATAAGTAAGTTCAACCGAAACAGGTTTGCACTCAAATCCTGCCATTTGTTGAAAATAAGTAAACTGTGTAATCTCCATACCGTCACACCAAACTTCCCACCCTAGACCAGCTGCTCCTAGCGTTGGGCTTTCCCAATCATCTTCGACAAATCTAATATCATGATCTTTATAATTTATCCCAATAGTATTTAGACTATTCAAATAAAGTTTTTTAATATTTTTTGGTGAAGGTTTTATTATCACTTGAAACTGGTAATAATGCTGAAGCCTGTTTGGGTTATCTCCATACCTCCCGTCTGTTGGTCTTCTAGAAGGCTGAACGTAAGCAGCTCTCCAATGTTTAGGTCCTAATGACCTTAGGGTAGTTGCTGGGTGAAAAGTTCCCGCTCCCACTTCCATGTCATAAGGTTGTAAAATAACGCAACCCTGTTTACTCCAATATTTTTGCAAATTCAAGATTGTATCTTGAAAATTTTGATATTTTGGTTTTGTTTTCTTTTTTTTAGAAACCATATCTTTGCCAGATAGATCTTTCTTCCATTATACTTATAACTTTATCAGTATGATTTTCAGAGGATAATTTTCTAGCAAGCCAACCTTTTTGTTTTTCAAATTTTTTAATAACAACATCTTCACCAAATTTTTCTTTCAAAATTTTATCTGCATTTCCAATGCCATCTACAAGACCTAATTCTTTAGCTTTTTTACCAGACCAAAATTCTCCAGAAAATAACTCGATGCCAGACTCTTTTTTTAATTTACTTGAACGGCTTGCCTCAACAACATCAATAAAATCTTTATGGAGATCTAGCTGAATATTTTTAAGTCTCTCTATATCTTCTTTTTTTTCTTCCATAAAAGGATCCAAGGTACTTTTATTCTTTCCAGCTGTGTAAACTCTTCTTTGTACGCCTATTTTACTAATTAGTTCAGTAAATCCAAAAGATGAATATATAACTCCTATGGAACCAATTATAGAACTTTGATTAGCATAAATTTCATCTCCTGAACAGGCAATCAGGTATCCACCTGAAGCAGCAACATCTTCTGCAAAAATTAATACTTTTTTATTATTTTTTTTAGCTAATGATCTTATTTGGTCATGAATTAAATGTGATTGGACTGGAGATCCACCAGGAGAATTAATTGAAATTGCTACAGCTGGTGCTTTCTTAATAGAAAAAGCTTTTTTTATTATCTCTTCCTGGCTGGCAAAATCTATACCCTGTTTAAACTTTCCCACGTTCCCAATTACACCACTTAGTTTGATATGAGGTATAATTTTTTTTTTTTTGAAAAATGAAAACATATCTATGCTTATAAAATTTATAATAAAATATAAAGTCTACTTATAGTTGAAGTTTAAGGTGCGTCAATTGATAAGTATAATATTGTTAGTATTGTACTAGTTTATATACATGGGGACAGTTGTTCAGCTAAAAAATAGGATAAATAATTCATATTCAGAACTCAAAAGTTCAGTTGAAGATAAGTTAATTTTAGTTGAAGAAAAAATTAAAACTAAGTTATCAAGTAAAGTAGATTTGGTTGATGAAATGACAAAATACCACCTGGGAACAGGTGGCAAAAGATTAAGAGCAATGTTAACTTTAGGTTCAGCAAAGTTATGTAATTATCAAAAAGGTTCTAGGGATATTAATTTAGCTGCGTGTGTTGAATTAATTCATGCTGCTACATTAATGCATGATGATGTTATAGATAATGGTGATGTGCGTAGAGGCAAAAAAACTTTAAATAAAATTTGGGGAAACCAATCATCAATTCTTGTTGGCGACTATTTGTTGAGTAGATGTTTTGAAATGATGGTGGAAGATGGAAATCTTGAAGTTTTAAAACTCCTATCTTCAACATCTGCAGAAATATCACAAGGTGAAGTATTACAACTTCAACACAAGGGTGAGGTTGATATGTTGGAAGAAACATATTTAAAAATTATTTCAGCAAAGACTGCATCATTGTTTGCTGCAGCTACTAAAGTGGGATCAATACTAGCTAATAAAGATAAAAAAATAAAAGATGCTTTAGAGTTTTATGGAAAAAATTTAGGTTTAACCTTTCAAATTGCAGATGATACTTTAGACTATAATTCAGATCTTAAGTTTTTTGGAAAAGTAATTGGTAATGATTTTTATGAAGGTAAAATTACTTTACCAATAATACTACTTTATCAAAAGTTAAATAAAATGGAAAAAGAAGATATTAAAAATATTTTTAATAAAAAAGAGAGAAGTCAAGAAGAGTTAAATTTTATTTTAAATTTAATAAAAAAAAATAATATAATTAATGATTGTTATTCTAAGGCAGAATATTTTATAAACCTCGCATCAAATGCACTAAGTATTTTTGAAGAGTCTAAAGAAAAAGATATACTTAAAAAATTAACATCTTTCAGTTTAGAAAGAAGTTTTTAAGGACTTAATAAAATTTTTTCCCATTTATCATTTGAAATTTTATTATATTTGAGTCTTTGGTGAATTCTATTATCTCCATCAAGCCAGAACTCAATCTCGGTTGGAGATAAAATCCATCCTGACCAGTAATCAGGCCTAGGCAATTTTTTTTCGTCTGGATATTTTTTTTTAAAATCTTCTATAGATTTTAATAGTTCATCTCTATTTTTCAATATTGTACTTTGTTTTGATGCCCAAGCTCCTATTCTACTTTCATAGGATCTTGAGTTATAATATAAATCTGCTTCTGTATTAGAAACTTTATTTAATTTTCCGACTATTCTAATTTGTCTTAGAATACTTTTCCAGTGAAAGCACATCGAAGCCCAGGGATTACATTTTATATCATTGCTTTTTTTACTATTTAGGTTTGTATAAAAAACAAAACCTTTCTCATTAAAATCTTTTAATAAGACCATTCTTACAGAGGGCACTCCTTCTTTTGTGCTAGTGCCTAATGCTAACGCATTTGGATCGTTAATCTCAGTTTTTTTTGCCTCAGCGAACCATTCTTTAAATAATTCTAAAGGGTTTTCATAGTCCTTAAAGCAATTATCTAGTCCTAAAGAGTTTTTTTCATTCATAATTTAAACAAAATAATTTATATAATATATTTAATGTCATTTAACACTTTTGGAAAGATATTTCGTTTCACTACCTGGGGAGAATCTCATGGTCCAGCAATTGGCTGTGTTGTAGATGGATGTCCTCCAAATATTTACATTTCTGAGAAAGATATACAAATTGAACTTAACAAAAGAAAGCCTGGTCAATCTAAATTTACTACTCAAAGAAAAGAGGATGATAAAGTGAATATATTATCTGGAGTATTTGAGGGTAAAACAACAGGCACTCCAATATCTATGATTATTTACAATAAGGATATGAAGTCTAGAGATTATGAGACTATTAAAAATAAATTTAGACCTGGGCATGCTGATTATACTTATTTTAAAAAATATGGAATTAGAGATTACAGAGGTGGTGGTAGACAATCTGCAAGAGAAACAGCTGCAAGAGTTGCTGCAGGGGCAATTGCTAAAAAAGTTTTAGAAAAAAAAATAGGAAAAAAATATAAAGTTATCGGAGCTGTTACACAACTTGGTATTCTAGGTTGTGATGTTAATAAATGGAATGATAAATTTATCTCAAAAAATCCATTTTTTTGCCCAGATAAAAATATTTTAAAGTTATGGGAAAAATATTTACTTAGTATTAGAAAAGCAGGCTCATCATGTGGTGCAATTATTGAGATTCGAGCAAGAGGCATTCCTGTAGGATTAGGTGCTCCTATTTACTCAAAACTTGATATGGATATTGCATCTGCAATGATGAGTATTAATGCAGTAAAAGGAGTAAATATAGGATCGGGAATGAATTCAGCACAATTAACTGGAGAAAAAAATTCTGATGAAATTTTACAAAAAGGAAAATCTACTAAATTTAAGTCTAACAATGCTGGTGGAATACTTGGTGGAATATCTACTGGACAAGATATAATTATATCTTTTGCAGTCAAACCAACATCCTCAATACTTACATCAAGAAAAACGATTGATAAATTTGGAAAGAATACAACCATTTCTGTTAGAGGTAGACATGATCCTTGTGTTGGAATCAGGGCTGTACCAATTGGTGAAGCAATGATGCATTGTGTTCTGCTTGATCACTATTTAATGAATAGTGCACAATGTTTAGTTTAATTAGTTTTTTTTATTACTACTTTTGAATTTAAAGTATCAAAAACTTTGTTTTCGATTGTTTGTGCATCAAGGCCAGCGATTTTATACATTAAGTCAAGTTTGTCGTGATCAATAAAAGTATCTGGTAATATCATAGATCTAAATTTTAAATTATTATCAAGCAAACCTTTTTCTGTAAAAAATTGTGACAAATGCGATCCAAAACCTCCTATTGACCCTTCCTCAATAGATATTATAGCCTCATGATCAATTGCTAACTGCCAAAAAAGATTTTCATCTAAGGGTTTTGCAAATCTTGCATCTACAATGGTTGGATTGACACCCTTTTTTAATAGATTTTCATAAGCAATTAAACATTCATTCAATCTTGCCCCAAAATTTATTATTGCAATTTTCTTACCCTCTTTAATTATTCTTCCTTTTCCAATTTCTATTTTTTCATCAATTGAAGGTAAACTAACTCCAATACCATTCCCTCTCGGATATCTAAACGCAGAAGGTTTATCATTAATGTCTACAGAGGTATTCACCATCCTAACAAGTTCAGCTTCATCGCTAGCTGCCATAACTACAAAATTTGGAAGAGTTGAGAGATATGTTATATCAAAAGATCCCGCGTGTGTAGGACCATCTGCACCAACAAGTCCTGCTCTATCTATAGCAAAACGAACTGGTAGATTTTGGACTGCAACATCATGAACAACTTGATCGTAAGCTCTTTGTAAAAAAGTAGAGTAAATTGCAGCAAATGGCTTATATCCTTCTGTTGATAAACCCGCTGCAAAAGTTACAGCGTGTTGCTCTGCAATCCCGACGTCAAACATTCTTAATGGAAATTTTTCCCCAAATAGATCCATTCCGGTACCAGACGGCATTGCAGCAGTAATTCCAACTATCTTACTATCTTTTTCTGCATGTTTAATTAAAGTATTAGCAAAAACTTTTGTATAAGAAGGTGTATTAGATTTGGCTTTCTCTTGTATACCTGTATTCACATTGAATTTTGAAACTCCATGAAACTTATCTTTTGATTTTTCAGCAAATTTATATCCCTTCCCTTTTTCAGTTTTTACATGAATCATAATGGGACCATCATAATTAATTTCTTTTGCATTCTTAAGCACTGAAATAAGTGCATCTATATCATGTCCATCTATAGGGCCGATATAATAAAAACCCATGGAGCTAAAAAGAGTCCCACCAGTCATTGCTGATCTTAGGAAATCTTCAGCTTTACCAGCTCTTTTGCTAAATCTTTTTGAAAAAGCAGATATTATAAGTTTAAGTGTTTCTCTAAAACTAAAATATAATTTACCAGATAAAATTTTAGCAAGATAGGCCCTCATTGCACCAACGGGTTTCGCAATTGACATATCATTATCGTTTAATATTACAATCATTTTGGTTTTGCTTGACCCAGCGTTATTCATTGCTTCATAGGCCATACCTGCACTGATTGCCCCATCTCCAATAACAGCTATAACTTGATCTGTTTTATTTGAAAGTTTATTTGCGACTGCTACACCGAAGGCTGATGATATTGATGTTGAGCTGTGGGCTGCACCGAAAGGATCGTATTCACTTTCTGATCTTTTTGTAAAGCCAGATAGTCCGCCTCCTTTTCTTAAAGTTCTAATTCTGTCCTTCCTGCCTGTTAAAATTTTATGAGGATATGATTGGTGTCCAACATCCCATATTATTTTATCGCTTGGAGTATTAAAAATATAGTGCAAAGCAACAGTCAACTCAACAACACCCAAACCTGCTCCTAAATGACCACCTGTTTCAGAAACTGCATCAATGAGTTCATCTCTTACTTCCTTTATTAAAATTTTTAATTCAGATTGAGATAACCTTTTAATATCCTTAGGAAAATTTATACTATTTAAAAATTTATAATTTTTATTCATTTACTTCTACTTACTATATAATTAATTGTTTCCTTTAAATTGTCAGATTTATTTCCAAATTGATCAATTTTATTTAATATATTTAATTTTAATTTATCACGATAATCAATAGTATTTTTATAGCCTAAAGCTTTGATTAAAGTTGCTTTTCCTTTTTTCATATCCTTTTTAGTTTTTTTTCCTGCTTTTTTGGAGGAACCCTTAAGATCAATTAAATCATCTACTATTTGAAATAACAGGCCAATTTTTTCACCAATATCTTTAAATTTTTTTACATGATTTAATTTATTCGAAATAATAACAGGAGCCATACAACAAAAACTAAAAAGCATACCTGTTTTTTTTACCTGCATTATTTTAATTTTTTTAGTAGAAACATTTTTTTTTTCAAAGCTGAGATCTAGGTATTGACCGCCAGCAATACCTGAATGACCTGCACATTTTGATATAGAATTCATTAATTTTATTTTACTGCTGCTATTTATTTTTAGGTTATCATCTGACAAGATTTCAAATGCAATAGTTAGCAAAGAGTTGCCTGCTAGAATAGCTGTTGATTCACCATATTTTTTATGTGTTGACAATTTTCCTCTTCTTAAATTATCATTATCCATGCATGGTAAGTCATCGTGTATTAAAGAGTATGCATGTATACATTCTACAGCTGCAGCTACTTGAATTAGATTTTTATATTTAATATTAAAAATACTTCCGATATCAATAATAATTTTAGATCTTATTTTTTTTCCTCCTGGAAATATTCCGTATCTCATTGGAAAAATAAGATCTGATTTCTTTTGTTTTAAAAAAAAATTTTTTAAAAAAATATTAGTATGGTTTGCGATTTTACTTAACTTTTTTTCCATTGTCTTTTTTTAATACCTCTTGTATTTTCTCCTTAGTACTTTCACTTATTTTCTTAGAATTCCTTTGAAATTTTTTTTCAATCAAATTATTCAATTTTATTAACATATGATATTCATCAATTGAACTTTCAAGGTTATTTTTATTTTCGAGATTTTCAATTATATTATTTGCTAAATCTGTTAACTCCTCAACAGATTTGCTTTGAATATCATGTGGTAAATTTTTATCTTTCATATAAAAAGTGTTATTATTACATGAAAAAAGATCTTTCAAATATTAAAAAGAGTGAATTTTATTTAAATAAAAACGAATGTGTTGGAATACCAACAGAAACTGTCTATGGTCTAGCAGCAAATGCATATTCTAACGAGGCAACTGCTAAAATTTTTAAACTTAAGAAAAGATCAAAAAAAAATCCTCTAATAGTACATTATTACTCAATAAAAGATTTGAAAAGAGATTGTGAAATTAATTCAAACTTTGAAAAACTTTATAAAATATTCTGCCCAGGACCAATAACTTTTGTACTTAAATTAAAAAAAAAAAGTAAAATTTCAAAAAATGTAACCAACATGAAGAGAACTCTTGCGGTAAGATTTCCAAAACATTATTTAGCTCGAAAGTTATTAAAAAATATAAGTTATCCCTTGGCAGCCCCAAGTGCGAATATTTCATCAAAAGTCAGTGCGGTTTGCAGGAGCGATGTTGCTGAAGAGTTTGGAAATAAAGTCAAGTATATTTTAGATGGGGGCACTTCTAAAATCGGTTTAGAATCAACTATCGTTAGTTTAATAAATAAACCTGAGATTTTAAGATTAGGAGGCATAGAGCTCAGTAAAATTAAAAAAGTTTTTAAAAATAAAATTAATTTTAAAATAAAATCTACAAAAACTGTTGTTCCTGGGCAGGGAGCCCTTCACTATTCACCAGGTATAAAAATAAGACTTAACGCAAGAAATCCAAAAATACATGAGGCATTTATATTAATTAAAAAAAGAAAAATTAATGTTAAAAATTATTTTTATCTAACTAAAAATAATAATTTAAAAGAAGCTGGAAAGAATTTATATAAAACTTTAAGAATGATAAAGAAACTAAAATATAAAAGTATATCTGTCGAGAAAATTCCAAATATTGGTATTGGACAAACTATAAATGACAGATTAATAAGAGCTTCAAAAAAATAATGCGATATCCAATAGTTGTAAAAAATCTTTCAAAAAATTATTTAGATAAAGAAGCTGTTAAGAATATTAATTTTAAAATTGATGAAAATGAAATATTAGGTTTACTTGGTCCAAATGGCTGTGGCAAAACAACAACCATTGCTATGATGTTGGGTCTTCTAAAACCTTCAAGTGGAAAAGTATTAATAAATGGTAAAGATATAGAACAAAACAGAATTTCACTTCTTCATAAAATGAATTTTATCTCACCCTATATAGAATTACCAAAAAAACTTACTGTAAAAGAAAATTTAATCGTTTACGGAAAACTTTATGGTGTAAAAGAAATTTCTTTAAGAATTAATTATTTGTCTGAAAAATTAAGATTAAACGATTTTTTAAATAAAAAAACAGGTGAGCTATCATCTGGACAAAAGAATAGAGTTAGCTTAGCAAAAGCTTTAATTAATGACCCAAAAATATTATTTCTGGATGAGCCAACCGCCTCATTAGATCCAGAAACAGGGGATTTTATTAGAACTTTTATTGAAAGAATTTCAAAAGAAAAAAAAATGTCTATCCTCTTAGCTTCTCACAATATGGACGAGGTAAAAAGACTTTGTCAAAATGTTTTAATGATGAAAGATGGTTCTTTAATTGATCAAGGAACACCCAATGATCTAATAAAAAAACACGGTAAAATTAATCTTGAAGAGGTTTTCTTAAAATTAAATAGGAGTAAAGATGA
This sequence comes from uncultured Pelagibacteraceae bacterium, assembly GCA_902515185.1. GTDB lineage: Bacteria > Pseudomonadota > Alphaproteobacteria > Pelagibacterales > Pelagibacteraceae > Pelagibacter. The sequence continues at coordinate 28,004 of CABXTN010000006.1, read as the reverse complement.
ACTTTAACAGAATTTATGGACTTTTTTTAAGACATTTTTTTTTAATTAAAAGTTCACTGCCAAGAATTTTAGATCTTATTTACTGGCCAACAATTCAGATAATTTTATGGGGATTTATCTCGCTATTTTTTTCAACTTACAGCAACTATTACAATAACACTTTAGGAGTCATACTAACATGTGCTATTCTTTATGACTTTCTGTTTAGATCTAGCATAAGTTTTAATATGCTTTTTTTAGAGGAAATCTGGAGTAGAAATTTTACTAATCTTTTTATTGCGCCAATGAGAATAAGTGAAATAATAATATCTTTAGTTTTAACAGCTCTGATTAGGACTCTTATTGGTTTGGTGCCAGCAATATTAATTACTAGTCCACTATTTGGTATTTCAATCCTGAATCTTGGTGTTCCTTTATTTTTTTTATTTTTAAGTTTATATATTTTTGGAATAACTCTAGGTTTGTTTGTTTCATCTGGGTTATTGAGATTTGGACCCGCTTTTGAAAACATTGCTTGGTCTTCTTTATTTTTATTGGCTCCGTTAGGATGTATTTATTATCCAATAGAAATTTTACCAGATATTCTTCAAATATTAGCAAAAGCACTTCCACTTGTTTATATTTTTGAAGAAGCCAGGTCGATTTTAGTAAATCAATATGTTGATTACTCTAATATTAAAAATGCCTTTATTCTTAATAGTTTTTATCTTTTTTCTGGTATTGTGCTTTTTTATTACTCATTTAGTAAAGCAAGAGAAAAAGGTTCTCTTATAAATATTGGTGAATAATGGTGCGCCTGCTAGGAGTCGAACCCAGAACCTCCTGATCCGAAGTCAGGCGCTCTATCCAATTGAGCTACAAGCGCATATAGTATTATTATTATAATTTATGAAAAATAACATTAATATAATTATTACTAATAATGATCATAATCAAAGGGTTGATCAATATTTAGCAAAAAAGTATGAAAATTTAAGTAGAACTAGAATAAAAAATTTGATTATAGATAAAAACTTAAAAATAAATAATAAAATAATTACAAACCCATCAAAAAAAATCTTATCAGGGGATAATATCCTGCTTAACATTCCAAATCCAAAAAAAATTTCTTTAAAACCTTATGACTTCAAATTAGATATAGTTTTTGAAGATGAAAACATTTTAGTAATTAACAAACCCGCGGGTATATCAATGCATCCAGGTGCTGGTGATTATGACAAAACATTGGTTAATGCTTTAATTAACTATGATAAAAAGAATTTATCAAGTATTGGTGATGAATTAAGACCAGGAATTGTTCATAGAATTGATAAAGAAACCTCGGGACTGGTAGTCATTGCAAAAAATAATTTATCACATGAAAGACTGTCAAATCAGTTTAGCTCCCATAGTATTAAAAGAATTTATCAAACACTAATATGGGGTAAGTTAAGACCACAAAGTGGAAAAATTCATACGCTAATAACAAGAAGTACTAAAAATAGACAGTTAATGGAAGTAGGAATTATTAAAGGTAAAAATGCTATTACAAATTATAAAACTTTAAATGTCTTTGAAAAAGATACAATACCTACTTTAAGTTTTGTAGAATGTAGGCTTGAGACAGGAAGAACTCATCAAATAAGAGTTCATATGTCCTATAAAGGTAATAATATTTTAGGAGATAAGAAATATAAAAAGAAGTTTAAGAGATTAAAAAATATTAATAAAGATATAGAGAAACTATTAATTAATTTGAATAGACAATTTCTTCATGCTAAAACGTTAGGATTTGAACATCCAATTAATGGTAAAATGATGGAATTTAGTTCAAATTTACCAAAAGATTTAGATTATATTTTAAAAAACCTTAAAAATGCTAGTAAATAAAAGGATTGTAAAATTTATATAGTTTATTAAATAAATAACACAATGAGCACAACATCTTTTAAATTTCCTGCGTTATCTAATGAAGGGGGTCTAACTGCATATTTAGAGCAAATTAAAAAATTTCCTATACTAGATGCAGAAGAAGAATATATGCTTGCAAAAAATTGGAAAGCAACTGGAAATGTGAAATCTGCAGAGAAACTAGTTACAAGCCATTTAAGATTGGTTGCTAAAATTGCAATGGGATATAGGGGTTATGGTTTACCTATTAATGAAATGATATCTGAAGGCAATGTGGGTTTAATGCAAGCAGTCAAAAAATTTGAACCTGAAAAAGGTTTTAGATTAGCGACATATGCTATGTGGTGGATAAAAGCTTCAATACAAGAATATATTTTAAGATCGTGGAGCTTAGTTAAGATTGGAACGACTACTGCACAAAAGAAACTGTTTTTTAATTTAAAAAAATTAAAAAATCAAATTGCACCTAAGACTGAAGGTGACCTAAGAGATGAACATGTCAAACACATTGCTAATAAACTTGATGTTAGTGAACATGAGGTAGTATCCATGAATAGACGTTTATCTGGAAAGGAACAATCTTTAAATGCTCCAATAGGAGAAGATGGTGATGAATGGCAAGACTGGGTTGTTGATAAGGATATGGACCAAGAACTCAAATTTGCTCAACAAGAAGAATTAGAGCAAAGAAAAGATTTGTTAGCTGGTTCAATAAAAATTTTAAATGATAGAGAAAAAGAAATACTTTATTCAAGACGACTTACAGATAATCCTCTTACTCTGGAGGATTTGAGTAAAAAATACAAAATTAGTAGAGAAAGAATAAGGCAAATTGAGAACAAAGCTTTTGAAAAACTTCAAAAGCATATGTTAAATGCTGCAAAATCAAAAAATTTATTACCTGTCAATTAGATATTAAAAGGATCTTCAATTAAAATAGTATCATTTCTTTCAGGACTGGTGGATATGCTTGAAACTTTTGTTTCGATAAATTTTTCAAGTTCACTGATATATTTTCTTGCATTTTCAGGTAAATCTTTAAATTTTTTTGTACCTTTTGTGGATTGTTTCCAACCCTTGAAGACTTTATAAATTGGTTTTACTTTTAATTGATCATCAACTGCTGCAGGTAAATAATCTAGTTTATTTCCATTTAACTCGTAAGCCACACACATTTTTATTTCATTTAAATTATCCAGTACATCAAGTTTGGTTAAAGCAATTCCGTTTACTCCAGATATTTTAATAGTTTGCCTTACCAAAACACCATCAAACCATCCACACCTTCTTTTTCTACTAGTTACAGTTCCAAACTCCTTCCCTCTTGTTCCAAGTTCGTCTCCTATCTTATCTTTTAACTCTGTAGGGAATGGACCTTCTCCAACTCTTGTAGTGTATGCTTTTGTTATCCCTAAAACATAGTTTATTGTACCTGGTCCACATCCTGACCCTGTGGCAGCTGATGACGCAACAGTATTTGATGAAGTTACAAAAGGATAAGTTCCATGATCAACATCTAATAATATGCCTTGGGCTCCTTCAAATAGAATTTTTTTACCTTGGCCTATAAAATCATTAACTATTTTCCAAACTGGCTTTGAATATTTCAATATCTTTGGGGCAATATCTATTAAATCTTTTTTGAGTTTATCTTTATTAAAAATATCTTTCCCTAGACCTTTTCTTATTGCATTATGATGCATTAATACCGTTTCTAATCTATGATCTAAATTTTTTTCAGAAATTAAGTCCATTACTCTTATTGATCTTCTGCCAACTTTATCCTCATATGCTGGACCGATACCTCTTCTTGTTGTTCCAATTTTTGCTTTTCCAGCTGCATCCTCTCTTATTTCATCCATCTCTCTGTGAAATGGTAATATTAAATTTGCAGATTCAGATAATATTAAATTATTTTCGTTAACATCTACCCCTTTCGACTTAATCTCTTTTATTTCGTCTAGTAATGCCCAAGGATCTACAACAACTCCATTTCCTATAATTGATACTTTATTTTTTCTTACTATTCCTGATGGAAGTAATCTTAATTTATAAGTTACACCATCGATAACTAAGGTATGTCCTGCATTATGACCTCCTTGAAATCTTACTACAACATCAGCTTCACTTGAGAGCCAATCAACTATTTTACCTTTCCCCTCATCTCCCCATTGCGATCCTACAACTACTACATTTTTCATTTAAATTTTTTTTCTAGTTTTATACTACTTAAGTGGTTAATTGGTCCAAAGCCTTTACCATAATTAGGCCTAGTCTTTATTGAATGATTAACATAATTAATTGCAAGTTCACAAGATTTCTTTAATGTTTTTCCACATGAGAAAAAGGTAGTTATGGCACTTGATAAAGTACAACCAGTACCATGAGTATTTTTAGATCTTATTTTTTTATTTTTAAAGACTTTTAATTCTTTTTTATTTAAAAAAACATCATAAATTATTTTTTTATTTAAATGTCCACCTTTAATCAAAACATTTTTTGCCCCTAAAGTAATTAACACTTTAGCAGATTTTATCATATCATCTAAATCATAAATCTTAGTTTTTGTTAATATTTCTGCTTCAGGAATATTTGGTGTTATCAAACTTATTTTTTTTATTAGTTCTTTTTTTAAAATATTAATTGATTTATTATCAATTAATTTTGTCCCTCCTTTTGCAACCATTACAGGATCTAGTATAATTTTTTTTACCTTAATTTTTTTTAGAGATTTAATAACTGAATAAATTATTTTACCTGAATGCAGCATTCCAATTTTAATTGCATCAGGTTTAATATCTTTAGAGGTAAATTCAATTTGACTACTGATTTCTTTAGGGGGAATACTTATTATAGAATTTAAACCAGTAGTATTTTGAGATGTTACAGCTGTAATTGCGGTCATAGCATAAGAGCCGAGAGAAGTAACAGTTTTAATATCTGCTTGAATTCCTGCGCCACCAGAAGAATCTGAACCAGCTATAATCAGTACTTTCGATTTTATTTTCAAATTAATTGATTGTCCTTTTGACTATTTTAATACATTTTCTTAATAAATTTTTATTTTCAGACTCTCCCATAATTCTTATTTTTGGCTCAGTTCCAGATTTTCTCACTAACATTCTTCCATGGCCCTTAATAATTTTTTCAGCTTTTTTAATAGCAATTTTACATTTTTTTGAATTGATAATGTTTTTGTCTTTGACGTTAACGTTAATTAATATTTGTGGCGTAATTTTAAAATTATTAAAAATTTCACTCGCTTTTTTACCTTTTCTCAGAGAAAATAATATTTCAAGTGCTACAAGCAAACCATCACCTGTTGTGGCAAATTTACCTAAAATTATATGACCAGACTGTTCTCCCCCTAAATTAAAATTTTTATTTTTCATTTTCTCTTTAACATATCTGTCACCAACCTGAGCTCTGACAAATTTAATTTTTTGATTGTTAAAAAATTTTTGCAAACCATAATTTGACATAAGTGTTCCAACCACCCCTCCTTTAAGGATTCCTTTTCTTTTCCATCTACTGGCTAACATTGCAATTATTTGGTCACCATCAATAATTTTACCTTTTTCATTACATAAAATAACTCTATCTGCATCACCATCTAATGATATACCTAAATCAACTTTGTTTTTTTTAACTAGCTTTTTAATATGATTTGGAAAAGTAGATCCACAATTTTGATTTATATTTAAACCATTTGGTGATGTTCCAATTTGATAAACTTTTGCACCTAAGGATCTTAATAATTTTGGTCCTGATTTATAGCCAGCTCCATTAGCACAATCTATTGCAATTTTTATCCCTTTTAGACTAAAGTTTTTTGGGAAATTATTTTTTAATATTTTTATATATCTGTCATTAGCATCCTCTAGTCTTTTAACCCTACCTAAAGACTCAGGTTTTGATAAATTTTTAATTATTTTTGAATCTATTAATCTTTCTATTTTTTTTTCTATTTTATCGGATAATTTTAAACCATCGGGTCCAAATAATTTTAGTCCATTATCATAGTAAGGATTATGGGAAGCTGTAATCATAATGCCCATATTAGCACTCATTCTTTTTGTTAACATTGCTAGTCCATTGGTAGGCAAAGGACCCAAAGTATAAACGTGCATACCTGCTGAGGTAAGCCCAGAGACCAAAGCGGGCTCTAAAGTATAACCTGATAATCTTGTATCTTTTGCAATAATCGCTGTTTGTTTTACTTTTTTCAAATTTTTAAAATAAGTTCCTGCTGCTAGACCGAACTTAAAAAACATTTCACCATTAATATTTCCATTATTAACTTTTCCTCTTATTCCATCAGTTCCAAAATATTTTTTTGACATTATTTATTTAGATAAGTGATTTAAAAACTTTTAAACTTTGATTTATTTCATTTATATCGTGAACTCTAAGTATCTGTACGCCTTGCATCATTGCATATATACTTGATGAAATAGTTCCTCCTAATCTTTCTTTACTATCATTAATTCCAGATAAATCTTTTATAAATCTTTTTCTGGAAGTTCCAATCATTATAGGGAAACCAAGTGAATGAAAAAGTGAAATCTTCTTTATTAAAGTAATATTATGTTTCAAGTTTTTACCAAATCCTATTCCTGGATCTAAAATAATATTATTATGAGATATTCCAGACTTTCTGAGTTCTTTTATTTTATTTTCAAAAAACTCAAATATTTCAATAAGTACATTCTGGTATCTAGGTTTTTTTTGCATTGTTTGGGGGTTACCCTGAGAATGATGAATAATAAAAGGGACCTTTGATTTTTTTAAAACCTTAATTGTATTTTCATCATAACTAAGTCCCGACACATCGTTAATAATATTAATTTTCTTTTTAATGGCTTTTTCCATTATAATACTTTTTCTAGTATCGACTGAAATAGCTTTATTTAATTTTTTTATTTTTTTTAATGATTCAAGAATTCTTTGCCATTCAATGCTTGTCTCAACATTCTTAGCACCTGGTCTTGTGGACTCACCGCCTATATCAATTATTTTACATCCTTTACTAATTAAATATTTCGCACGCTTAAAGGCTAAATTTTTTCTATTATACTTTCCACCATCTGAGAAACTATCAGGAGTTAAATTAATTACTCCCATTAATATAGGCAAATCAAAAAAACTTAATTTTTTAAAAAGTTTTTTTTTAGTAATTTTTACTATATCTAATTTAATTTTATTCTTTAATTTTTTATTTAATTTATTAATGCTTTTAATATGATAAGTCTTACATCCTTTTTTTGTGATAATTTCTATGTTATCAAATGAAATACGATTATTTCCGCTTAAGGGAAGTGCCTTTTTGCTTTTTACTTTTTCAAGTGAATTTTTACCATAAAAGAAATTACACGCCCTTGTGTAACATTTCTCCATTATATTTTAATGAACTATCTTTGGTTTTAGTCCTATTGATCCTAAAGCGGAACTTTGATCACTTTCATCTGATTTGAGGTTTTCCTTATTTGCGGGATAAATATTTTTATTAACAATATTTTCTATTTCTTCCCCTGTTAATGTTTCATAAGTTAATAAAGCCTTAGCTATTTTATGTAAATCATCAACTTTTTCAGTTAATATCTTTTTGGCTTGATTGTAACCCTCGTCTACTAGCTTTCTAATTTCTTTATCAATTTTTTGTGCTACTGCCTCTGAAACACTCTGCGTTTGAGTTACAGATCTGCCTAGAAAAACCTCTTCTTGATTTTCACCATATTCAACCGGACCTAATTCCTCACTCATACCATATTTTGTAACCATCGCTCGAGCTAATTGAGTAGCTTGATTTATATCTGAACCACTACCACCACCTGCACCTGTAGATATATTATCTTTTCCAAAAATTAATTCTTCCGCAACTCGTCCTCCAAAACAAACCGCTAATCTAGCTTTTAAATATTTTATTGAGTGTCCATGTTTATCTCTTTCGGGTAAATTCATCACCATACCTAAAGCTCTACCCCTAGGTATTATAGTAGCTTTATGAATTGGGTCATAACTTGGCATATTGAAAGAAACTAATGCATGTCCTCCTTCATGATAAGCAGTTAATTTCTTTTCATCTTCAGTCATTACCATTGATCTTCTTTCTGCTCCCATCATCACTTTATCTTTGGCTTCTTCAAATTCTTGAAATGTAACAATTCTTTTATTTTTCCTTGCTGCTAATAAGGCAGACTCGTTAACAAGATTTGCTAAATCAGCTCCTGAAAAACCAGGTGTTCCCCTTGCAATCGTTCTCAAATTAACATCTGGTGACATAGATATTTTTTTTACATGCACTTTAAGTATTTTTTCTCTTCCAATTATATCTGGGTTAGATACAACAACTTGTCTATCAAACCTACCAGGTCTTAATAATGCGGGGTCTAAAACATCAGGTCTGTTTGTTGCGGCAATTATTATAACTCCTTCATTAGTTTCAAAACCATCCATTTCAACTAATAATTGGTTTAAAGTTTGTTCTCTCTCATCATTTCCTCCACCTAGGCCCGCTCCTCGACTTCTTCCAACTGCATCTATTTCATCTATAAATATAATACATGGAGAGTGTTTTTTACCTTGTTCAAACATATCTCTTACTCGAGATGCACCCACTCCAACAAACATCTCTACAAAATCAGATCCCGATATTGTAAAAAATGGAACTCCTGCTTCTCCAGCTATTGCTCGTGCTAATAATGTCTTTCCTGTTCCTGGGGGACCAACAAGGAGACATCCTCTAGGAATTTTACCGCCAAGTCTACTAAATTTTCTTGGGTCTTTTAAAAATTCAACAACTTCTTCGACCTCTTCTTTTGCTTCTTCAACTCCAGCAACATCACTAAAAGTAACTTTGCCTTTTAATTCATTCATCATTTTTGCTTTAGATCTACCAAATCCCATTGCTCCACCTTTTCCTCCTTGCATCTGTCTCATAAAAAATATCCATACTGCAATTAAAAGAAGCATGGGAAACCATGACAATAAAACACCGAATAAAGATGGCATTTTTTCATCTAACGGGGCTGCGGTAATGCTTACTCCTTTGTCAGATAATTTCTGAATTAAGTTTGGATCATTTGGAGAGTAGGTTGAGAATCTGTTGCCATCAGAAAGAACGCCACTAATATTGTTTCCTTTTATTTCAACTTGCATAACTCTTCCGTTTTCAACTTCAGTTAAGAAAGTTGAGAAATTAATCTTTTCTAAGGTGGTTGTTGAACTCTGTGGATTTTTGAACATATTATAGAGACCTATTGTAAGAAAAACTATAATTGCCCACATTGCTAAATTTCTAAAATTCATAGTTATAAGATAAGAATTATTAAAAATTAAACAAGTATCTATTTTAACCTCTTTCCGATGAAATTATAATGGTTTCATTGACTTTTTTAAATAAACAGCCCCCAAGGGTCATATTTTTTAATTTTGGGCTAACTTTAAGCTCATCAATAAGATTACAAGCGCTTTTACCTCTAGGTGGGTAGTATTTTTTTCCAATTTTTTGAATTATTTTTGTTAATGACCTTAAAATAATTTCCTTAGGCTGATAGAAAAAATTTTTGTTTAAAACTGCCCTATTATTATTTAAATCAAAGAATGAGTTATCTTTGATATTTTTTTTTGAATAATAGTCCAATGCACTATTTGCATTTGTTAAATTTTTAATAGTCAAATTTAGCTTTTTTTCATCTAAACCTTCTAATTTTAATTTTTGTAATAAATTTCGTATTCTTATTCTTTTAAAAGAATTATCAAAATTTGAAGAGTCTTTGATAAAAGTACTAAAAACTTTTAATGATATTCTTTTAAGTTCATTTTTATTAAAGTCAAGAAGTGGTCTTATACAATTTATTTTATTTAATTTAGAACTTTCCCCCATTGAAACTAATCCTTTTAATCCACTTCCTCTTAACATTCTTATAAAGAAATTTTCACCTAAATCGTCCTTATGATGAGCTAATAAGATATTTTTAGACTTAATTTTTAAACACTCCTTTGCCAGTAAAGAGTATCTATTTAGCCTAGCAATTGATTGTATATTTGACTTTGGTTTTTTGCCTCTCCATTTTATAACTTTACAGTTAATATTTATTTTTTTTAATATTCTAACTACCTTTAAAGCTTCTTTTGAGGATTCAGGTCTCAGTTTATGATCAATATGACAATAATTAAACTTTGAATTATATTTGTTTTCAAAACATTTCGCTAAAAAAGCTAAAGCCAGACTATCTGGCCCCCCAGATACAGCCACTAAGTAATTTTCATTAGTACTTATTTTTGTTTTGAATTTTTTAAAAACTACTCTTATTGAATCTTGATTTAAAAAATTATTTAAAAGGCTATGATTTATCTTTTTTACATTCAAACTTTTTTTCTTCATATTTTGCTTTTTGAAGAACAGATTGATTAGCTTTTGGGTATTGTTCTTTAACACCTGTTATCATTAAACAACCTTGATCTTTTTCTCCAATTTGAACTAATGATACACCAAGTTTTAATAAATTTATAGGAGCCTTCTCGCTTTTGGGATATTTTTGATAACCCTCTAAGTATGCAGAGGCAGCATCAGTGAATAATTGTCTTATTCTAAATGTTTCAGCATACCAATATTGTGCATTACCTGCTAAATTATGATCTGGATTTGTATTTACAAATTCTCTAAATGCTCTTTCTGCCATATTATAGTCTCCTACCTTTAAAAAACTTGTCGCAAATTCATATTGCTTTGATGGACTTCCTTCCGGTAAAATTTTTTCTTCAGAAATAAATGTCTCCGTCACAACCGTGCCAGTGCTATCAATCGATTGTATTTGTTGTTCTTCAAGTTTTGTCTCGTTATCTTTATAAGATATAGATCCTAAGTCCTGAGGTTCAGATGACCCCGGTAAAGAGTCTTTATTATCATTTTTAGAACTAGTAACTTTTTTTTCAGTATTTATTTCAATAGATCCGGACTCTAGTTGCTGAAATCTCATTTGATTATCTGCTTGTGCCTTTGAAAGCCTACTTGATAATTTGTCTAATTTAAAATTAATTTCTTCAAATTTATTAGTTAGTTGTTGAAATTGATTTTCAATCTCAGAAAGTTTTAATAGATGTCTTGTTAAGACTTCCTCTGAATTTTGATCCATTAATGATACATTATTATTTGAATTTGTACTTTGTGAATTTGAGTAAACTGCTTTTTCTAATGTCTTTAGATCTTGTTGAATAATTTTTAAAGTTTCTATTAAATTATGAGAGTCAGCATAAGATAATTTTGATACAAAAATCGAAATTACTAATAGAAATAGTACATTGATCTTTTTAAAATTAGTCATTTGATTTATTTGTAATTATAATGATGGCAAAAAAAAGACCCTGGTATTTTACTCCAGGGTCTTTAAAAGTTTTTTATTAGTTTGCTTTTACAGATACTGATCTTCTATTTTTTGACCAAGCTAAAGGATTTGATCCTGAGTCAACTGGTCTCTCTTTACCGTAACTAATTACTGAAATTCTATTTCCAGAAATTCCGTATGTCATTAAATAATCTTTTGCTGAATTAGCTCTTCTCTCACCCAGAGCTAAGTTATATTCTCTAGTTCCTCTTTCGTCAGCATGACCTTCAAGTACAATGTTTATTTTTGAATTCTTTCTCAACCAAGCTGCTTGCTTTCTTAAAGTTTCTCTTGAAGCAGTAGTTAACACTGATTCATTAGTTGCAAAGAAAACTCTATCAGCAACTCCAGATGCTAAGTATTCAACCGTGTCTTTTCCAGTGTAAACATCGCCCTGCATTTGATTTGTAACTTTTTTAGTTGCACAAGCAGAAAGTACTAAACTTGTTAGCATTATTAAAAATGCGTTCTTTAAAATTTTCGTTAAAATCATTAACTACTCCTTATTTGAATATTTTAAGTTTTTCACAACTAATTAAATGTTTCAAGTATAAAAATCAACTATTTAATACTAATTACTTAATAAAGACGACCAAGATGGGTCTGAAGCATCAGTTTCTGTATCCACCAATCTCTCATTGTAGCCCGTTAAATCAATAGACCACAATTTTGCAGAAAATCCTTTTCCTTCAGAATCTGACTTTGTTTCCCTATAGAAAATTAACACTCTTCCATTTGGTGACCAAGATGGAGCTTCTTGATAGTAGTTTTCAGTTAAAAGTCTTTCGCCAGATCCGTCTGTTCTCATTACCCCTATATAAAATTTTTTTTTGTGAAGTTTTGTAAAAGCTATTAAGTCTCCCCTTGGAGACCAAACAGGGGTTCCATACAGACCTTTTCCAAAAGAAATTCTTTTTACTTTTGAGCCGTCACTTCTCATAACATAAATCTGTTGATAACCACTCCGATCAGAATTAAAGCAAATATATTTTCCATCTGGAGAGTATGAGGGAGAGGTGTCTATTGATGGATGATTAGTGATCCTCTCTACAACTCTGTTTTCTAAGTCCATGGTATAGATGTCTGAATTTCCATCCATTGCAAAACTCATTATAATTTTTTTACCATCTGGAGAAAACCTTGGAGCAAAAGTCATTCCTGGAAAATCTCCTACAACTTCTTGTATTCCAGTTTCTATATCTAAAAGATAAACTCTAGGAAGATTTCTAAAGTAGGATAAATAAGTAACCATTTGATTTGTTGGATTAAATCTAGGTGTCAAAACTAACTCGTTACCAAGAGTTAAATATTTTGTATTAAAACCATCTTGATCCATGATTGCTAATTTTTTTATTCTTTTTGTTTTTGGTCCCTCTTCAGCTACGTATATAATACGAGTATCAAAATATCCTCTTTCACCTGTCAGTCTTTCATAAACTTTATCTGTAATTATATGTCCTACTCTTCTCCAGTTTGTTGGTACAGTTGTAAATGCTAAAGCCATCATTTCTTTTCCAGCCAAAACATCCCAAAGTCTAAATTCAACTCTTAATTTTTCATCAGAATAAATTACTTTTCCTGTAATTAATGCTTGCGCTTTAATCAATGCCCAGTCTTCAAATCTAGGTTTAAGATGGGCAATATCTGCCTTTTGTAGAAAGGCATCTTTATCTAAAGGATTAAATAATCCTGATGTTAACAAATTATTCTCAACAACTTTTGAAATTTCCGACCCAATATCTTTTTTTTTTAGAATTTTTTTTAATTCATCGTTTGACTTTGCATCAATTGATAATGGAGATACTGCAACTGGCAATGGATTAAGATTTCCTCTTGTAATATCAACTTCTATTAAAGCTAAAGTTGAAGTAGGAGCAAAAATAAAAAAAATTAGTATATATCTCAAATATTTTATCATCCTTCTAACATCTCCCTAGCATCAAAATTTAATTGTAATTCCTTCCATCTCTCGTAGCCCTCTGTTGGAACTCTCAAAGGCTGACACATTTTCACTGCTCTTAAAGCACTTTCTGCAAGCACTTTATAAAATCCTTGTCCTGGTTTATTCATTCTTGCATGATCTAATATCTCAGATTTTACAACAGTCCCATCAGGTTTTAAATTCAGTTTAATCCTCACTAATAAGTTTTCGTTATATGGTAATCCTAAAGGAATACTCCAGCAACCAAAAATTTGCGCTTTTAAAGCATCTTCCTCACTTAGTGAAAGCCCGAGTGAACTTAAATCTTTATCCTGTGATTGTGTAATTTTATTGGTTTTTTTATCAGTTTCTGCTGTTTCTTCTTTTGATTTATCAATTAATGCAGCAATATTATTTGGATCAAAAAGTTCTTTTTTTTCAAATTCAGAGACTTGCTTCACTTCTTCGTCAAGTTTTTCTGGATTTTGTTTTTTTTCCTCAATCTTTTTAATTTTTTCAATATTTTCATCTGGTAATGGTACAGCATCTGGTTTTTCTTTTTTAACTTTTTTTGGCGGTGCTTGTGCAGATGTCAATTTATCTTCTTCTTTTTTCTTGATCTCTTCAATGATTTTTTTAGCTTTTGGTGCAAAAGGAATATTTGTTTTATCGCTTATTTGTATTAGCTCAACAGATACTATAGGTGGTAAATCAATTGGTTTTTTTGCCAAAAATGGTAAACTTAATGCAGTAATAAATACTATCATGAAGTGAAAGCCAGATGAAATGATAATATTTCTGACCAAGTAATTACCTTTCTTTATATGGTTCTGAGATTAATGCTACCTTGGTAAATCCCGAACCTGAAAGCATGCCCATAACTTCTAGTACACGACCGTAGTTTATAGTTTTATCACCCCTTACATAAATTCTAGTATCCGTTCTATTTTTTGATACCGCTAATATTTTTGCAATAATTTTCTCATATTCAACTTTTGATTCTTGAATAAAAATTTCACCCTTTGAATTAATAGTTAAAGTTAAAGGTTCCTGTTCTTCAGGTAAAGAGTCTGCAGAACTTTCTGGTAAATCTACTTGAACACCAACAGTTAACAAAGGTGCTGTTACCATGAATATGATTAGAAGAACTAACATTACATCTACAAATGGTGTAACGTTTATTTCACTCATTGGCTCTTTGGAAGATCTTTTAAAATTAAAAGACATTTAAATAATTGTTAAAAATCTCTTTGAGAAGTTTTCTAATCTCTGAGAATACTTTTTTGAGTCACTATTAAATTTGTTATATGCTACTACCGCTGGTATAGCAGCTAACAAACCTAGTGCAGTTGCAAAAAGGGCTTCTGCTATGCCTGGTGCAACAATTGCCAAACTAGTATTTCTTGATATTGCTATTGATTGAAATGAATTCATGATGCCCCACACAGTTCCAAACAAACCAATAAAAGGTGCTGTCGATCCTACAGTGGCTAAAAAAGTATAACTTTTTTCGATTTTATTCATTTGTTTTTCGATATTAATTTGAAGCATGTTAGATAATCTATCGTTAAGTTGAGATTTCGATCTTGTTTTTAATGCAGCTTCCATAGAAGCTTTGAAAACTAATGCCATAGGATCATCTATATTTTTTGGAATATTGTTATAAAATGATTCCGCAGACTTAGATTTCCAAAATCTCTCTTCAAATTCCTCTGAAGATAAATTAATTTTTTTAAATAACTTTACTTTTTCAATAATTATTGCCCACGAATAAACTGAGCATGCTATAAGAATTAGTATTACAGATTTAACAATTATATCTGCTCTTATAAATAACTGTATAAGTGAAAAGTCCGTGTTACTGGCTAAACCAACTGTTTGTGATGCTATATCAGCTTCCATAAAATTATTTCCCACTTAATTGTGTCATCAATTTGACTGATTTGAATAAATCTACCTATTCTAATCTTAAAGTTTCATGAAAATAACTCGCAATAAGCATGGCATCAGCTTTATTTGCATCCTTTTTCTTAGATAAATTGACTGAATAATAAGGAAATATTTCTATCGCTTTAGTCCTGCTGGCGTCTTTTTCAGTATTAATTAAATTAAAATATTTCTTCCATTTTGCAGGTCTTACAAAATACATGGGTAAACTCATTGCAGAACAAATACCTTTTAATATTCCAAATGATTGTCCAAAGTTAAACATACTTGTCACTCCCTGGCCTGGCATAGCTGATACATGTTCGATTACTACTTTAATATTATCTTTTTTTAAGTCTTTTATTTTGAATGAAATTTCATTAAAAATTTGAGATCCATTCACCTGTTTCTTATTTTTTTTCCCGTCTGTCATATTCGGCATTTCAATAACGTCAATAATTTTTCCATTTTCCATAAAACAAATAGCTCCAGAAATACCTGGGTCAATTCCGATAATCATCATTAATTACTAACCATTTTTAAATTTGTAAATATATTTTGTATATCATCCTCATTGTCTAGACTTTCTAAAAAATCTTTTACTTCATCGATTTTATCTTTTGAGATAATTACACTATTTAGTGGTATCCATTCAAGCTCTGTGGAAACAAAATTATTAATAGAAACTTCAAGTTTTTTTTTAACATCATAAATTTCATTTTTTTTACAATGTATCTCATGATAATCTTTATTAGTAAAACAGTCCTCCGCACCAGAGTTTATTGCAAGGTCTATTATTTTTTCCTCTGAAATTTCAGCTAAACTAATCTTTATTACACCCACTTGTTTAAAATTATGAGAAGCTGATCCTGTAGTGCCAAGATTTCCTCCATTTTTTTGAAAAATTGTTCTAATTTTAGAAGCAGTTCTATTTTTATTATCCGTAAGTGTTTCAATTATCACAGCTATCTTTTCAGGTCCAAAACCTTCGTACCTCATATTTTCAAAATTTTGAATATCATTATTGGAAGATTTATCTATAGCTCTCTCTATATTGTCTTTAGGCATATTGGCTGATCTTGCGGCTTGAATTGCAGATCTAAGTCTAGGATTCATGTCAGGGTCATTATCACCGAGCTTAGCAGCAACAGTGATTTCTTTTGATAATTTTGAGAAAATTTTAGATCTTTGTTTGTCAGCCTTTCCTTTTTTATGCTTTATACCTGCCCAATGAGAATGTCCTGCCATAATTAATTTGTATTTTTTAAGTCTACTCCAAGAATAAAGCTACTTATATCATTTGCTAATCCAGTTTCATCATTACAATCCACAATAACACCTGATAAGGTTCCTTTACCTTCGGCTGGAAAATGTTTTTTTGCTTCAAGTCTAAAAAATTTATTAATAGAATTTTCTTTATTCATTCCAATAACAGAATCATAATCGCCGCACATTCCTGCATCAGTTTGGTATGCTGTTCCATTTTTTAAAATTCGAGTATCATTAGTTGGAACATGCGTATGAGTTCCAATAACTAATGTTGCTTTACCATCTAAAAAATGACCTATTGCCATCTTTTCACTAGTTGTCTCTCCGTGAAAGTCTACAATTAAAAAATCATAATTTTTTTTGAGTGTATTTTGTAAAACAAATTTTTTTGCAGATTCAAAAACATTTTCACATTTTTTCATAAAAATATTTCCCATAAGATTTAATACACCAATTTTAAAACCATTTTTTGATTTATATATTTCAAAACCTTTTCCTGGAGACGGCGAGATTAAATTATGAGGTCTTAAAAGTCTGTTTTCTTTTGATATATATTCAGCAGTTTCTTTTTCATCCCACACGTGGTTTCCAGTTGTTATTACATCAACACCATAATTAAAAAAATCTTCTGAAATTTTTTCTGTAATTCCAACCCCACCTTCTCCTGCGTTCTCTCCATTTACAACTACAAAATCAATTTTATTTTTTATTATTTGATATTTCAAATTTTCTTCAATTGCTTTACACCCTGATGGACCCACTACATCTCCTAAAAATAAAATTCTCATTTTTTAAATATAAATCTTTTTCTCAGTTATTATTGCATCCATTTTTTTATCAAATTTTTCTATTGGAATTTTTTTTACATTTTGGCATGATAAGGCTAATCCAATCTTAAAAATCTTTTGTTTAGTAGTTTTTTTTAAATAACGATCATAAAAACCACCTCCGTAGCCCAATCTGTTTAGCTCTTTATCAAATGCAACTATTGGAATTAAAAGGATATCTGGTATCATTTTTTTTTTCTGCTTAGGTTCTGGTATTCCATATTTATTCACGTACAGAGGATCATTTTTTTTATATCTATAAAATTCCATTTCTTTATTTTTTTTTATAACTGGTAAGCAAATAATAAATTTTTTTTTATCTAAAACTTCAATAAGTCTATCTGTATTTACTTCAAAATTTACCGCAAAATAACATCCAATAACTTTTTTATTTTTTTTACAATTTTTTACTATATTTAAAATTCTATCTACATTAAGTTTATTGCGATAATAATTTTTTTCTCTGATTTTTAGAATTTTTTTTCTTAATTGATTTTTTGACACAATTTATTGAACAGAATTTTCTAGACTTATTTTTTCAACAAAATCATCTATTTGTTTTGTGGTATCGTCTATAATCTTAGAATAATTTTTATTTACTTCATCAATTTCCTTTTTTAAACTTTCTTGATTGCTCATTAGTTCTTTGATTTCATTCTCTTTATTGTCTTTATATTCATAGACTAATTTCTTTAAATCTATAAATTTATTTTTCAGTAATTCTAATTCTTTTTTCTTGTTATCTATTTTTTTCATAGTCTCAAAATACTCATCCATTATTTTAATTGAAGTTATTAAAAGAAGCTTATTCTCACCTATATTGCCTAAATTTTTTTTTAATTCCTCAAATTTTTTATTTAATACTAAAGATAGCTCTTCTAAATGTTCCTCTTGTCCATCATCACAAGAAAGAAGGAATTCTTTTCCATTAAATTTAATGTTTACGTTTGCCATTTATCTACTTCTTCTAACAAAATATCTGTTTCTTGATTTAATTCATCAATTTTTTCATTAAATATGAGTTCTTTATCTCTCTGAGATTGATTCTCCTGTTTGATTTTCTGTTTTAAACTGTCATGCTCAGAAAGAAGAACCTGGTACTTTTGCTCTATTTCCTTTTTTTCAATTTCTAATTGATTTCTTTGATTTGACAAATGTGCTGAGTGCTCTTTTAATTTTGGGTTTGTTAACTTTAAATTTTTTAATTTCTTTAGTGCAAAATTAAGTTTTTCTTCTTTTTCATTGAAAGTTTTCATATATATATATTTATATTATTAAATTGAGTCTTCTTAGTCTAGATAGGATTATTATTGAGTAAGCAACATAAAAACTTGTCAAATGCTGTAAGATTTCTGTCAATTGATGCAGTTGAGAAGGCAAATTCAGGTCATCCGGGTTTGCCTATGGGAATGGCCGACGTTGCTACTGTTTTATTTAAAGATTTTCTTAAATTCAATCCGCAAAATCCAAATTGGTTAAATCGAGATAGATTTATTTTATCAGCAGGGCATGGGTCAATGCTTTTATACTCTTTATTATATTTGACTGGTTATAAAAGTATTTCATTAAAAGATATAAAAAATTTCAGGCAGTTAGACTCTATTTGTGCTGGTCATCCTGAATATCATCCAAATTCAGGTATTGAAACAACTACCGGTCCCTTGGGTCAAGGAATATCAAACGCAGTTGGTTTTGCGATAGCAGAAGAAATTTATAAAGAGAAATTTGGTAAAGAGCTTTTTAATCATAAAACATATGTGCTAGCTGGTGATGGATGTTTGATGGAAGGTATAAGTCATGAAGCTTTGAGTTTGGCTGGGCACCTAAAATTAAAAAACTTAATAATGCTATTTGATAATAATTCAATTTCAATTGATGGTCCTACTAATCTCGCTGTGTCTGATGATTATAAAAAAAGATTTAATTCTTATGGATGGGATTATATAAAAATTGATGGGCATAATGAAAAACAAATATTTAAAGCTTTAAAAAAAGTTCAAAGTGCAAAAAAGCCAACAGTTATATCTTGTGTAACAACAATTGGTTTTGGTTCACCAAATAAATCGGGGAAAGCTTCAGTTCATGGAAGTCCACTAGGTGAAGAGGAAATAAGCTTGGTTAGAAAAAAATTAAAGTGGAGTTATAAACCTTTTGATATACCTAATGAAATTTTAAATGAATGGAAAAAAATAGGCTCTAGAGGTAAAAAATATGAGGATGAATGGAACCAAAAATATAAAAAAGTAAAATTAAAAATTAATAATAATTTTAATTCCGAATTGAAAAAAATTTTTATTGAAGAAAAAAAGAAGACAATTCAAAACCTAGTTTCAATTGCTACAAGAAAATCATCTGAAAATATATTAAATGAGATAGTTAGAGTAAATAAGTTAATAATTGGTGGGTCAGCAGACCTAGCGGGATCAAATAATACTAAAACAAAAAATCATATACCAATAAAAAAAAATAATTTTAAAGGTAACTATATTCATTATGGGGTTAGGGAACATGCTATGGCAGGTATCATGAATGGCCTTGCTTTGCATAGTGGGATAATACCTTATGGAGGTACTTTTTTAATTTTTAGTGATTATTGCAAACCTTCGATACGTTTGTCAGCATTAATGGGATTGAGAGTAGTTTATGTAATGACACATGATTCAATTGGTTTAGGAGAAGATGGTCCAACACATCAACCTATCGAGCAACTATCTGGTTTAAGATCAATTCCCAATTTAAATGTTTTAAGGCCAGCGGACTCGATTGAAACAATAGAATGTTGGCAATTAGCTTTAAATAGCAAAAATACTCCAAGTATTTTAGCGTTAACTCGTCAAAAAGTTAATCCAATTAGAAAGGAATATTCGTCTAATAACAAGTGTTCTTTAGGAGCGTACGAAGTAATAAGAAGTGAAAAAATTATTAATTGTTCAATATTTGCCTCTGGATCTGAAGTTTCATTAGCAATAGAAGTTTGTCATAAACTTGCCACAGAAAACATTTACTCAAAAGTTATTTCTGTTCCTTGTCATGAATTATTTGATAAACAGAATGATGAATATAAAGATGAGATTTTAAACGAAACTAAAAATAAAATCTCAATTGAAGCTGGTACAACCGATTGCTGGAAAAAATATGTTGGAAGTAAAGGCATTTCATTTGGGGTAAATAATTTTGGTAAAAGTGCACCTTATAAAGATATTTATAAAAATTTTAAATTAACTGCAGAGGATATAGTCGACTCGACCAAAAAAATGATTAACAACAAATAAGATTATGACGATAAAAATAGGAATTAATGGACTTGGTAGAATTGGAAGAATGGTTATTAGGGCTGTTTTTGAAAATAAATATAAAAACATTAAAATTGCACATATAAATAATAGATCAGATTCTGAAGTTAGTGCATCCTTATTAAAATACGATTCTATACATGGTCAGTTTAAATCTAAAATAAATTTTGATAAAAAAAATATTATAATTGATGGTAATAAAATACCTTTTACCCAAGAAACAGATATTCAAAACATTAAATGGGAGAAAAATAATATTGATGTTGTATTAGAGTGTACAGGGAAATTTAATTCTAAAGATAAACTTATATCTCATTTAAAAAATGGAGCTAAAAAAGTTATAGTGTCAGCACCATGCAAAAATTCTGATAAAACAATTGTGTATGGAGTTAATGAGAATACTTTAGGTAAAAACGATAAAATTATATCTGCAGCTTCATGCACAACAAACTGTTTGGCTCCGGTGGTTAAGATATTAAATGACAAATTTAAAATTGAAAAAGGGTTTATGACAACAATACATGCTTTTACAAGTGACCAAAGAATACTGGACAATTCACATAAGGATCCCCGGAGAGCTAGATCAGCAAGTCAATCTATTGTTCCAACATCTACCGGAGCCTCAAAAGCAATTGGAGAGATTATACCTTCGCTTAAAGGAAAACTCGAAGGTATTGCAATGAGGGTTCCTACCCCTAATGTCTCTATTATTGAACTCGTTTTTTGTACAAATAAAAATTTAACTATAAAAGAAATAAATAATACTTTTGCCACTGAATCTAAAAAAAGTTTAAAAGGAATTCTAAATATTACTAATGAAAAATTAGTCTCAGTTGACTTTAATCATAGTCTATTTTCTGCAGTTGTTGATGCGAGCTTAACAAATGTAATTGGAAAAAAAATGGGTAAAATCTCTGCGTGGTACGATAATGAATGGGGTTTTTCATGTAGGATGTGTGATTTGGTAGAGTACGTTCATAAAAAAATTTAATGAAAAGTATTCAAAGTAAAGATTTAGATTTAAATCAAAAAAAAGTTTTGATCAGACTTGATTTAAATGTTCCCCTCAATGGAAAAAAAATTGTTGATACAAATAGAATTGATAAAATTATTCCTACCTTAGATTACTTATTAAAAAAAAACGCAAAAATAATCATACTTTCGCATATTGGTAGACCAAAAGGAAGAATAGTAAATGAACTTTCTTTAAAACCTGTTCGTGATGATCTAGTTAAAAAATTAGATCAAGAAATTATATTAATAAATCAAAAAATAAATGAGATAAAAATAGAAGATTTTTTAAACAAAAATTGCAATATAGTTATGCTGGAAAATTTAAGATTTTATAAAGAAGAAGAAAATGATGACACGGACTTTGCAAAGAAACTAGCAAGACTTGCTGATATTTACGTCAATGAAGCATTTTCTTGTTCGCACAGAAAGCATGCTTCTGTCCACTCAATAACCGATTTTATACCATCATACTGTGGAATTCAGCTTGTGACAGAAGTGAATTCGTTAAAAAGAATAACTGATAACATTAAAAGACCAATTTCATGCATAATTGGAGGCTCTAAAATTTCTACTAAGATAAGTGTAATAAAAAATTTAATTAATAAATTTGAAAATATTATTTTTGTAGGTGGAATGGCTAATAATATTCTTAAATTTAAAAATTATGAGATTGGAAAATCAATTTATGAAGAAAATTGTGAAAATATAATTGATGATATTTTTAATCTTTCACAAAAAAATAATTGTAAAATTATTTTTCCATTAGATGTCGGTACTGGAAAAAGTAAAGACGATAAATCTATAATTAAAAATGTAGATGAATTATCTAGCGATGATATGATTTTAGACATAGGTCCAAAAACAATTAGTTTAATTCAAGACATCATTAACAGTTCGAGTACAATTCTTTGGAATGGTCCAGCAGGTTATTTCGAAAATCCTAATTTTTCTAATGGCAGCTTCGAAATTGCTAAAAAAATTGTTAATAGAAAAAAACAAAATAAAATTTATTGTGTTGCCGGGGGTGGAGATACTGTAGCTGTTCTTAACAATTTTGAGTTAACTGATGATTTTGATTTTGTTTCAACTGCTGGTGGAGCATTTTTAGAATTTCTTGAAGGAAAAGATCTTCCTGGTATAAAGGCATTAAACTAATGAATGAATTGAATAATATCGTAAAAAAAATCATCGGAAAAGGCAAGGGAATTTTAGCGGCTGATGAAAGTACAGGAACAATGACTAAACGTCTTGAGTCAGTTGGTGTTACTTCTACTTCTAAAAATAGGCTTTTATTCAGAGAAACTCTTTTTTCATCCGATGCTATGAAGAATTATATTGGCGGAGTGATTTTGTATGATGAAACAATAAAACAAAGTAGTTTATCAAAAAAAAAAATTCCCGAGTTAATATTCAATACTGGTGCAATACCTGGTATTAAAGTTGATACAGGAGCTAAAATTTTAGCAAATTCTTCAGAAGAAAAGATTACAGAAGGATTAGATGGACTTAGGGATAGACTCCTGGAATATTATAAGCTTGGTGCAAGATTCACTAAATGGAGAGCTGTTTATATAATTTCAGAAAATTATCCAAGTAAACTCTCTATTTATTCAAATGCTCATGCTCTAGCTAGATATGCAGCATTAGTTCAAGAATGTGGAATGGTTCCAATTATTGAACCAGAAGTTTTAATGGATGGCAATCACGGAGCCGAAGAATGCTTTAACAAAACATCAGAAGTTATAAAGAAATGTTACGACGAACTGTTAAAACATAAAGTTGACTTAAAAGGTACAATTCTAAAACCAAATATGATTTTACCTGGCTCAGAGTCAAAAAAAAATATAACCACTAAAAAAGTAGCAGAGCTTACCCTTAAGTGTTTAAAAATCTCAGTACCCACAGAAGTTCCAGGGATTACTTTTTTATCGGGTGGTCAATCTGAAATTGATGCTACAAAAAATTTAAATAGTATAAATTTAATAAATGATACTAATTTTGTAATGACTTATTCCTATGGAAGAGCTTTACAACAAAGTGCATTAAAATTTTGGTCGAGAGATATAAAAAATATTGAAGGAACTCAAAAAATTTTTAATCACAGGGCAAAAATGTGCTCATTAGCTTCTCAGGGTAATTGGTCAGAAAGTCTTGAAAAAAATTAAAAGTAATAAAAAATTTATTTACCTAATTTCTCCAAACGATATACGAATTCCTCATTTTTTATTTCAACTAGATAAAATTTTAAAAACTAATAAAGTTGAATTTTTTCAACTAAGAATAAAAAAACAAAGTAATAATAAAATTTATTCTATAGGCAAAAAAATAAAAAAAATTTGTAAAAAAAATAGGGTAAAATTTATTTTAAATGATGACCCTTTTTTAGCTAGCAAACTAGGTTGTGATGGATGTCATTTAGGCCAAAATGATATGAAAATTACAAAGGCTAGGAAAATTTTAAAAAATAAAATTATAGGGGTAACATGTCATAATTCTAAGATCCTTATTCATAAAGCAATTAAAAATAAGGCTGACTATATAGCAATTGGAGCTTTTTTTAATACAAAGACAAAAAGAGTAAAATATAAAGCTTCAATTAAACTACTAAAATATACAAAAAAGATTACAAAAATACCGATAGTAGTGATTGGTGGTATAAAATTAAATAATTATAAAAAACTTTTATTGAATAAGGCAAACTTTTTAGCTATTTCAAGCTACATTTGGAAAAATAAAACTTATAAACCAAGTGATGCAATAAAAAAGATAAAATGAAAATATCAGCTAATGAAATAAGAGTGGGAATGTTATTGGAATACAAAAATGATTTATGGGAAGTTCTAAAAACTCAACACGTTAAACCAGGCAAAGGTGGAGCGTTCGCACAAGTTGAAATGAAGAGTCTTAATAAGAATACAAAAATAAATGAAAGATTTAGGTCCAACGAATCTATTGAGAAAGCATCTGTTGAAGAAAAGAAATTGAGTTATTCATATGAAGATGAAGAAAATTATTTTTTTATTGATCCAAAATCTTTTGAACAAATTAATATCAAGAAAAGCTTGATTGGTGAAAAAGGTAAAATGCTTAGTGAAAATTTAGAAATTAGCGTTAGTTTCTATGATGAAAATCCATTAACTATACAATTGCCTAATCAAATTAATTGTAAAGTGGATACAACAGATGTTGCTCTAAAAGGGCAAACAGTGTCATCATCTTACAAGCCGGCGATATTAGAAAATGGATTAAAAATACAAGTTCCGCCATTTATAGAAAGTGGTGATGAAATTATTATTGATACTAGAACAATAGAATATATTAAAAAAGTTTGAGCTAAATGAATTCTATTTCACCAAATCTAAATATAATGATCAAGGCTTGTGAAAAAGCATCAAAAATATTGATAAGAGATTTTGGTGAAGTAGAAAACTTACAAGTTTCTATGAAAGGGCCTTCAGATTTTGTAACCAATGCAGATAAAAAAGTTGAAAAAATACTTATAGAAGAATTATTAAAATCAAAAAAAAATTTTTCTGTCTTAAGTGAAGAATCTGGATTTATTAAAAATAAAGATACAAAAAATATATGGATAATAGACCCAATTGATGGTACTACAAATTTTTTACATGGTATTCCACATTTTGCTATATCTGTTGCTCTAAAATCAGATAATGAAATTATTTCAGGATTAGTTTTTGATCCAATAAAAGATGAAATGTTTTATGCTGAAAAAAATAGTGGTTCTTTCTTGAATAACAAAAGAATAAGAGTTTCAAAAAAAAAAAAATTGGAAGAATGTTTATTTGCAACTAATGGAATAAAATATAAAGATGTTGGTCTTACAACTAGAAAATCAGGAAGCGCAGCGCTAGATATGGCATATGTTGCCTCTGGAAGATATGATGGTTTTTTCCAAGAAAACTTAAATTTATGGGATATTGCATCAGGTATAATTTTGGTCAATGAAGCTGGAGGAATTATTAATAATTTTAATAAGCATCAGAATAACGAAATTGAAATTATTACATCTAGTACAACTATAAACGAAAAAATGTTGAAAAATATCAATAACTTTTAATTGTTTTATCAAATTCTTTTGCTATAAGTCTCGTTATGAAAAAAGATATACACCCTAAATACCACAAAATTAAAGTTGAAATGACTGACGGTACTCAATTTGAAACTAGGTCTACTTGGGGAAAAGAAGGCGAAGTACTTAAGCTTGAAATAGATCCAAAATCACATTCTGCATGGACAGGCGGCAAGCAGAGAATTCTAGATAAAGGAAGAGTCAGTAAATTTAATAAAAAATTTCAAAATTTTAGATCAGAAAAAAATTAATGAATAATGGATTATTAATGCCAATAGCTACTGCTGTATGGTTAGTTGAAAATACAACATTAACATTCAAACAAATTGCTAATTTTTGTAATCTTCACGAGGTTGAAATTCAAGGAATTGCAGATGGTGAGGTTGCAAAAGGGATTAAACCTTATAACCCAATTATTGCGGGTCAACTTACAAAAGATGAGATTGATTTGTCATCAAAAGATGAAAGTAGACCTTTGCAAATTAAAATTAATGACATCGCAATAACAGAAAAAAACGTAAAAACGAAAAAGTATATTCCATTGTCTAAAAGACAAGATAAACCTGATTCTGCTTTGTGGTTAATCAGAAATCATTCGTTGCTAAAAGACTCTCAAATTGCAAAATTAGTAGGGATTACAAAAAATTCAGTAACATCAATAAGAAATAAAAGTTATTGGAATTTTAATAATTTAAATCCTAAAGATCCGGTGTCAATTAATTTATTTACCCAAAAAGATTTGGTATTAGCAATAGAAAAAGCGGAAAGACGTATTAAAAGAGAAAAAAGAGATAAGGAGAAAGCTAAGTCGGTTTCACAATAAATGCAGAAATTCTATAGACAACAAAATATTAAAGTGTTATTAAACTTTTCTTTCAGGAGGTGGTTATTAAAATAGACGTTAAAGATAATAATGTTGAGCAAGCTCTTCGAGTTTTAAAGAGAAAGCTTCAAAGAGATGGTTTCTTTAGGATAATAAGACTTAAAGATACTTATGAAAAGCCCTCTGAAAAAAAAAAAAGAATTCTGCAGGAAAATATAAAGAGAGTTAAAAAACTAAAAAAACTCAAAAATAGAATTTAATATCGCGGGGTGGAGCAGTCTGGTAGCTCGTCAGGCTCATAACCTGAAGGTCGGCGGTTCAAATCCGTCCCCCGCAACCAAATTTACTTTAAATATAATAATTCTTCAAAACTCTTACAAATATAAAAAAAGAATAAAAACCATATAAATAAATTAAATATCTTTTTTTTGATAAAAAATAACTATTTAGTGGCGTTGAAATTATAGTGAAAAATAATATTAAAATTAATGGATCATAATATTTATGATAAATAGTATTTTGAATATTTGATATGACTAGTACTAAAAATATTAAAAAATTATTCAGGTTATTTAAAGAAAAAATTCCTAATGTAATTAACGAGATAAAACAAACTAAATAAAAGATATAATTATTATTAAAAACATAGTTTGAAAATTGAAAAAAAATACCACCGCCTGTGTAATTAGTTACATAATTAAAAAAATATATATTTATAAAAAAGAAGAATACCAAAAAACTAAAATACTTATATGAAACTAAATTAATACTTTTAAAAAAATTTTTATTTATAAGAAATGGTATTAAGTGAAAAAATATTATTGACGATATAATTAATATTTTATTTGAAAAGTTAAAACTGAAGCTAACAGCATCTATCTCATTATTTCCAGGTGTGCCAGCTATAAAAAAGTTTACCTTTAAAATAAAAACATAGTAAATTGCTGGAAATGATAATATAAGACAAAATATTAATAATTTTATAACGCTAAAAATACTCTCGTTTTTTAAATAATAATAAAAAAAATAAATAACAAAAATTGAGAAATTTGGACTGATATATGAGCATAATATTAAATAAAATAAATTTTTCCAAATAAAAACTTTTTCCCCATATTTTTGATATTTTAGAAATTCATAGATAGACATAACAAAAAATATTAAACCAATAATTCTTGTGCTTGGCCAAATCGACAAAGATCTAAAAGTTGGAGATAAAAATAGTGAAAATGAAAGAATTAGAAGTATATTTTTGTCAACTTCTTGAAATTTAAAATTCAAACATTTGTAAAATAGGAAAATTAAGATTATAGAAAAATTTAAATGTAAAAATCTTATACTATCCAAAGATAATCCAATTTTTTTTAAATAACCTAAAAAAATTAAATAAACAGGTGAATGTCTGTGACCAAAATTATCATAATTTAAAATTGTATCTTTTAAATCTAAGGCTGAAGCTTTTATAACTGGTGTGTCAGTATATAACCAGTCAAAATAAGCACCAAGATTTAAATTTTCATCAAAATAAAAACCAATTATAAGACTTAGATAAAGAAAAAGAAAAA
>CABXTN010000005.1 GCA_902515185.1 uncultured Pelagibacteraceae bacterium | reverse complement strand
TCTAATTTTTCTTTAACAGGTACATCCTTTTTAAGTGTAACTAGCTTTTTACTAATTATTGCTTTTTCTTTATTTTCTAAAATTGTTTCTCTTCTTTTGTTTTGTTTTATTTCTTCTGCTTTTTCTAAAAGTTTTTCCAAATTTCCATATTTATTAATCAACTCAGCTGCGGTTTTTACACCAATTCCAGGGACACCTGGTACGTTATCACTGCTATCACCTGCAAGTGATTGAACATCAATAACTTTATCTGCAGTAACACCAAATTTATTCTGAACATCATCTTGAGTGATAAATTTATTCTTCATTGGATCATAAATTCGAACTCCCTTTTTATAAAGCTGCATCAGATCTTTGTCAGATGAAACAATTGTTACTTTTGCTCCAATTTCTAATATCTGCTCAACATAAGTCGCTATCAAATCGTCTGCTTCATAATTTAACATTTCAATAGATGGTAAATTAAAAGCCAGAACTGATTTTCTTATGAATTCAAATTGTGGAATTAAATCATCAGGTGCATCTGACCGATTTCCCTTATAGTCACTATAAATTTCATTTCTAAAATTTTTTCTGGCAGAGTCAAAGATTACAGCAAAATGAGAAGGTTTTTGTAAATTTTCTTTTGACTTTGAATCTTCAAGCAATTTAAAAAGCATACTACAAAAACCACTGACTGCTCCTGTTGGCATCCCATCACTCTTTCTAGTTAATGGAGGTAAAGCATAGTAGGCTCTGAAAATATACCCAGATCCATCAATCAAATAAAAATGGTCAGTTTTTTTAATTTTGGTCATTAATGTATTAGCTTAACTTATATGTATGTTATAAATGTATAAATCATTATGGAAAAAAAAAACGTATTATCAGTAAAAAATTTAAACAAAATTTATTCAAAAAACGGTCTCTCAACTGTAAATGCACTTAATAATTTAAACTTAGAGGTGAAAGAAGGAGAAATATTTGGCCTATTAGGCCCTAATGGTGCTGGAAAATCTACATTTATAAATATCCTTGGAGGCACTGTGGTAAAGACCTCTGGACTAGTTAATGTATGGGGATTTGATTTAGATAAAAATCCAAGACAAGTCAGAGCATCTATAGGAATAGTTCCTCAAGAGGTAAATTTAGATCCATTTTTTAGTCCAAGAAAACTACTCGATTTACTTGCAGGTATGTATGGCATCAAAAAAAAAGACCGTATAACAGATGATATACTTAAGTTGGTAGCTTTAGATAAACAGTCAGATAGTTACGCCAGAAGCTTATCTGGTGGAATGAAAAGAAGATTATTAATTGCTAAAGCTCTAGTCCATCAACCCCCAATATTATTTCTAGACGAACCAACGGCAGGTGTAGATTTAGAATTAAGACAGCAATTATGGGAAAATGTCAAACTACTGAATAAACAAGGTGTAACTGTTATTCTTACAACTCATTACTTAATGGAGGCTGAAGAGATGTGCGATAGGATTGGAATTTTAAGCAATGGAAATTTAGTAGCTTTAGATACTACAAAAAACTTAATAGATAAAATTCAAACAAAAATAGTCACATTTACCTTAAACAAAGTCTTGTCTCTAGATATGACAAGTTTAAATACTTTAAAGATAATATCAAATAGCAATAACAAAGTTACAGTTTCATATGAAAAAAGTAAACTTAAAATTGAGGATATTATTTTATTTCTTTCAAAACAAAATATTAAAATTTTAGATATCGCTACTGATGATGCTAATATTGAAGATGTTTATTTGGGGCTAACAAAAAGCTAGCTTATTATTATTAAATGAGTAATATAAAGTATGGAAAGTGTAAAAACTTTATATAATCATAAATACCTAAGAATTATTACTATAACAGTTATAGGATCTTTACTTCTAACTCTTTCTGCAAAAATTAAAATACCTTTCTATCCTGTGCCAATGACAATGCAAACTTTTGTGGTTGTTTTGCTTGGTATTACTCTTGGATATAGATTGGCTCTTGCTACAGTAGGATTATATTTGATTGAAGGTATACTAGGTTTACCTGTATTCTCTAATTCTCCTGAAAAAGGTGTTGGCTTTGTATATTTTATTGGACCTACTATGGGTTACTTAATTGGTTTTCTTTTTACTACTTTTCTATCAGGCTATTTAAATTTAAAAACAAATTTTTTTATGATTTTCATTAAATTAACTTTTGCAGTTTCTTTTATATATCTTTTTGGTCTAATATGGCTTGGTACACTAATTGGTTGGGATAAACCTGTACTTGAATTAGGTGCATTAC
This sequence comes from uncultured Pelagibacteraceae bacterium, assembly GCA_902515185.1. Classification (GTDB taxonomy): domain Bacteria; phylum Pseudomonadota; class Alphaproteobacteria; order Pelagibacterales; family Pelagibacteraceae; genus Pelagibacter. The sequence continues at coordinate 54,651 of CABXTN010000005.1, read as the reverse complement.
CATTTCTATATGCTGAACTATTTAAAGTTTTATTAATAACCCTCCTTACAAAAAAAATATTAAAATTAAGAAAGTTTATTTAGGAGATCTTTTAGACAAAATTCTCTGCAATGTTCGTCTATGCATTTTTAGTCTTCTTGCTGTTTCTGAAACATTTCTATTACAAAGTTCAAATACTCTGTGTATATGTTCCCATTTGACCCTATCAGCTGACATGGGATTTTCTGGTGGTTGAGCTTTAGTCTTTGGATCGGCCAATAATGCTTTTTCAACATCATCAGCGTCAGCAGGCTTTGCAAGATAATCAATTGCACCCTCTTTTATAGCTGCAACTGCAGTTGGAATATTTCCATAACCAGTTAACATAATTATTCTACTCTCTGGGTTGGAAGTTTGAATTTCTTTTACAACTTCTAGACCATTTCCGTCGCCAAGCCTAAGATCAACAACTGCAAAAGCAGGCTTTTTTGTCTTAACTGCCTCTATTCCAACTTTTACACCTTGGGCTTGTGAGACCGTAAAGCCCTTCTTCTCCATTGCTCTAGCTAGTCTCTCCCTAAACGGATTATCATCATCCACTATAAGTAGTGAATTATCCTTAAAATCCGTTATTTTTTGAATGATCGTCATTGCACAACTTATATAGTCAACTTAATTAAAATTTCAATGGGCTATTAAGTAGTGGATAACTATCTGAAATAAATACTTTACATTACCTAACATATTTCATAACTATTCTCTTAAGTTAACAAATTTGCATATTAGATATGCAAATTTTTTTTGTTAAATTTTTTTTGAGGGGCTAATAAATGGAAAAATTTAAAAGTGTTGATAAATTAGTAAATCAACTTAAACCGTCTAATCCAGTATACTGTATTAGAGCAGGTTCGCTAAAAAAGTCTTCAAACTTTTTTCAAAAAAATTTTAGAGGTAAAATCCTTTACGCAGTAAAAACTAACCCAAATAAATTCGTTCTTAAAACATTATATGAGTCTGGAATTAATAATTTTGATATTGCCTCAATTAAAGAAATTCAGACAATAAAAGAAATAGCACCAAAAGCTAAATGCCATTATATGAATACGGTAAAAAGTAGAGAAAGCATTAAAGACGCATACTTTAAATATGGTATAAAATCATTTTCATTAGATACTAAAGATGAACTAATGAAAATTATAGAATCAACAAATAAGGCTAAAGATTTAGAATTATTTGTAAGAATATCTGTTTCAAATGAACATGCCGAAATTGATTTATCAAAAAAATTTGGTGCTGTGAACAATGAAGCTACTGGATTATTAAGACTCACAAAACAATATGCTAAAAAGATTGGTCTCAGTTTTCATGTTGGTTCTCAATGTATGCATCCAATTTCATATTCAAAAGGAATTGATGAAATAAATAATCTTATTAAGAAAACAAAAATTGAACCTGATTATATTAATGTTGGAGGTGGTTTTCCTTCGATATATCCTGATTTAATTCCTCAGCCTTTAAATAAATATTTTCAAGAAATAAAAGCAAGCCTTTCAAAACTTACACTGCAAAAAAAACCTGAAATAATTTGTGAACCAGGACGGGCATTAGTTGCTGAAAGTGGATCAACTATTGTTAAAGTAATTCTAAGAAAAAAACAAAAACTATATATTAATGATGGTACTTACGGATCTTTATTTGATGGAGGTTCTCCGAATTTAGTATTTCCATCTAGATTGATTTCTAATGGAAAAATAATATCAAAAAAATTTACTGCTTTTGATTTTTATGGTCCAACTTGTGATAGTATGGATTACATGAAAGGTCCTTTCATTTTACCAAATAATGTTAAAGAAGGTGATTATATTGAGCTAGGCCAACTCGGAGGTTATGGCTTAACATTTAGAACACAATTTAATGGATTTTACTCAAATGAAATTTATGAATTAGAAGATAAGCCTATAATGTCTATGTATGAAGGTAATACTAATAAAGAGTTTCTTGTTGCCTAAATGTCAGATAAAAAGAAACTAGGACACAATACCAAAAAAGATTTTCTAAAAAAACCTGTTGAGCATATTGATATAACTTCATTCGATTCTAGAAAAATAATTGAATCTATGGAAAGGATGTCATTTGTTTCTAGGGAAGTTGCTAATGCAGCCAATATTTATAATGAAATGTTAAAAGATAAAAACTGTACAATTTTTTTAACATTAGCTGGTTCTACATCGGCCGCAGGATGTATGAATATTTATAAGGATTTAGTTAAATATAATATGGTAGATGCTATAGTTGCGACTGGTGCTTCCATAATTGACATGGATTTTTTTGAGGCCTTAGGTTTTAAACACTATCAAGGATCTCAATTTCAAAATGATACTGAATTAAGAAAAAACTATATCGACAGAATTTATGACACATATATCGATGAAGATGAATTACAAGAATGTGATAAAAAAATATGCGAGATTGCAGATAATCTTGAACCAAGAAGTTATACATCAAGAGAATTTATCCATGAGATGGGTAAATATTTGAAAAAAAATTCCAAAAAAAAAGACTCTTTAATAGAAACAGCATACAATAATAATGTTCCTATATTTTGTCCTGCATTTACAGACTCGAGTGCTGGATTTGGTTTGGTTATTCATCAAGAAAAAAATCCAAGTAAACATATAACTATTGACTCTATAAGAGAATTTAGAGAATTGACTGAAATAAAAATACAATCAAATGGATCTGGATTATTTATGATTGGTGGTGGTGTTCCAAAAAATTTTATTCAAGATACTGTTATTTGTGCAGAACTTCTTGGTAAAGATGTTGAAATGCATAAATATGCTGTTCAAATTACAGTTGCTGATTCAAGAGACGGTGCTTGTAGTAGCTCCACTCTGAAAGAAGCAAGCTCGTGGGGGAAGGTTGATATAACCAAAGAGCAAATGGTTTTTGCTGAAGCAACAAGTGTTTTGCCCTTAATTGCGAGTGATGTGTATCATAAAGGTGAATGGAAAAATAGAGATAGAAAAAACTTCTCAAAAATCTTTAAATAGTGAAATATCTTTCTAATAAAAATGGTTTTCTAGGAATTGATAACAAATTCAATTTTAAAGAAAAAGTTATAATTATTCCATTTGGTCTTGAGAAGACAGTGAGTTATGGAGGAGGGACTAAAAATGGACCTAAAGAAATTATTAAAGCATCTCACCAAGTAGAGCTATATGACGAAGAATTAAACTGTGAACCTTATAAAAAAATAGGTATTAAAACTTTAAAACCATTTAAAATTGATAAAAATATTAAAAAAGCACTTTTAAAGATGTCTAAAATAAATAAAGAAATTTTAGAAAAGAAACTTTTTCCAATGACCTTTGGCGGAGAGCATTCAATAACTCCAGGGTGTATTGCCCCATTTGTTAAAAAATACAAAGATATTTGTCTTTTACACTTTGATGCCCATGCAGATTTGCGTGAAAGTTATAATGGAGAAAAATTTTCGCACGCCTCGGCTATTAGAAGATGCTTGGATTACCCTAATGTTTCTGTAATTTCTTTTGGAATAAGAAATATCTCTCAAAGTGAAATTCCTTTCCTAAAAAAAAATTCTTCAAAAATTGATATTTTTTGGGCAAAGGATAAGAATAAATGGGATCTTACTAAATTTAAGAAATTAATAAAAGATAAAACAGTTTATCTGACATTTGATGTTGATGGATTGGACTCGAGTATTATGCCAGCAACCGGTACACCAGAGCCAGGTGGTTTATTGTGGGATGAAACTTTAAATATTATAAAAATTGCTACAAAAAATTCTAAAATCGTTGGGGCAGATATAAATGAACTTTCACCAATAAAAGGTTTTAACTCATATAACTTTCTTGTAGCAAAATTAGCCTATAAAATTTTATCTTATAAATTTTTATCTTAAGCTTCGGCAGGTTTAAGTGTGCCCAATAATAGCCTAAATGGAATTAGCATTACAAGAGCAACAAATATCTTAACCGCTAAGTCACCTAAAGATAATGTGACCCATGGTATTCCTGTTGCATAAAAAGATATTGAAAAGAATAAAAAAGTATCAACAGTAGATCCAATGAATGAAGAGGTTAGAGGTGCTACAAACCATTTTTTTTTTCTTAATTTATCGAAAACTTGGACATCTAATAATTGAGCTACTAAAAAAGCTGTACCTGAACCAATTGCAATTCTAATTGAAATTAAATCAGCAAAATTTGTAGTAAATATGAGTGTAAAAGTTATTCCTATTGAAAATCCAATATAAACTATATTTCGTGCTACTATTTTACCGAAAGATCTATTGGCAAGATCAGTAACTAAAAATGCTATTGGATATGTAAAAGCCCCATAAGTTAAAATTTCTTGTAATCCATAATATTTTACTGGGAATTGAACTAGATAATTTGATGCCAAAACTATAAAACCCATCAAAAAAGATAGGATAACTAATATCTTATTCATGATTAAGCAGACTTACTAAGCAAACTTTTTTTAATTTTTTTAAGTCTTGGAGAAAGATCTCTTATTTTAGCTGATTTTACAAATTGGTCAAAACTACCTTTTTTATCTACTGATCTAACTCCAGCATTAGACACCGTTAATTTTATACTTTTTTTTAAAAGCTCACTTTTGAATCTTACTTTTTTAAGATTTGGTAGGAATCTTCTTTTAGTCTTGTTATTAGCATGACTCACCTTGTGACCCTTTAAAGGTATCTTTCCAGTAAGTTCACATTTCTTAGACATAAAGTATTGATTGTATAGGCTTTACAAAGTTTCCAGTCAAGATTATTTTTTGGTACCTACTATTTCTGAAATATTTGTTACACCTTGTTTTTTAAATAAATTATTAAGATCTTCACTTATTTTATTAGCTATACTGGGACCTTTATACACCATTCCTGTATATAGTTGAATTAATGATGCGCCATTTATTATTTTTTCGTATACACTTTCTGCGGAGTCTACACCACCTACTCCAATTATTTTAACTTTACTTTTTAAATTCTTAAAAAATTTATTTATTATTAAGTTCGATTTTATTTCTATAGGTTTTCCAGATAATCCACCTTTCTCTAACTTGTTTATATTTTTTAAAGTATCTCTTGTTCTATCACTAGTATTAGAAATTATTATTGCTGAAATATTGTAATTTAAAATAATATTAGAGATTTTTTCAATTTCTTTATCATTAATATCTGGTGAAATTTTTAAAACAGTAGGTATTGAAGTTTTAAGCAATTCTTTTTCTTTGTTGATGGCATCTAATAATTCATTTAACTCATTTTCATTGTGAAAACTTCTCAGATTTTCAGTGTTAGGTGAAGAAATATTTATTGTTAAATAATTTGCAAGATCATAAAATTTTCTTAAGCCAATTAAATAATCTTGTATTCTATTTTTACTATCTTTATTTGGTCCAATATTTATACCAAATAGACCCTTTGGAGGATTCAGTCTTATTCTAGATTGAACTAAATCTGCTCCTGAATTATTAAATCCTAATCTATTTATTAGAGCGTTATCTTCCTCTAAACGAAAAACTCTAGGCTTAGAATTGCCGAATTGTTTTAAAGGCGTAATAGTCCCCACTTCTACAAAACCGAATCCAAGTTTAAAAATTGAATTATATACTTCTGCATCCTTATCAAAACCAGCCGCAAGACCTATTGGGTTTGGTATTTTTTGTCCAAATATTTCAGTTTCAATATTCTTAAAATTAATTTTTTTTTTACTTGGTATAAAATTAAATTTTAATGCTTGAATAGCTAAATTATGTGCAGTTTCTGGATCAAATTTAAATATAAATGGTCTTATTTTTTTGAACATTATTTTATCTTTTCTTTAATTAAATTTTGAGTCTCTGTAACACCAAAGAAACTTATGAAATGTCCCATTCTAGGACCATTTTCGTCACCAAAAACTACCTCATAAATTAGTTTAAACCAATCTCTCAAATTATCCTTGTAGCCATTTTCTTTTCCAACAGAAAATATTTTTGTCTGAATATCTTCAGGTGCCATTTCTGCACCACATTCATCTAAAGCTTTTATCAAAAATTTTAGTGCATTTTTTTCGTCATTATTAGGGGTTTTATATTTTTTATTTAATTTAATAACATCTTTATAATATTTGATTGCATACTCTATTAATTTATCAAATATAGGAAATTCTTTTTCATCAATATTAGTTTTATATTTTTTAACAAATTTCCATAATAACTCTTTACTATCTGCATTACTTGTTTCAACTAGATTTAAAAGCATAGAAAAAGTCATAATATGTTTTTCATTTGGAATTACACCATTATGCACATGCCAAACAGGATTCATTAATTTTTGAAGTTCATTTTGTTTTTTGCCTTTATCAATAAAATCTAAATACTCATCGACTGCCTTTGGAACTATCTCTTTATAAAGTTTTTTAGCTCTTTTAGGATTTTGATACATAAATAGAGATAAACTTTCTGGTGAAGCATATTCTAACCATTGATTAATCGTAATTCCATTACCTTTAGACTTGGATATTTTTTCTCCTTTTTCATCTAAAAATAATTCATATGCAAAACCACTTGGATTTTTTTTTCCCATTAATTTAATTATTTTAGATGATAAAATTGCACTTTCGATTAAGTCTTTTCCATACATCTCAAAATCAACATCTAGAGCATACCACCTCATAGCCCAATCAACTTTCCATTGTAATTTGCAATTACCATCTAAAATACTTCTCTCTATTTTTTTACCTTGATTATTAAAAATAATTTTTGAGTTTTTTTCATCAATTTCTAATACTGGAATTTCCAATACTTTATGAGTCTCTGGACATATTGGTAAAAATGGTGAATAAGTTTTTTGTCTTTCTTTACCTAGCGTTGGCAAAATTATGGACATTATCCCATCATAATTTTTTAATATTATCTTTAATGTCTCGTTAAATTTACCAGTTTTATAAAGATCAGTTGAGCTTTTAAAGGTATATTTAAAATTAAATTCATTTAAAAATTTTTTTAATAGTTCATTATTATGTTCTCCAAAACTTTTGTATTTATTAAAAGGATCTGGAACAACTGTTAAGGGTTTATGAAGATTATTTTCCAAAACTTTACTATTTGGCACATTATCTGGAACTTTTCTTAATCCATCCATATCATCTGAAAAGGTTATAATTTCTTTTGGTATATCTATAATTTTATCAAGAGCGTTTACAACCATTGAAGTTCTTGCAACCTCTCCAAAAGTTCCAATGTGGGGAAGACCACTAGGTCCATATCCAGTTTGCAAGATAATTTTACCTTTTTTCTCGATGCTGGATTTTCTTTCCCTTAAAATTTTTTTTGCCTCAATAAAAGGCCAAGCTGCTGTTTTTTCTAAATTTTCTTTATCTATCACAAACAATCTTAAAAATTCATATATTTAGTAGTTTTATTAATTCTTATAATGTTGAAATTTATTTACCATAAAATAATGTTCAAACAAAATGTCCAATTATAAAACAGTTTTTTTTACATTAGGGGTTTTGCAGATAATACTTGGAATATTTATGCTAATTCCAATAACAACCCAATTAGTATATAAAGAGCTCGACTCATCCTTTATTTTAGCTCTTGTAATTACGATAATATTTGGCGTACTTTTTGTAATCACCAATTATGACTATGATAAAAAGTTAGATCTCCAAAAAGCATTTTTATTAACATCTCTCTCATGGATCACGGTTGCAATTTTTGGATCTCTACCAATTTTTTTTTCAAGTCTTAATTTGTCTTTTACAGACTCATTTTTTGAAAGTATGTCGGGTATTACAACAACTGGATCAACAATAATTCCCAATCTTGAAACGGCGCCTAAAAGTATTTTGTTATGGAGAGCATTGCTTCAATGGCTTGGAGGAATTGGAATAATTGTAATGGCAATAACATTAATGCCAATAATGAATGTTGGAGGAATGTTACTATTTAAAGTTTTAAATACAGACTCTTCAAATGAAGTTTTACCCTCATCTAAGGAAATTTCAATAAAATTAATTTTTATTTACTTGAGCCTTACTATTGCTTGTTGTCTTTCTTATAAATTTTTTGGAATGAATATTTTCGATAGTATTACACACTCAATGACTACAATTGCTACTGGTGGTTTTTCCAATTACAATCAGTCAATTGGTTATTTTAATAGTGGTAAAATTGAATTTACCTCAATTATTTTTATATTACTAGGTAGCATTCCTTTTATTGCTTATGTAAAATTTATAAATGGGAATAGAAAAATATTTATAAATGATACACAAATAAAAACTTTTATTAAACTAATTTTAATATCTATTTTTATTTTATTTTTATATTTATTTTTAAAAAATGGAAAATTAATATTTTTAGACTTCAGGCCAATCATTTTTAATATTATATCAATACTGACAGGAACTGGATATGTAACTGGCGAATATGATAAATGGGGAAGTTTTCCTATTTTTTATTTTCTAATTTTGATGTTTATCGGTGGATGTGCAGGGTCAACTACTTGTGGAATAAAAATTTTTAGAGTTCAAATACTCTATAGGTTTGTAATCAATCAATTAAAAAAATTTATTTATCCTAGAGGTGTATTTATAATCAAATATGAAAATAATACTGTGAATGATAAATTTTTGGCATCGATCATTTCATTTATTTTTCTATACATAATAATTTTTTTTATTTTAACCGCACTACTATCTTTAACAGGTCTTGATTTTATAACTTCCATTTCTGGTGCAGCAACATCAATATCAAATGTAGGTCCTGGATTAGGATCTGAAATTGGGTCAAATGGGAATTTTTCTAAAATTCCAGAAATTTCTAAGTGGATATTAAGCGTTGGTATGATATTAGGTAGATTAGAATTATTTGCAATTTTAATTCTATTCCTTCCTTCTTTTTGGAGAAAATGATTATTATAAATAAACATAAAAAATTCTCAGATCTTTTTAAATACTATTTTGAAAAGAGAATGATCAAAATTTTACTTCTTGGTGCAATAAGTGGTTTTCCTTGGGTAATTATTGGAAGCAGTCTCAGTTTGTGGTTAAAAGAAGATGGTCTGTCTAGGACAACAATTGGTTGGGCTGGCCTAATTTTTGCAGTATATGCATTTAACTATTTGTGGGCGCCACTAATTGATCGAATATATATTCCTTATTTGTCAAAAAAAATAGGACACAGAAAATCATGGATATTTTTAATGCAGACCTTAATTTTAATTTGTTTGGTCTTATGGAGCTTAATTAATCCAACTAATAATTTAGTTTTGGTAGTTGGTATAGGTTTAATAATAGCAATTGCCTCTTCAACACAAGATATAACCGTTGATGCTTTAAGAATAGAGCAGATATCAAAAAATGAGAAAGAATTAATGGCTGCTGGTGCGGCTGTTGCTGTAGTGGGATGGTGGTCAGGCTATAAACTTGGTGGTGTAGTTGCATTAAATTTAGCAGAATATTTTGAAAATTTAGGATTAGAAAACTACTGGCAAATAGCTTTTATTGGATTAGGGTTTATAATTATTTTATTTAATATTGGTATTTTGTTTATAAAAGAAAAGGATTTTAAAAACAAAAAAAATAATCAAAATAGACTAGATAAAAAAATAATAAAAAAGTTTAAAACTAATAATTTTTTCGTCAAAATTACGGTATGGATATCATCAACTATATCTGGTCCACTGGTAAATTTTTTTAAAAAAAATGGTTTTAAAATTGCAATTGGAATTTTAAGTTTTATTTTTTTATTTAAAATTGGTGAGGCATTTTTAGGAAGGATGTCTGTTATATTTTATAAAGAAATAGGTTTTTCAAAATACGATATTGCATTATATTCTAAAACTTTTGGTTGGTTAACAACTGTAATTTTTACTCTTCTAGGTGGTGTATTTGCAATAAGATCAGGTGTAATAAAGTCTATGTTTTTGGCTGGATTATTGATGGCAACAACAAATTTACTTTTTACACTTCTTGCTTGGAGCGATAAATCGTATTTTCTTTTTGCACTTGCCGTTATACTTGATGATATAGCTGCAGCGTTTGCCACTGTGGCTTTTGTAGCATTCATATCACTTTTAGTAGATCGCAATTATACTGCTACACAATATGCACTTTTAGCATCAATAGGAACTGCTGGTAGAACTAGTCTAGCTTCCTCATCGGGGGCACTTGTAGATTGGCTAAATGGAAATTGGGGTATTTTTTTTATTATTACCGCTTTAATGGTAATACCATCATTAATATTATTATATAAAATTAAGAATAAAATAAATTTAAATGACTAGCTTTTATTCAACAACAATAAATAAAAATATTTATAAAAAGTCATCAACAAAATCTGAAATCACTTCGCAAATATTATTTGGTGAAAAATTTAAAATAATATTAAAAAAAAAAAAATGGATTAAAATAAAAACAAAATCAGATAATTATATTGGATTTATAAAGAATAATAACTTTTCAAAAGAATTAATTGATACACATAAATGTATAAACTTAAAGAATAAAGTTTTTAAATTAAATAAATCGAAAAAGTTTGTTAGTAAAAAAATATTTTTATCATTTAATAGTAGAATTTGTGCAAGAAAAAATAAAAATAATTTTATAGAATATCAAAAAAATAAATGGATTAAAAAAAAAGATTTGAAGCCTGTTAATCATAAAGAGTCAAACTTTATAAAAATTTTAAAAAAATTTAATGGTGTGAAATATGTATGGGGAGGAAGAACATACAATGGTATCGATTGCTCAGCCTTAATTCAATTATATTATCTATATAATAATAAATATTTTCCAAGAGATACGAAAGATCAGATAAATTTTAAAAAAGGTAAAAAAAGTCTAAAAAAATTCGAAAAAGGTAATATTATTTATTGGAAAGGCCATGTAGCAATTTGTATAAGCTCAAAAAAACTAATCCATGCTTATGGACCAATGAAAAAAGTAATAGTAATGAATACCAAAAGTACAATTGAAAAAATATATAAAACTGCCAAACTTAAAATAAAAAAAATTACAGAAATTTAGATGGATATAAAAGAAAAGTTTCAAATTTTATTGAATAAATTCAACATGGGTAAATTTGATGAGGTTATTTTTGAAGCTTCTTTAATGACAAAAAAATATCCAAATCAGGAAGTATTTGTAAATTTATTATCATTATCCTTTCAGGCGAAAGGTCAATATAGTAATTCAATATTGATTTTAGAAGATGCTTTAAAAAAAGGCAAAAAAAATTTTAATTTTTGGAATAATTTAGGTCTAAGTTATCTTAAAATTAAAAATTTTAATAAGGCGGAAGAATGTTTATATAAAGCTCATAAATTAAATCCCAAATTTATAAATACTTTAAATAATTTAGGTAATTTTTATACTGAATTAAATAATTTTGAGAAAGCTGAATTTTATTTAAGAGAGGCACTAAGGATCAATAGTAAGATAATGGAAACAAACTATAACCTCGCCACACTTTTGCAATCAATGGGAAAAATTAATGAGGCGAAAGAGTTTTATCGTAAAACTCTTGAGATTAATGAAGGCTTCACTAGAGCAGATTTTGGTTTAGCAATGTTAGAGAAATATGATCCTTCTAATAAACATATTAATTTAATTGAAAATAAAATAAAAAAAAATTTAAATAAAACAAATTATAAAGATTTATATTTTGCTTTAGGGAAAATATATGAGGATACTAATGATTATGATAAATCATTTTCTTTTTTAAAAAAAGCAAATGATCTAAAAAAGGAAATTATAAATTATAAAATTGAAAACGACAAAAAATTATTTAAAGATATAATTTCTTTTCATAATGATAATAAATTAACTAAAAATATTTTAGAAGGTAAGGAAAAGAAAATAATATTTATAGTTGGCATGCCAAGGACAGGAACCTCTATGGTAGAACAAATAATCTCAAATCATAGTGAGGTAGAAGGTGGAGGCGAGATAAGTATATTATCTTTTTATTTTGATAAATTTTTTAATGATAAAAAAAAGGAAAAAGATATCCATAAAAATTTATCTTTAATTAAAGAGGAATATTTAAATTATTTAAATAAAATATCTCAATCAGAAATTATTACCGATAAAGCACCTTTAAATTTTAGATGGATAGGTTTGATCAATTTTATGTTTCCTGAAAGTAAGATTATTCATTGTACACGAAACCCACTAGAGAATTGCTGGTCAATTTTTAAGAATGAATTTGAAAGAGGTATGTTTTTTTCTAATTCTTTTGATGACATATCTAATTATTATAAGTTATATAAAAATTTAATGAGTTATTGGAAAAAACAAAGCGAAATAAATATATTTGATTTAAGTTATGAAGATTTAGTCAACGACTCTGAAAATAAGATAAAGAAACTTATTAATTTCTGTGGTTTGGACTGGCAAGACAGTTGTTTAGAATTTTATAAAAATAAAAAGTCAATAAAGACAGTTAGCTTTTTGCAAGCCAGAAAACCTATTTACAAAGATTCTTTGAAGGGATCAATTAAATTTAAAAAGTACCTAGTGGAACTTGAAAATTTATTGACAAGTTAGCCCCTACCAAAGTCAGGCCGATTTATATCTTGTTTTAATTTTATTATTTTTTTTCTTACTTTTTTTGCATCCTTAAGTTTTTTTATTATAATTTTATCATCTTTTCTCTGAATATTTTTTTTAAAAGATTTAAGATTTTGTATAAATAAATTAATAACTTGAGACAAATTTTTACTATTACTAAAAAATATATCTCTCCACATTATTTCATTGGATGCGGCTATTCTTGAAAAATCCCTTAAACCACCTGCGCTAAAATTTATTAGGTTATAATTTTTTCTTTTCTCAAAATCAGTGGCAGTTTTAATTAAATTGTAAGCAATTAAATGGGGTAAATGACTAGTTAAAGAAAAGATCATATCATGTTTTTTTGCATCCATAACCAAAACTCTTGAACCAAGCCTTTTCCAAAAATTAGTTAAAATTTTTAATTTTTTATTATCTGTATTTTTTTCTTTTATAAGGATGCACCACTTATTTTTAAATAATAATCCACTACCATGGTCTGGACCACTTACCTCAGAACCTGAAATTGGGTGACTAGAAATCCATGAAATATCTTTATTAAGTTTTTTTTTAAAAATTTTAATAATATTTTCTTTAGATGAACCAACATCAGTTAAAATAGTTTTTGTATTTAAATGTTTATTTATGCTTGTTATAATTTTTTCATACTCTGACATATGAGTACAAATAATAATAAAATCCATTTTCGGCAGAATTGTCTTTAAATCATTTACAATTTTAAAGTTATTTTTTAGACGTTTTAATTTTTTTATATTTGACTTTGATTTTTCATTAACAAAAATATTTTTTGCAATTTTTTTACTTGAGCAAGCCCTTAAAATTGATGAGCCAATTAAACCACAACCTATTATCAAAAGATTATTTAACATTACAATATTTCTTTAAGACTTTTAATAAATTTATTATTTTCTTTACTTGATCCTATGGTAACTCTTAGCTTATTTTTCATTTTATAGCTTTGCATATTTCTAAGAATAATTCCTTTTTTTTCTAATTTTTTTAAAACATAATTAGCAGATACTTTACAAAAATCAAAATTTAATAAAAAAAAATTAACCCCTGGAGAATTTGAAATAATTTTTTTACTTTCAAAAAAACTTTTGAATTTTTTAGACCAATATAAGTTGTGTTTAATTGATTTATTTAAAAATTTTTTATCTTTTAAAGATTCTATAGCATAAATTTGAGCTAATTGATTAACATTAAAAGGAGGTTTAATTTTATAAAGTTCATTAACAATGTTTTTTGGACCATAGCCCCAACCAACTCTTAAACCTGCTAATCCATAAATTTTAGAAAAGGTTCTTAAAATGAAGACATTATTAGAATTTTTAAATATTTTTAATCCACTACAATAATCTTTTTGCTTCATATACTCAAAATAGGCATCATCGATCACTAACAAAATATTTTTTTTTAATTTTTTTCTTAAATCCTTTATCTCTTTTATTGTTAAGTATGTTCCTGTTGGATTATTGGGATTTGCAATAAATACTATTTTAGTTTTTTTTGATACTTTTGAGATAATATTTTTTATTGAAACCTTAAAATTTTGTTCTTTAGCAAATACTACTTTAGCTCCAACTATTTTTGAGTATATCCTATACATTAGGAAACTATATTCGGGAAGCAAAACCTCGTCATTTTTATTTAAAAATAACTGACACAGCATTTGAATAATTTCATCAGATCCCGAACCGCAAATTATTTTTTCAAAATTACAATTATATGTCTTTGAAATTTGTTTTCTAAGAATTTTACATTTGCCATCTGGATACTTATCTATTTGAATTTTATTTTTTTTTATTTTTTTTACGTTGGGGCTTAAACCTAACGCTGACTCATTTGCTGATAGTTTAATTAGGTCTTTAATGTTACCTAATTTTGACTTTCCAGGTTTATAAGAATCTATATTTATTTTTTTAAATTTCATCTGTTTCATAGTTTCATTCCCATTCTTATAAATAAATTAACAAAATTTAATAGCAAAATTAGGGTTTTTTTTTAAAATTGACATAATAAAAATCTTTTAGTACAAAAAAAGTGCGCTGATTTAACTGAATTGCGAGCGCGATAAAAAAACCGCTAAATAAGTTTTTTTTTCCTCTCAATTCATAAATGATAAAAAATGAATAAAATTGAAAAAGTGAAAAAATTAATAGTTGAAAAACCACTTAAACTTGATTGTGGTAAAACAATACAAAATTTTCCTCTAGCTTACGAAACATATGGTAAGTTAAATGAAAAGAAAGATAATGCGATTTTGGTTTTCCATGCTTTAACTGGTGATCAGTTTGCTTGTGGTATAAATCCTATAACAAAAAAGGAAGGATGGTGGAGTCACGCACTTGGACCAGGTAAATCAATCGATACGAATAAATTTTTTGTTATTTGTGCAAACGTGATTGGTGGATGTATGGGGTCATATGGACCAAGTCACTTAGATGATAAAGTCGACAAGCCATTTGGAACTAATTTTCCTGTAATAACAATAAATGATATGGTAAATGCACAGTATAATCTTTTAGAAGCATTTAAGATAAAAAAACTATTTTCTGTCATTGGTGGGTCTATGGGTGGAATGCAAGTACTTCAATTTGTTTCAAATTTTCCTGATAGTTCTCACACTGCAATACCAATAGCTTGTACTGCAAGTCACTCAGCACAGAATATTGCATTAAATGAGCTTGGAAGACAATCAATAATGGCAGATCATAATTGGATGAATGGTTTTTATGCTGAGAAGCAAAAAGTTCCTGATAAAGGACTTGCTGTAGCAAGAATGGCTGCGCATATAACTTATTTATCAAAAAAAGGTTTACAAGAAAAATTTGGAAGAAAACTTCAAGAAAGAGATGATTTAAAATTTGGTTTTGATGCTGACTTTCAAATTGAGAGTTATTTAAGATATCAAGGTTCAGTTTTCGTTGATAGATTTGATGCAAATAGTTATTTATATATAACTAGAGCAATGGATTATTTCGATTTAACTAAACAATATGAGGGAAACTTGTCAAAGGCTTTTGAAAAAAGTGAAACTAAATTTTTTATAATATCTTTTACCTCAGATTGGCTATATCCGACATCTGAAAATAGAGATATTGTTATAGCTTTAAATGCAATTGGTAAAGACGTTGGTTTTGTTGAAATCACTTCAGATAAAGGTCATGATTCATTCTTATTAGATGTTCCAGATTTTTTAAACGCAGTAAAAAATTATTTAAATATGTCTTATAAAAAAATTCAATGAAAAAAGAGTTTTATACAATTGCAAATTTATTGGAAAATAATTCTAAAGTACTTGATGTTGGATGCGGTGACGGTGAGCTAATGAAATATATTAGCGAAAATATCACTGAAGATGTAAGGGGCTTAGAAATTTCAAAAAAGAATATTCAAAAATGTATAGCTAGAGGACTAACGGTAATTGAAGGTGATGCTGAAAAAGATTTAAAACAATTCCCAAATTCTTCATATGATTTTGTTATTTTAAGTCAAACACTGCAAGCTTTTTTAGATCCTGAAAATGTAATAAATGAATTATTACGTGTTGGAAAAAAGGCTATTGTATCAATACCAAACTTTGCTCATTGGAAAGTAAGATTTCATCTACTTCTTAAAGGTACGATGCCTGTAACAAAAAATCTCCCTAATGAATGGTATGATACTCCAAATTTACATATGTGCTCAATAAAAGATTTTGTAAATTATTGTAGTAGAAAAAAAATTAAAATTAACTGCCCAAATTTAAATTATATTAATTTTTTTTCTGAACTTGGTATATTTATAATTGAAAAATAGATGAAAACTGAAATTATAAAATGTTTACAGGACAATTATTCTTATTTAATTATAGATTCAAAAAAAAACGCATGTGTTGTAGATCCTGGAGAAGCTGAACCAGTCATAAAATTTGTTGAAAAAAATAATCTTAAATTAAAATATATCTTAAATACACATCATCATTTTGATCATATTGGTGGAAATTCTGAAATAAAGAAAAAATATGGCTCAAAAATTCTTGGTTACAAAGATGACAAAGATAGAATATTAGGAATAGATATTTTATTAAATGATAATGAAATCTGGAAATCAGATGAATTTGAAGCAAAAATTATTCATATACCTGGTCATACATCTGGACATATTTGTTTTTATTTTTTTAATGACCAAATCGCTTTTACTGGGGATACACTTTTTTCTTTAGGGTGTGGAAGGATATTTGAAGGTACATACAGAGATATGTTTAATTCTTTAGAAAAATTAAAGCAATTACCTGGAATTACTAGAGTATATTGTGGTCATGAATATACTTATAATAATTCTTTATTTTGTCTTGAGTATGACAGAGAAAACTTAGATTTAAAAAATAAAATATTTAAAATTAAAGATAATTTACAAAATAATAAACCAACTATCCCAACAACAATAAAGGATGAATTAGCTTGTAATATTTTTTTGAGAGCAAAAACTCTAGAGGAATTTTCAAAATTGAGAGATTTAAAGGATAATTTTTAATTTATTCAACTTGACTAAAAAACGTCGAGAACTATATTGCTCAATATAAAAATAGGTAAAATTAATGTCATTTGCAGTAATACAAACAGGCGGAAAACAGTATAAAGTTAAAGCTGGTGAGATTTTGAAAATCGAAAAATTAGAAAAAACTGATTTAAATGCGAAAATAGAATTTAAAAATATCCTTGCTTATGGTGATGATAAAAGTGCCGAAGTAGGATCTCCAAAAATTGACGGAGCAAAGGTTGAGGCAAGCTTGATTAAAGTTGGAAAGAACAGAACCGTTTTAATTTTTAAAAAAAGAAGACGAAAGAACTCAAGAAGAAAAAATGGACATAGGCAGCAGTTTTCTATGATAAGAATTAGCAAAATATTTTCTAAAGACGGTAAAGTTTTATCTGAAGCAAAAGCAATAGCTAAAACGTCAGATAAATTAGAAGATAAAAAAGACAAGAAAGCTAAATAGCTAGGTAATTTATGGCAACAAAAAAGGCAGGTGGGTCATCTAGAAACGGACGAGACAGCGCCGGTAGAAGACTTGGTGTAAAAAAATACGGTGGTCAACAAGTAATTCCTGGTAATATAATAGTTAGACAAAGAGGAACGAAAATTTTTCCAGGTGAACATGTTGGTATGGGAAAAGATCATTCTATTTTTTCAAAAATAAAAGGAACAGTAGAGTTCAAAAAAAGTAAATCTGATAGAACTTTTGTTTCAGTAAAACCCAATTAATCAATACAACACTTAACCTAAATATTGTTGTATTATGAAATTCTTAGATCAAGTAAAAATATTTGTAAAAGCCGGAGATGGTGGATCTGGATCCCCAAGTTTCAGGAGAGAAAAATTTATTGAATTTGGTGGCCCTGATGGTGGAGATGGTGGTAAAGGCGGGTCAATAATTCTTAAATCTGAAAGAAATTTAAATACTTTAATTGATTTTCGTTATCAACAACATTTTAAAGCTAAAAGAGGCGGCGATGGAAAGGGAAAGAATCAAACTGGACGTGGTGGAGACGATTTATTTCTCAAAGTTCCACTTGGTACTCAGATTTTTGAAGAAGATAATAAAACCTTGATTTTTGATTTTAGAAAACAGGGAGAAACTTTTGTTGTTGTTAATGGTGGTAGAGGAGGATTTGGTAATACGAGGTTTAAATCATCTACAAACAGGGCTCCTAGAAAATTTACAAAAGGTATAAAAGGAGAGGAGTATTGGATATGGTTACAATTAAAAACCATAGCTGATGTTGGAATAATAGGGATGCCAAACGCAGGCAAGTCAAGTTTACTGGCATCTATAACTAGTGCAAGACCTAAAATAGCAAACTATAAATTTACAACATTAAATCCTAATCTTGGGGTTGCATCATACGATGATAAAGAAATAACTTTGGCTGATATACCGGGCTTAATTGAAGGTGCACATAGTGGCGTAGGACTTGGAATTAAATTTCTTAAACATATCGAGAGATGTAAAACTTTACTCCATTTACTAGATGTAAATGAAGATAATTTGATACAAAACTACAAACAAACCAGGAATGAACTTAAAAAATATAGTAATGCGTTAGTTAAAAAAGATGAAATTATTGTTTTTAATAAAATTGATTTAATTGATAAAGATAATTTAAATAAAAAAATTAAAGAGTTTGAAAATAAAACGAGGAAAAAGGTAATTTCTTTATCTACATTAGATAAAAAATTAATATCAAAAATAAAATCAAAATTAATAAATCATGTATCTTAAAAAATCACAAGTAATAGTAATAAAAATTGGATCATCTTTACTAATTGATAAAAAAATGGCAATTAGAGAAAAATGGCTTGATGCGTTCTCTAAAGATATAAAGGATCTTATAAATCAAAATAAAAAAATAATTATAGTTAGTTCAGGTGCTATAGCTTTAGGTTGTAAAAAACTTGGCTTAAATATGAAAAGTTTGAAGTTAGATAAAAGTCAAGCTATTGCTTCAATTGGACAAATTGAACTTATGAATTTATTTAAAAAAATTTTTACCAAACTTAAAATTAATTTTTCTCAAATTTTACTCACTTTGGAAGATACTGAGCAAAGAAGAAGAGCAATTAATGCAAAAAGAACGATTAATAATTTATTTAAAATGAATTTTGTGCCAATAGTAAATGAAAACGACAGCATTGCCACATCTGAAATAAAATATGGTGATAATGATAGGTTGGCATCAAGAGTTGCTCAAATTTCTGGTGCAGACTCTTTAATATTACTGTCAGATGTTGATGGTCTTCATAATAAAAATCCAAAACAATTTAAGGATGCAAAATTAATAAAAGAAATTAAAAATATTAGCAAAGAAATAGAAAGTTTTGCGACAAGAAGTGTTAATGAATATGGTAAAGGTGGTATGAGAACTAAAATAGATGCTGCAAAAGTCTGCCAACTGTCTGGTTGTTCAATGGCAATTGCTAATGGACTCTATATGCGACCTATAAAAAAAATAATTAATGAAAACAATTGTACATGGTTTTTACCAAAAATTTCAAAACTAGATGCAAGAAAGAAATGGATCATAAGTTCCATATCTCCAAAAGGATACGTTATTGTGGATGAAGGAGCAATTGCAGCATTAAAAAAAGGTAAAAGTCTACTAGCAGCAGGTATAATCAATGTCAAAGGTGACTTCAATAAAGGTGACCATATCAAAATTTTAAAGAAAAATTTTAAAGAATATGCTAGAGGTTTAAGTTCCTTCACTTCCACAGAAATATCAAAAATTAAAGGTAAGCACTCAAATAAGATTGAAAGCTTATTGGGCTATACAACAAAGTCTGAAGTTATTCATAAAGATGATATGGTAGAAATTTAATGATAAAATATTTAGAAAAATTAGGTAAAAAATCAAAAAAAGCATTTTTAAAAACTTTAGATACAAATAAAAAAAATAAAGTTCTTTTAGACTTTGCTAATTTAATTAATGAAAATAAACAGATAATAATTTCTAAGAATAAAAAAGATTTATATTATGCTTTTAAAAAAGGATTAAAAAAGAATATGATAGAAAGACTTATTTTAAATTCAAAAAAAATCCAACAAATTGAAAAATCAATTAAAACTATTGCTAAACTTGAAGATCCTGTAGATAAAGTATTAAAAAATTGGAGAAGACCTAATGGATTAATAATTAAAAAAGTAACAATACCAATTGGGGTAATCGGTGTAATTTATGAAAGTAGACCGAATGTTACTTCTGATATTTCTAGCCTTTGCTTTAAGTCTGGAAATACTGTTATTTTGAAAGGAGGCTCAGAAGCTTTCAATAGTAATAAAATATTAGTAAATCTATTTAGAAAAGCATTAAAAAAAAATAACGTAAGCAAGGATTACGTTCAGTTTATAGAAAAAAAAAATAGAAAAGTGGTAAATATAATGCTCACTAAAATGAAATCATATATTGATATAATAATACCAAGAGGAGGTAAAAGCTTGGTTAATGAAGTACAAAAAAAATCTACAGTACCATTTATAGGTCATTTGGAAGGAATTTGTCACACATATATAGATAAATCTGCAAATATTGATATGGCTAAAAAAATTATAGTAAACGCAAAATTAAGAAATACTGCAATATGTGGGGCAACGGAAACTATTTTATTTCATAAAAAAATAATTAAAAAATTTACAAATCCAATTTTATATAGTTTAGAAAGTAAAGGTTGTGAAATATTTGCTGATAACAAAATAAAAAAAATTTATAAAGGGAATTCAAAAACTGCCTACAATAGTAATTGGTCTAAGGAATACTTAGCTCCAAAAATATCGGTAAAAGTTGTAAATAATACAAAAGAAGCAATTAATCATATAAATAAATATGGAACTATGCATACTGATGCTATTATTACTTTAAATAAATCTGAAGCGAAGTACTTTTTAAAGAATGTAAAAAGTTCTATTGCTATACATAACTCCTCAACACAATTTGCTGATGGTGGAGAGTTTGGTTTTGGAGGGGAGGTGGGGATTTCAACTAATAAAACTCCTCCGAGAGGACCTGTTGGTTTAAACGAACTTGTTTCATATAAATATGAAATTTATGGATCAGGGCAAATTAGAAAATAAATTGAAAAATAAAATAGGAATTTTAGGTGGTACTTTTGATCCTGCTCATAGAGGACATATAAAAATATCTAAGGAAGCAAAAAAAAGATTTCATTTATCAAAAGTTTATTGGGCTATAACCAAACAAAATCCTTTTAAAAAAATAAGCACTAAAAGTTTAAGTGAAAGAATACGCTATGCAAAAAAATTAAATATTAATAATAATTTTATTTCTATCAAATGTTATGAAAGTAAAATCAAATCAAATAGGACAATTGATTTAATTAAGTTTTTTAGAAAAAATAATAAAAATTTAGAAATTTTTTTTATAATGGGTGCTGATAATTTGATAAATTTTCATAAATGGGAAAAATGGAAACAAATTTCAAAAAACTGTAATATTTTAGTTTTTGATAGAATTAAGTATAAATCAAAATCTTTAAAATCTCTTTCATACAAAAAATTGAATGAAAAAAGCCTTAAATTTATAAATTTTAAGAAGGTGAATATTTCATCTTCTAAATTGAGGAAAATTTGATAGTCTATTTTATAATTAATGGATAAAATATCAGATTTAAAAACAATAATCCTAAACACATTAGATAGTAATAAAGCTCTTGATATTGTAAGTATTGATCTAACTGGCAAAAGTTCAATTGCCGATCATATGATTGTTGCGAGCGGAACTTCCTCAAGACATATACAGGCACTGTCAGAACAAATTTTGCAAAAGCTTAAATTAAATGGCCTTACCAATTGTAAAATTGAAGGAAGTGAAAGTAATGATTGGAAATTAATTGATGGAATAGATGTAGTTGTTCATATATTTAATCCTGAGAAAAGAAAATTTTATGAACTTGAAAAAATGTGGTCTGAATTAATACCAAAAGAAAAAGTTTTGATATGAATAAATCGAAGACTATAATTTTCTTTATATTATTTTCGTTGTTATTAAATAAAAATTCTTTTGCTGCAGCAGAAGTAACTATCTATGAAAAGATTGATTTATTTAGTGAAGTTTTAAATAAAATAAATAAGGAATATGTTGATGAGGTAGATCAATCAGAGGTAATGGATTCAGCTATTAATGGCGTTTTGCAATCATTAGATCCATATTCTGCATATATGTCGCCTGAATCTTTTCAAAATATGCAAACTGAAACTAGTGGTGAGTTTGGTGGACTAGGAATTGAAGTCAGTATGGAATCTGGAGTGGTTAAAGTTATCTCCCCACTTGATGACTCTCCTGCTTACGAGGTTGGTGTGAAAGCGGGTGATTATATTGTCAAAATCAATAATATTCAGGTACAAGGAAAAACATTATCGGAAGCTGTTGAGCTTATGAGGGGTCCTGTTGGATCAAATATTGAAATTACTGTAAGACGTATAGGTGTAAAAAAAGCTCTAACATTTAACATAACAAGGAAAATTATAAAAATAAAATCTGTTAAATCAAAGATAATAGATAATAATATTGGATATATTAGATTAACAGCGTTTAATGAGAATAGTGGCAAACAAATAAAAAAAAAACTCAATGAATTTAATGGTAATCAAAAAATTAAAGGTTTCATTTTAGATTTAAGAAATAATCCTGGTGGATTGTTATCTCAAGCAATCAAGATATCTGATTTTTTTCTTTCAAGTGGAGAAATTGTTTCTACAAAATCTAGGAAAGAGAGTGAAAATAGAAAATGGTTTGCAAAAAGTGGAGATATTTTAAAAGGAAAAACCCTGGTGGTTTTAATTAATAATGGATCAGCTTCTGCTTCTGAGATAGTAGCTGGTGCTCTTAAAGATCATAAAAGAGCAATTTTAATTGGTGAAAATAGTTATGGAAAAGGATCTGTACAGTCAATAATTCCACTTAAAAATAATGGAGCTATAAGACTTACTATTTCTAAATATTATCTTCCATCAGGAAAGTCAATTTCTGAAGTTGGTGTAACTCCTGATATAGTTGTTGCTGAAGAAAATGACGAATTCCGGATAGATACAGAGACAGACAACCAACTTAGTTATGCGATTAAATTACTAAATGGTTAAATCAAAAAAAGATTTGAAAAATCTTCCATTACGTAATGGTGTAGGTGTTGTTTTACTAAATCAAGATAATAAAATTTTTGTTGCAAAAAGAATTGATAATCCAAGCAATTATTGGCAAATGCCCCAGGGTGGTATAGATCCAGGAGAAAATAGCCATCAAGCTGCAATCAGAGAATTATTCGAGGAAACAAGTATAAAAAGTGTGTCATTAATTAAAGAAGTAGATGGTTATACTACTTATGATTTACCAGAGCGTTTGTTAGGAATAATTTGGAAAGGAAAATTTAAAGGGCAGAAACAAAAATGGTTTATTATGAAATTTTTAGGTAAAGACTCTGAAATTAATATAAATACAGAAAATCCTGAGTTTTTAGACTGGAAGTGGATTAATCCTGATTCTTTAACAAAAAATGTTGTAGATTTTAAAATGGACGTTTACAAAATAATTGAAACAGAGGTTAAGAAAGTCTTAACTAGTTAACTATTATAGACTTTAAAGTATCAATTTTTTGGGATATTAAAAATTTTTGTTGATCATTAATATCTTCTTTGGAAAGATTTTCTTCTGCTTCCTGAATCGATTTTTCAATATAAACTCTATCAATTTCATTATATCTAATAACTGAACTAGTTAAAATTGACAAAGAATTATCTTTAAATTCTAATATTCCGTCTTCTATATAATATTTCTCCTCACTATTAGCTGTAAGAACTCTCATTATTCCAGGTTTTAAAAAAGATATTATTGAAATGTGATCTTTTAGAATTCCCATCTCACCTTCGAAAGCAGGCACCACTACTTCTCTTACATCATCTTTTGCTAAAAATGATTTTTCAGGATTAATTACTTCTAAATTAAACAACTCACTCATTATGCAGCATCTTTTGACATTTTTTCTGCTTTTTCAATAGCTTCTTCTATTGTTCCAACCATATAAAATGCAGCTTCTGGTAAATGGTCGTATTCACCTTTGCAGATAGCATCGAAGCCTTTGATAGTGTCTTGAAGATCTACAAGTTTACCGGGTGATCCTGTAAATACCTCAGCAACAAAAAAGGGTTGAGACAAAAATCTTTGAATTTTTCTAGCTCTTGCAACAGTAAGTTTGTCTTCTTCTGAAAGCTCATCCATTCCTAAAATTGCAATAATATCTTGAAGAGATTTATAAGTTTGTAGTACTCTTTGAACTTCTCTAGCAACTCTGTAGTGTTCATCACCAACAATTCTTGGGTCCAGAATTCTTGAGGTAGAATCCAGAGGATCTACAGCTGGATAAATTCCAATTTCAGCAATCTGTCTTGATAATACCGTTGTCGCATCTAAGTGAGCAAAAGAGGTAGCAGGCGCTGGATCCGTTAAATCATCTGCGGGGACATAAATTGCTTGTACAGATGTAATTGATCCCTTGTTAGTCGTTGTAATTCTCTCTTGAAGATTACCCATATCTGTAGCTAGTGTGGGCTGATACCCAACAGCTGAAGGAATTCTACCTAATAATGCAGAAACTTCAGATCCTGCTTGAGTAAATCTAAAGATATTATCAACAAAAAAAAGTACATCTTGCCCTTCTTTATCTCTAAAATATTCAGCTATTGTTAAACCTGTTAAAGCTACTCTGGCTCTTGCCCCTGGGGGTTCATTCATTTGTCCATATACAAGTGCTGCTTTTGATCCTGTTCCTTCTGGTTTTATAACTCCTGAATCTATCATTTCGTGATACAGGTCATTCCCTTCTCTAGTTCTTTCTCCCACACCAGCAAAAACTGAAAATCCACCATGTGCTTTTGCTACGTTATTTATTAATTCCATAATAAGTACTGTCTTGCCAACACCTGCACCACCAAATAAACCAATTTTTCCTCCTTTGGCATATGGTGCTAATAAATCTACTACTTTAATTCCAGTTACAAGAATTTCTGTTTCTGTTGATTGATCACTAAACTCAGGTGCGGATCTATGAATTGGCCACTTTTCTTTAGTTTTTACTTCACCTTTTTCATCAATTGGTTCTCCGATTACATTTATGATTCTTCCTAAAGATTCTGGCCCAACTGGAACTTGAATAGGAGCACCGGTCGCAATTACTTCATCTCCTCTTTTTAACCCCTCTGTGGCGTCCATTGCAATTGTTCTAACGCTTGTCTCTCCGAGGTGTTGTGCAACTTCTAAGACTAACCTACTTTCTCCATTTTTACATTCTAATGCTGATAAAATTTCTGGAAGCTCTCCATCAAATTTTACATCAACTACTGCTCCAATAATCTGTGTAATTTTTCCCTTTTTCATAATTATAAACTTTCTGCTCCTGATATGATTTCAATTAATTCTTTTGTAATTGCAGCTTGACGACTTCTATTATACTCAATAGTTAACCTGTCAACCATTTCACCTGCGTTTCGGGTTGCATTATCCATCGCACTCATTCTTGAACCCTGTTCACTAGCTGAATTCTCTAACATTGCTTTAAAAATCTGTGTAGATATATTTTTTGGCAATAAATTATTTAAAATTTCATCTTCATCTGGCTCAAATTCATAATTATCATCAGGTGAATTATTTTCTATTTCAGAACTTTTTAAAGGAATTATTTGTTGTTCTTGAGGTATTTGAGTGATTACATTTTTAAATTTGTTATAAAAAATTGTGCATATATCAAATTCTTTTTTTTCAAAATTTTCGATTATCATTTTTCCAACTTTTTCAGCATCTAGATAGTTAATAGTCTTTGAATCTTTAAATGATAACTTTTCTACAATATTATCTTTATAAGCTCTTTTTAACTGATCATAACCTTTTGAACCCACAGTTATAATCTTTAAAGTTTTTCCATCATCAATTATTCTTTGAAAATATGCCTTAGCCTTTTTAATTATATTTGTATTAAAACCACCACAAAGTCCTCTATCAGATGTTAAGACCACACATAAATATATTTTTTCTTCACCAGTTCCAGAAAGTAATTTGGGGGTATTCTCCTTATCTGAAATATTGTTAGATAAATTTAAAATTATATTATTCATTTTCTCTGAATAAGGCCTTCCCCTCTCGGCATTTTCTTGTGCTCTTCTAAGCTTGGCAGCTGCTACCATTTTCATAGCTTTAGTAATTTTTTGTGTGGATTTAACACTTGTTATTCTTTTTTTTAAATCGTCTAATGTTGCCATATTTTATCAATTAAAATTTTTCTTTAGATCTGTTATTACATCAACTAATAATTTTTCAGTATTTTCTTCTAGTTTACCAGAGTTTAAAATAGACTCCATAATCTCTGATTTTTCAGATTTACATTTTTCAATAACTTTAGTTTCAAACTCAGCAATATCCTTAAGTTCTACGTCGTCTAAATAACCTTTCACTCCACAAAATACTGAAATTACTTGTTCTGCAACAGTCATTGGAGAATATTGTTTTTGTTTTAGAAGTTCAGTTAATTTTGATCCACGATTAAGTAACTTTTGAGTAGACGCATCCAAGTCAGAACCAAACTGAGCAAAAGCGGCCATTTCTCTATATTGAGCAAGTTCTAGTTTCATAGAACCAGAAACTTTTTTCATCGCCTTTGTTTGAGCTGATGATCCAACTCTAGAAACTGATAGACCTACATTGATCGCTGGTCTAATTCCCTGGTTAAATAATTCTGTTTCAAGGAATATTTGTCCATCCGTAATTGATATTACATTCGTTGGTATAAAAGCTGAAACATCACCACCTTGTGTCTCAATTATAGGAAGGGCAGTTAATGAACCACCTCCATGTTCTTCGCTTAGTTTTGCAGCTCTTTCAAGTAGTCTGCTATGTAGATAGAAAACATCTCCAGGATAAGCTTCTCTCCCAGGCGGTCTCCTTAATAAAAGTGACATTTGTCTGTAAGCTACAGCCTGCTTGGATAGATCATCATAAATAATCAATGCATGCATACCATTATCTCTAAAATATTCACCCATTGCACATCCGGTATATGGAGCAAGAAATTGAAGTGGTGCAGCATCTGAAGCTGTTGCGGCTACAATTGTTGTATATTCCATTGCCCCTGCTTCTTCCAGGGTTTTTTGAATTTGTCTAACTGTAGATCTTTTTTGACCTATAGCTACATAAACACAGTAAAGTTTTTGTTTCTCATCACCAGTTTCATTTATTTTTTTTTGATTTATAATCGCATCAATAGCAACTGCGGTTTTGCCAGTTTGTCTATCACCAATAATTAATTCTCGCTGTCCTCTTCCAACTGGGACTAAACTATCAATTGATTTTAATCCTGTTTGCATTGGTTCACTAACAGACTGTCTTGGAATAATTCCTGGAGCTTTTACTTCAACTCTACTTTTCTTTACTCCTTTATCCAAAGTACCTTTTCCATCGATTGGATTACCCAATCCATCAACAACTCTTCCTAGTAACTCCTTTCCAACTGGTGTATCAACAATACTTCCAGTTCTCTTTACTATATCGCCTTCTTTAATATTTCTATCATCTCCAAAAATTACAACCCCTACATTTTCACTTTCCAAGTTAAGAGCCATTCCTTTTGAGCCATCAGAAAATTCAACCATCTCCCCTGCTTGAACATTATCTAACCCGTATACTCTGGCTATACCATCGCCAATTGATAATACCTGGCCGACTTCAGTTATTTCAGCTTTATCTCCAAATTTTTTAATCTGTTCTTTTAATATTTTTGTTACTTCTGACGGGTTTATTTCCATTTAGGCCTCTATCATATTATTTTCTATTTTTTGTAATTTATTTTTTAGGGAAGTGTCTATCATCGTACTACTAACCTGAACTATCAAACCACCAATTAAACTTGGATCTTTTCTAAACTTTAATCTAATTTTTGATTCGAATGAATTTCCTAAATCATTTTCTAATTTTTTAATTTCGTCCTTACTCATATCTTTAGCTGCAATTAATTCTGCTTTTATTTCACCTCTTTTTTTTGAGCATGTTTCAATAAAGTCTAAGAGAATTTTTTCCACATAAAAAAAGCGTCTTTTAGAAATCAAATAGCACAAAAATTTGGTTAATAATTGATTTAGATTAAATTTCTCAGAAATCTGATGAATGATTTTTTCTTGTTCCCCTTTTTTAATAGTAGGATTCTTTATAAAAAAGTCTAGATCTTTACTATTATTAATTAAATCTATTAAAGATATAACTTGTTTTTCGATTTCGCTAACTTCTTTGGACTCTTCTGCTAACTCATATAATGCCAATGAGTATCTACCAACTGAAGTTTCTGAAAAGCTTTTATTTTTACTCAATTTATAACCTTTGTAAGTGAAGAATTATTTAAAAATTGAGATTAATTAACACATGATAAAAATGTCTTCAAGTATCACATTGTCAAAATAGTTATTATTTTGTTGATTAATTGAAGTTTATTGGGTCAACATCAACTGTCAGTTTTATTCCATGAGGAAATTTATACTTTGATATAATTTTTGAAAGGGAGCTCTGAAGTATTAGTGATTTTCTACCTCTAATTAAAAGTCTTACTCTATATTTTCTTTTTATCCTAAAAATAGGAGCATTTACAGGGCCAAGAATTTTATCATTTATTTGTTTCTCTATGAATTCTTTAAATTTAATAGATTCTAACTCAGTTTTTTTTTCATCTCCACCCGTTATTATTAAAGATATAAATCTTTGAAAAGGCGGAAGGTTATTTTTCTTTCTTAATTCTAATTCTTTTCCTAGAAAAATATCTGGATCACTGTTTGTTAAATTTTTTATTGAATTTAAATCAGTATTATAAGTTTGAAAATAAACTGTTGCTGGCTTACCAGATCTACCTGCTCTACCTGAAAGCTGATGATATAACTGTAGATTTTTTTCTGTTCCTCTTAAATCATGTCCACTGGATGATAAATCTATATCAACTACAATAATGCAATTTAAATTTGGAAAATGAAAACCTTTTGAAATTAATTGTGTTCCAACTAATATCTGTATTTCATTGTTAGATATTTTTTTTAATATTTCCGATGAATTTTTTTTATTCATTGTGTCACTAGAAAAAATAGAAATATTTTTACCTGGAAATTTTTTTTTAACCTCCTCTGTAATTCTTTCTACACCAGGTCCACAAAAGACAGGTTCACAAATATTGTTTTTACTACACTCTCTTTCTAGTTTATCTTTGAAGCCGCAGTAATGACATAATAGAATTTTTTTATTTTTATGAAAAACAAGGTTAATTGAACAATTGGGACAAGAATAGCTATTGAGACATTTTTTACATAATACATGTGGAGAAAAACCTCTTCGATTTAAAAAAAATAAAACTTGATCTTTTTTTTTTAAATGGTCATTTGCTTTTTGGATTACATCATTAGATAGCCATGAATACCTATCCAATTTTGTTTTATTTAAATTTATAATTTCATGATTTGGTTGAGAGGCCTTTTTATATCTTTCATTTAATTTAGATATAAAATATTTACCTTTTTTAATATTATCAAATGTCTCTATTGACGGGACAGCTGTTACAAGATTAATTGGAATATTTTCGAAATTTGCTCTTGCTATTGCCATGTCACGAGCATTATAAATTATTCCCTCATCTTGTTTATAAGATTGATCGTGCTCCTCATCGACAATGATTAAACCTAAATTTTTAAAAGGTAAAAAAAGTGAAGATCTTGCTCCTATTACAGCTTTTATTTTATTATTTGCTATACCGCTCCAAATAACTTTTTTATTTTTTTTTGTTACATTTGAATGCCATAAAGCAGCTTCAAAACCAAAAAATTCAGTAAATTTTTTTTCAAATTGACTTGTGAGACCAATCTCAGGAAGTAATATTAATACTTGATCACCATTGCTAATAATTTTTTTTATTGCCTCAAAATATACAATAGTTTTTCCTGATCCAGTTACACCTTGTAACACATGAACTCTAAACTTTTGAATATCTTTGCATATCTCTTCAAGATTTTTTTTCTGATTGTCAGAAAGATTAAATTTAGATTTCTTTTTGATAGATATGTAATTTAAATAATCTTTATCAGGTAA
This sequence comes from uncultured Pelagibacteraceae bacterium, assembly GCA_902515185.1. Classification (GTDB taxonomy): domain Bacteria; phylum Pseudomonadota; class Alphaproteobacteria; order Pelagibacterales; family Pelagibacteraceae; genus Pelagibacter. The sequence continues at coordinate 24,413 of CABXTN010000005.1, read as the reverse complement.
TTTTTCAACTACTTGGCTGCCTAATAAAATTAATTTAAGTGCCATTCCCTTTGGTATTAAATTATATTGTGAAAACCAATCTAAAAATTTTACTGTTTCTTTCTTAAGTCTAGGTACATCAAATCTTTTAATTACATTTTTTAGCTTATAATTTTTATTACTTTTTTCCTCAAATTTATCCCAAACAACTCCAACTAAGTTAGTTTTTCCAAATGGAACTTCGACAAATTCTCCAACTTTTAAATTTATATTTGAATTATATGTAAAGGGATAATTAAATATATTAGGAAGTAGAATCGGAACTTTCATAACTGTATAATATGAGAATATCTTAAGAGTGTATCGCTCTTTTATCCACAGATAATGCCGCTTCTTTGATTGCTTCTGAAAAAGTTGGATGTGCGTGGCAAGTTCTTGCGATATCCTCTGAGCTAGCACCAAATTCCATTGCCACAGCCATTTCAGCAATCAATTCACCCGCGTGAGGTCCTATTAAATGAACACCAAGCACTTTGTCACTCAATTCATCTGCAAGAATTTTAACAAAACCTTCTGCTTCATTTATAGCTTTAGCTCGGGAGTTTGCCATAAATGAAAATTTTCCAACCTTGTATTTAACATTTTTTTCTTTAAGGTTTTCTTCAGTTTGACCAACTGTAGCAACCTCGGGTGTTGTATAAATAACTCCAGGTATAACGTTATAGTTTACATGACCAGACTGACCAGCGATTAACTCAGCAACTGCAATTCCTTCTTCTTCGGCTTTGTGCGCAAGCATTGGTCCTTCAATTACATCTCCAATTGCATAAATATTTTTTATACTTGTTTCAAAATTTTTATTAACTTTTACTCTTTTTTTACTATCTAGTTTTACTCCAATATTTTCTAAATTTAAATTTTTTGTATTTGGTTTTCTACCAACAGAAATAAGGACAACATCAGTTTCAATTTGGCTTTGCTTCCCATCTTTACTGGATATTGATACTGTTGCAGAATTATTATTTTTTTTGATGTTCTCGACTTTAGTCTCCATATGAAAATTTATTCCTTGTTTTTTTAAAATTTTCATAAATTCTTTAGAAATCTCTTTATCCATACCTGGTGTAATATGATCCAAAAATTCAACGACATGCACCTCAGATCCTAGTCTTGACCAAACTGAGCCCATTTCAAGTCCGATGTAGCCGCCTCCAACTATTAACATTTTCTTTGGTACTGATTTTAGAGATAAGGCTCCAGTTGAGGATAAAATCGTTTTTTCATCAAATTTAGTGCCAGGTAATTCCTCAGCCTCTGATCCTGTAGATATTATAATTTTGTCAGAATTAATTAATGTTTCTTTTTTATTTAAATCTGTAATTTTAATTTGATTATTAGAGTTTAGAGAACCAGTGCCTTTAAAATATGTTACACTATTTTTTTTAAATAAAAACTCTACTCCTTTAGTTAAAACATCTACTGCTTTTTCTTTATTTTTCATCATTTTTTCTAAGTTCAACTTTATTTGTCCTACCTCTATACCTAGTTGATCAAATGATTTTGCTTTATGATAATTTTCTGAAAGATTTAAAAGACTTTTGGAAGGTATACACCCAACATTTAAACATGTGCCACCCAAAGCTCCTCTGGATTCGATACATGCAGTTTTAAACCCCAGTTGTGCTAATCTTATCGCACAAACATATCCTCCAGGGCCTCCACCAATAACAGTTGCTTGAAATTTCTCAGACATCTAAATTTCTAAAAAGAGCCTTCTAGGATCTTCTAAATTCTCTTTTATCGTTTTTAAAAAAGAAACCGAATCTTTGCCATCAATAATTCTATGGTCATACGATAATGCCAAATACATAACTGGTCTTATTTTAATTTCTCCTTCAACAGCTATTGGTCTATCAATAATATTATGCATACCTAAAACTGCTGATTGTGGTAAATTTAAAATTGGGGTGGATAACATTGATCCATAAACTCCTCCATTACTTATAGTAAAAGTTCCACCTTGTAAGTCTTCTATATTAAGTTTTCCTTCTTTAGCTTTATCTGAAATTGATTTAATATTTTTTTCAATATCAGCAAAAGATAATTCATCTGCATTTTTTAAAACTGGCACAACTAATCCTTTATCAGTACCCACTGCAAAACTAATATTATAGTAATTTTTATAAATTATTTCGTCACCTGAAATTTCTGCATTTACGATTGGAAACGCCTTAAGTGCTAAAATACAAGATTTTACAAAAAAAGACATAAATCCTAATTTTACACCATATCTTTTTTGAAAATCTTCTTGATTTTCTTTTCTCATCTCAATAATTCCAGACATATCAATTTCATTAAAAGTGGTTAAAAGTGCTGCATTTTCTTGGGCTTGTTTTAATCTTTTTGCAATTGTCTGTCTCAATCTTGTCATTTTTATTTTCTCTTCTTCTCCAAATTTTATTTTTCTTTCTGAAGGAGCGGGTTTTACTGACATTAAGTTTATTAAATCCCCTTTAGATATTCTTCCATCTTTTCCTGTGCCTTTAACGGTACTAATATCTATATTTTTTTCTTTAACTATTTTTCTAACAGACGGTGAAAGGTTATTACTTAATTTTTTTTTATTTATATTACTTTCTTTTTTTATCTCATTAGTTAGGATTAAAGGTTGCTCTTCGTCCTCCTCTATTTTTATTTTTTCACCACTTTCGTTCTCTACCAAATCTTCTTTTTCAAAAATTTTAGGTTGTGTAACTTCGGGTTCAAGCTTGATAATGTTATTTTCTTCTTCATCTTTTTCTGTAATTATCATTTCAACCTGTTTTTTTTCTAAATTATGACCATTAGATTTAATAGAGCCCAAAACAGTACCAACCTCTACAGTATCTCCATCTTTAAATTTTATATCCCCTACAGTGCCACTTATAGGAGATGGAACCTCTAGGTTAACTTTATCAGTTTCAAGTTCAACAATAGGTTCATCAGCTTCAACTGTATCACCTACATTTTTAAGCCACTTAGCAACAGTAGCCTCAGTTATACTTTCGCCTAAAGCTGGAACTATAATTTGTTCGCTCATATTTATTTTAATACTTTCTCTATAATTTCTCTCTGTTGGTCTAAGTGTCTTTTTGCATATCCAGTTGCAGGAGATGCTGCCACCTCTCTTCCAATGTAAGAAATTTTGTTATTATTAGCCTTTATATAATCTAATGTCCATTGTATATAATCTCTCACTGAAAACCAAGCTCCCATATTTTTTGGTTCTTCTTGACACCATATAAAATTAGCATTTTTTGCATAAGGCTTTAGTGCTTTAGCTAAAGATTTTGCAGGAAATGGATATAACTGCTCAATTCTTAAAAAGACTATGTTATTCTTTTTTGCTTTCTCTCTTGCTTCAAGTAAATCAAAATATATTTTTCCTGAGCATATTACAATTTTTTCAATCTTTTTATCTTTTTGGAGTTTAATAAAACCACTTTTCTCATCAAAGGCATGATCTTGAAGAATTCTGTGAAAAGAATTTTTATTACTAAAATCCTCCAAATTTGAAACACAAATTTTATGTCTTAATAGAGATTTAGGGGTCATTATTATTAATGGTTTCCTAAAATCTCTATGGATTTGTCTTCTCAGGGCATGAAAGTAATTTGCTGGCGTTGTGCAATTAAGTACCTGTAAATTTTCCTGTCCACAAAGTTGCAAAAATCTTTCAAGTCTTGCTGATGAATGTTCGGGACCTTGACCTTCATAGCCATGTGGTAATAAAAGGACTAAGCCTGATGCTCTAAACCATTTTCTCTCACCAGAAGATATAAATTGATCAATTACAACTTGTGCTCCGTTTGCAAAATCTCCAAACTGAGCTTCCCAAATTGTCAATGTTTCAGGTTCAACTAAACTATAACCATACTCAAAACCAAGAACAGCTAGTTCTGATAAAAAACTGTCAACAATTTCAAATTTTTTTTGTTTATCTGAAATATTATTTAATGGGATATATCTTGAATTATCTTCTTGATTTCTTAAAACAGAATGTCTTTGACTAAAAGTGCCTCTCCCTGAATCTTGGCCAACAAGCCTTACTGGAAAACCTTCGTTTAAAAGACTTCCAAAAGCTAGTGCCTCTGCATTAGACCAGTCAATATTCTTTTTATCTAAAATACTTTTATGTCTATTTGAAAATATTTTTTTTATTGTTTTATGTATATTTTGACCATCTTTAACATCATTAATTTTTTCAGAAATTTTAATTAGTTTATTAATATCAACGCCTGTCTGACCTCTTCTATCTTTTCCTTTTTTTGGCTGATATCTTGACCAAGTACCTTCAAACCAATTTAATTTAGGTTTGTAATCTTTTGCTGTTTTAAATTGATCATCAAGTAAGTTTTTAAAATTATTTATACTATTATCAAAATCATTTTTAGATAAAATTTTTTCATTTATTAATTTGTCTCCATATATTGATAATGTTGTTGGATGGATTCTTATTTTTTTATACATCAATGGTTGTGTAAATGATGGTTCATCTCCCTCATTATGTCCAAATCTTCTATAACAAATAATATCTATGACGACATCTCTTTTAAACCTTTGTCTAAACTCTATTGCAATTTTAGCACAGTGGACAACTGACTCTGGATCATCACCATTACAATGTAATATTGGTGCCTCAACAACTTTTCCAAGATCTGAGGGATACGGACTAGATCTTGCAAACCTAGGACTAGTTGTAAAGCCGATTTGATTATTTAAAATTATATGAATAGTTCCTCCCGTATTATGTCCTTTTAGACCAGACATTGCAAAACATTCAGCTACTACTCCTTGGCCTGCAAAAGCAGCGTCACCATGAATTAAAATTGGAATTACTTTTTCTCTTTTAGTATCTTTATGAAAGAATTGTTTTGCTCTAGTTTGACCAAGTACAACTGGATTAACAGCTTCAAGATGTGATGGGTTATCTGTTAAACTCACATGTACTACGTTTCCATCAAATTCTCTATCAGAGGATGCACCTAAATGGTATTTAACATCACCTGTTGAGTCTTCTAACTTGTTGTAACTTGCTTCACCGGCAAATTCATTAAAAATCCTTTTATAAGATTTTTGTAAAACATTAGCCAAGACATTTAACCTTCCTCTATGTGGCATACCTATTTTAACTTCCTTAACTCCTAATTGACCACCTCTTTTAATTATCTGTTCCAAAGCTGGTATTAAAGATTCACCTCCATCTAATCCAAATCTTTTTGTTCCTACATATTTTTTTGCAAGAAATTTTTCAAATCCCTCGGCTTGAATAACTTTATTTAATATTGCCTTTTTACCATTTTCGGTAAAGCTTAATTGGTTTTGCTCTTTCTCCATTCTATCTCTAAACCAAACTTTTTCTTCAGGATCTGAAATATGCATATACTCAGCACCTATGGTGGAGCAGTAAACTTTTCTAAGTTTATTTAATATTTCATTAATCGATGCATAGCCAGTATCTAAATAGGATCCCAAATATATCTTTTTATCATAATCTTCCTTTTTAAATCCATGGTCCTCTGGGTGTAATTCATGCAAATACTTTCTATCCATCATTTTTAATGGATCAAGATTTGCTATTAAGTGTCCTCTAATCCTATATGCTCTTATTAGTGCTATGGCTTTAATAGATTCTATTTTTGATACTTCTAAATCTTCAATGTTTGTATCTTGGCTTTTATTTTTCTCTTTTTTTAAATTAATTTTTTTTTTTTGAGGTTGCCAAGTAGGTCCTTCAAGTTCTTTAATTACAGAATTGATATCTTCATTTAAAGTATCAAAATAATCTATCCAACTCATAGGTAAGCTTGGATCTTTTTCAATATATCTTATGTACATATTTTCAATAAAAGCACTATTTGACTTTGTTAAAAAAGATGTATTTTTTTGCTCTAGATTTTTTGATGAACTCATTAATTTTATAATTTGATTATAATATTTGTATATATTATTTAAAGTGACAATTTTTCTAAAAGTGTTTTCCCAATTTCCCCTGGTGATTTTGCAATAGTAATGCCTGCTTTCTCCATTATTCTTATTTTATCATTTGCCCCGCCTTTTCCTCCTGAAATAATTGCTCCAGCGTGACCCATTCGTCTACCTGGGGGCGCTGTAACACCAGCAATAAAGCCAACTATTGGTTTTTTTATCTTATGATTTTTAATAAAATCGGAGGCTTCTTCTTCAGCTGTTCCACCAATTTCTCCAATCATTAAAATAGACTCGGTTTCTGGGTCGTTTAAAAATAAATCTAAACAATCGATAAAATTTGTTCCATTTATTGGATCGCCACCTATTCCGATACATGTAGATTGGCCCAATCCATTTGAAGTTGTTTGAGCAACAGCTTCGTAAGTCAATGTACCTGATCTTGAAACAATTCCAACTGAACCTCTTTTATGAATATTGCCTGGCATTATCCCAATTTTACATTCATCTGGAGTAATTATTCCAGGACAATTTGGGCCAATCAATCTTGATTTAGATTTATTAAGATATTTTTTGACTTTAAGCATATCCAAAACTGGAACACCTTCTGTGATACAAACAATAAGTTCAATATTTGCATTAATTGCCTCTATTATTGCATCCGCACAAAATTTTGCAGGAACATAAATCATGCTTGCATTAGCATTTGTGGACTCCTTTGCCTCAAGCACAGTATTAAAAACAGGCCTATCTAAGTGTATTTGACCACCTTTTTTAGGGGTTACTCCTCCAACAAGATTTGTACCATACTTTATTGCTTGTTCAGAATGAAATGTGCCATGTGAACCTGTAAAGCCTTGGCAAATTAGTTTTGTATTTTTGTTAATTAGAATAGACATATTATTTTATTTCATTAACAATTTTTTTTGCTGCACTTGTTAAATCTGAAGCAGAAATTATTTTTAAACCTGAGTCATCAAGAATTTGCTTTCCTTTTTCAAAGTTTGTTCCTGCTAATCTAACGACTAATGGAACATGAATATTAATTTGCTTGGCTGCATCAACAACTCCTTGGGCAAGCACATCACATTTCATAATGCCTCCAAAAATATTTATTAATATTCCTTTTACATTCTTATCCAACAGAATTATTTTTAATGCCTCAGAAACTTTTTCCTTAGAAGCGCCTCCGCCTACATCTAAAAAATTAGCAGGTTCCTCTCCATAAAGTTTTATGATATCCATAGTTGCCATTGCTAAACCTGCTCCATTAACCATACATCCAATACTCCCATCTAATTTTATATAAGATAAGTCAAATTTACTTGCTTCAATCTCCGTAGGGTCTTCTTCATTTAAATCCCTAAGTTGAGATATTTCTGGATGTTTAAATAACGCATTATCATCAAAATTTATTTTTGCGTCTAAGCAAATGATCTGGCTTTCTTTTGTTAATATTAATGGATTTATCTCAACCATGCTTGAATCTAAATCTATAAAAAGTTTATAAATTGACTTAACTACTTTTATGGCGAGTAATTTTTGATCTGTTTTGAGATTAAATATTTGAATTATTTTTTCACAATCTTCATCTGAAATATCTTCTTTAAAATCTATTTTGGTAGTTACTATCTTATCAGGGTTATTTTTTGCGACATCTTCAATATCCATACCACCCTGGTCACTTGAAATAAAAGCTATTTTTGAACTTGCTCTATCAACTAGGCAAGATAAATAAAATTCTTTATCAATATTTGAAGGTTCTTCAACGTAAAGTCTTTTAACCTCTTTTCCCAAAGGACCAGTTTGATGTGTTATCAATTTTTTTCCTAGTAAGCTGTTTGCCTCTTTCTCTAATTCATGAATACTATCTACTATTTTAATTCCTCCGGCCTTTCCTCTTCCACCAGCGTGGATTTGGGCTTTTAAAACAAGCTTTTTACTGTCTAATATTTTTACTTTTTCTAAAAGATCTTTTACTGTTAATGCAAAAACACCATTTGGTACAATCGCTCCATATTTTTTTAACAATTGTTTGGCTTGATGTTCGTGTATATTCATTATTTATTTAAATCAGGATCGATTTTAGAAGCTGCTTCCCAGAGTTTTTTTACAGATTCCACAGAATTTATGAACTCTAATTTTTCCTTTTCATCCAAATCAACTACCTCAATTTTTTCAACACCATTTTTTCCTATAATAATAGGTACACCCGCGTAAATATTCTTTAAACCATATTCACCATTAAGATAAGCTGCGCAAGGAAGCATTTTTTTTTCATTTTTTAAAAAAGCTTTAGCCATTTCAACTCCTGAGGCCGCAGGTGCATAAAAGGCAGATCCTTTTTCTAAAAACTTAACAATTTCAGCTCCACCATCTCTAGTTCTTTGATTTATAGCCTCAAGTCTTTCCTTAGACATTTTACCATTTTTAACTAGATCTAACAAAGGCTTACCTGAAACTTTTGTAAATCTTGGTAACGGAACCATTGTGTCACCATGGCCTCCCATTACCATTGCTTCTATTTCCTTTACAGGAACATTAAATTCAAGAGATAAAAATAATTTAAATCTTGAAGTGTCAAGTATACCTGCCATACCAACTACTTTATTAGTAGGTAGGCCTGAAAATTTTTGAAAAGCCATAACCATAACATCTAAAGGATTAGTGATACAAATTACAAAAGCATCTGGAGCATTTTCTTTTACTCCTTTTGCAACTTGTTTCATTATTTTTAAATTAATTCCCAGTAAGTCATCTCTGCTCATTCCAGGTTTTCTTGGAACACCAGCAGTTATAATTACTACATCAGATCCTTTTATTTCCTCATAATTATCAGTTCCTGTTAATTTTACATTAAAACCATCTACTGATGATGACTGTGCAATATCCAATGCTTTACCTTTTGCAAAACCACTTGCAACATCAAATAAGACTAGTTCATCTGCAAGTTCCTTTATTCCAATTAAATGTGCTAAAGTTCCTCCTATTTGACCAGCGCCGATTAAAGATATTTTGCTCATAAATATTATTTCATTGTTGGCATCACAAACTCTGGGTTTGATCGAATTCCTGATGGCCATCTTGATGTTATTGTTTTTAATTTAGTATAAAATTTTATACCTTCCATTCCATGCATTGCACTATCTCCAAATAATGATCTTTTCCATCCTCCAAAGCTATGAAATGCCATTGGTACAGGTATTGGTACATTTATTCCAACCATACCAACTTGAATTTTACTAGCAAACGTTCTACCTGCATCTCCATCACGTGTATAAATGCTTACCCCATTTCCATATTCATGATCATTGATTAATTTTGCTGCCTCTTCGAAAGTTTTGACTCTTATAACAGATAAAACTGGTCCAAAAATTTCTTCTTTATATACTCTCATTTCTTTTTTTACATGATCAAACAAACATCCACCAATATAAAAACCTTTTTCATATCCTTGTAATTTTAAATTTCTTCCATCTACAATCAATTTAGCTCCCTCTGATACTCCAATATCAACATACCCTTTAACTTTATCTAAGTGCTCTTTTGTGACTAATGGGCCCATTTCTGAACCTTTATCCATACCTGGTCCTACTTTTAAAGCTTCTACTTTTTTTGACAGCATTGATACTAAATCATCAGCTATATTTCCTACAGCTACAGCAACCGATTGAGCCATACATCTTTCTCCTGCAGAACCATAAGCTGCTCCCATCAAACCATTAACTGCTCCTTCTAAGTCACAATCAGGCATAACTACTAAATGATTTTTAGCTCCACCTAATGCTTGAACTCTTTTCTCATTTTTTGCAGAATTCTCATAGATATATTTCGCTATTGGTGTTGATCCAACAAAACTTACTGCTTTTATATCTTTATTAGTTAAAATTGCATCGACAGCTTCTTTATCACCGTTAACAACATTAAAAACTCCATCAGGTAAACCTGCTTCTTTTAAAAGTTCTGCTAATTTAATTGAACACGATGGATCTTTTTCAGATGGTTTTAATACAAAAGTATTACCACAAGCAATTGCTATAGGAAACATCCACATGGGAACCATTGCAGGAAAATTAAATGGTGTAATTCCTGCCACAACTCCCAAAGGTTGTCGCATTGACCAGCTATCAACATTAGTTCCTACATTTTCTGAAAACTCGCCTTTTAATAAATGAGGTATACCACAAGCAAATTCGACAACTTCTAAACCTCTAGTAAGAGAACCTTTGGCGTCTTCGTAAACTTTGCCGTGTTCAGAAACTATTAGTTTTGTGAGTTCATCTGAATTTTTTTCTATTAATTCTTTAAACTTAAACATTACTCTTGCTCTTTGTAATGACGGTTTTATTGACCACTCTTCAAATGCTTTCTTTGCTATATTAACAGCATTATCTAAATCTGATTTTGAGGCTAGGCTTACTTCAGATTGATGCTCTCCAGTAGCAGGATTAAAAACTTTACTTTTTCTAGTTGATGAACCAGGGATTATTTTTCCACCTACAAAATGTTCAATTAATCTCATGAATATGATCTTTTAGATTAAAAATTATTAATAGTCTATTGTTTTAAATGTTAGATGCAGCTAGCATCTTTTTTATTTCAGCAATTGCTTTTGCTGGGTTTAATCCTTTAGGGCATGCATTAGTACAATTCATAATAGTATGGCATCTATATAATTTAAGCTCGTCAGCTACTTTTCTTAACCTCTCTTTTCTATCTTCATCTCTACTATCAATTATCCATCTATATGCTTGCAACAAAACAGCAGGACCTAGATACTTATCTCCGTTCCACCAATAACTTGGGCATGCAGTTGAACAACATGCACACATTATACACTCATATAAACCATCTAATTTAGATCTGTCTTCTTTTGATTGTATATTTTCTTTATCTGTTTTTTTAGAAGTCTTTAACCAAGGTTGAACCGACTCATATTGCTTATAGAGTGTACTTAAATCTCCAATTAAATCTTTAAGAACTTTTAGATGTGGAAGTGGATAAATGTTTATATCACCTTTTATTTCTGCATGTGCCTTCGTGCACGCTAAACCATTTTTACCATCCATATTCATAGCGCACGAACCACATACTCCATGAGCACAAGATCTTCTGTAAGCTATACTTGGATCAATCTCGTTTTTAATTTTATTTAAAACATCTAAAACTTTTGATGGACAATTATCCATATCAACTTCATAAGTATCTATTCTAGGCTTTTCACTTGATGAAGGGTCCCATCTATAAACATTTACTTTCCGAATATTTTTAGATCCTGTTTTATCTTTATAATACTTACCTTTTTGAACTTTAGAGTTTTCTGGTAAGTTAATTTGAACCATTAATAAACTCTTTCCTGGGGTGGAAAATATTGAACATCGGTAGTTAGTGTAGACTTGTGAACTGGTCTATAATCAATTTTAGTTTCTTTTCCATTGCACCAAGATAAAGTATGTTGCATAAATTTGTTATCATCTCTTTTGGGATAATCTTCTCTTGCATGCGCACCCCTACTTTCTTTTCTGTAATAAGCAGAGTCCATAGTGGTAATTGCTTGTCTAATTAAATTATCAAACTCTAAAGTTTCGACTAAATCTGTGTTAAATATCAATGATTTATCTTTAACTGCAATAGATTCCATACCATCGAAAGGTTTTCTAATTTCCTCTACACCCTCATTTAAAGTTTTTTCAGTTCTAAAAACTGCACATTTAGATTGCATAGTTTTTTGCATTGCCAATCTTAGTTCTGCGGTATTATTATCACCGTTACCATTTCTTAGTTTGTCAAATCTTTCTAAGCATTTTTCAGTTTCAGATACTGGTATATCTTCATGTGGCGTTCCTGGCTTGATTAGTTCTGCAGCTCTCTTTGCGGCAGCTCTTCCGAAAACTACCAAGTCTATAAGCGAATTAGATCCTAATCTGTTAGCTCCATGTACAGATACACATGCAGCTTCTCCTATCGCCATTAGTCCTGGAACTGTTTTTTCAGATCCATTTACTGTTAAAACTTCAGCTTTGTAATTAGTTGGTATACCACCCATATTATAATGAACTGTTGGAACAACTGGGATTGGTTCTTTTGTTACATCTACGTTTGCAAATAATCTTGATGACTCGGATATTCCGGGTAGTCTCTCTTCAATTACTTTTGGATCTAAATGATTTAAATGTAAATGAACATGATCTTTTTCTTTCCCAACTCCTCTTCCTTCATTTATTTCAACTGCAATAGATCTGCTAACTACATCTCTTGATGCAAGGTCCTTAGCTTTAGGTGCGTATCTCTCCATAAACCTTTCACCTTTGGAATTCAATAGATAGCCACCTTCTCCTCTTACACCTTCGGAAATTAAAGTTCCATGACCATATATGCCTGTTGGATGAAATTGTACAAACTCCATATCTTGTAATGGTAGTCCTGCTCTTAATACCATAGCATTACCATCACCTGTACAGGTGTGAGCTGATGTAGCAGAATAATAAACCTTTCCATAACCACCCGTTGCAATAATTGTAGTATGAGATCTAAATCTATGAATTGTGCCATCATTTAAGTTCCATGCTATTAAACCTTTGCAAGCACCATCTTTCATAAGCAAATCTAAAGCAAAATACTCAATAAAAAATTCGGTATTATGTTTTAGCGCTTGTCCATATAAAGTATGAAGTATTGCATGGCCCGTTCTGTCTGCTGCTGCGCATGTTCTTTGGACTGTTTCATTCCCATAATTTTTAGTCATACCACCAAAGGGTCTTTGATAAATTTTTCCATCTTCAGTTCTACTAAATGGCACACCGTACTTCTCTAATTCTAAAACTGCTCTTGGGGCCTCTTTGCATAAATATTCAATAGAATCTTGATCTCCAAGCCAATCTGATCCCTTTACAGTATCATACATATGCCAACGCCAATCATCCTCACCCATATTACCTAGTGCTGCTGAGATACCACCTTGAGCAGCTGATGTATGGCTTCTGGTAGGAAAAACTTTTGAAATACATGCTGTTTTCAATCCAGCTTCACTTAGACCAACTGCAGCTCTTAAACCTGAGCCGCCCGCTCCTAGGACTACAACATCGTATTCATGATCTATAATTTTGTATGAACTCATAAGCTAAATTTAAATAAAACAGTTATAGTTATTAAAGGAATAATGATAGCAAGAAAATATAATAATTTGTTTGCGACAATTTTTATTTTTTCTACATGTATATAATCCTCGAAAATCTCACTTATTGTAAGGGCCGAGTGAAAAAAGGCCATAATTAGGAATAAAGAAAGTAAAAATTTAGCTGGTTGATTGCTAAAAAAAGCTAAAACTTCAGTATGACTTTGGTCATAAATAGACACAAAATTTATAATAAACCACATCATAAGAGGTATTAAAATAATTGAGCTTATTTTTAAAAATATCCATTTTTTTGTAGCGTTGATCATTAAATTATTTGCCTTCCAACTAAAAAAATAAAAATTGTTAAAATAAATGATCCAAAGATCACAACTAAGCCTGAGATATTTGAAATTCTTAGCTCAAAACCATAACCAAAGTCCCAAAATAAGTGTCTTATCTCACTTAAGATTTGAAAAGAAAATGACCAAATAATACTAATTAAAAAAAATTTTCCGAAGATCGTATTATAAAAACTATAAAATATTTCATATGACTGACCTAGTAAAATTGAAAGTAATATCCACCCACTTAAAAAAATAAAAAAAATAAAATTAATTACCCCAGATATTCTATGAGAAATAGAAACCAGAGAAGAAATATGCCAATTATAAATTTGTATATGTGGTGATATAGGATTATTATTTTTCATTAATTTTTATTATAATAAGTTTCAGCTATTTCAACAGCATTTAATGCAGCACCCCTTAACAAATTATCTGACACAATCCAAAGATTTATAGAATTTTTATTTGATTTGTCTTCTCGGATACGAGAAATAAAAGTTTCATTTTGTCCTTCAGCATCTATTGGTGTTGCATAACCACCGTCAATAGTCTCATCTATTACCTTACATCCTTCAGCACCTTCTAATACTTTTTTAATTTCTGATGGTGTTACTTTTTTACTAAATTCTATATTTAAAGATTCTGCATGCGATACTTGTACAGGGATTCTAACACATGTCGCAGTAACCTCTATTTTGTCATCTAAAATTTTTTTAGTTTCGTTAATCATTTTAATTTCTTCTTTAGTGTAGCCATCATCAGAAAATTCATCAATGTGTGGTATTGCATTAAATGCAATTTGTTTTGTAAAATTTTTTAATGAAACTTCTTTTTTTTCCAATACAGCCTTGGTTTGATCAATAAGTTCATCCACTTGTGCTTTGCCTGCTCCAGATACAGATTGATAAGTAGACACAACAACCCTTTTAATTTCAAATAAATCATGTAATGGTTTTAAAACTATCACCATTTGTGCTGTAGAACAGTTGGGATTTGCTATGATATTCTTTCGTAATTTAGATAAATTCTGTTTGTTTACTTGTGGAACAATTAGTGGCACATCTGGATCCATTCTAAAAAAACTTGAATTATCTACTACAACTGAGTGCTTAGCAGCTTTAGGGGCATAATTTTTTGAAATATCTTTGCCAGCAGAAAAAAAAGTAATTTCAACTTTTGAAAAATCAAAATCTTCTAAATTTTCAACTTTAATTTTCTTTTTATTAAAAATTAGTTCTGTGCCAGAGCTTTTTTTAGATGCTAATAAATACAAATTCTTAACTGGAATTTTTTTTTGTTCCAGAACTTCAATTATTTTACGGCCTACGTTTCCTGTTGCTCCTACAATTGCTATATTCATGACTATGTATTATTTTTATACTAGATGAAGGGTAAATCGCAAATTGTTCCTACAAATATTTTTTCATCAATTTCTATTTTAAATTGATCTTTGCTATCCCAATAGGGTTTATTAATCATTGCAATTCCAATAACCTTTTTAAAAGTAGGAGAATAAGCTGCAGATCTAACAAAACCTACAACCTCATTTTTATCATCAAATAATGTCTTTTCACAGTACATATCGATGCTATCATGATCTATTTTAACACCCATTAGTTTTCTTTTAATTCCATTTTCCCTTATTTTTTTTAATTTCTCTTTACCTAAAAAATTAACTTCAGTATCCAAATGCATATACTTATCAAAGTTTGCTTCGAAAGGATTGTCTCTATTATCAAAGTCATTGCCATATGATAATAGTGCTGACTCAATTCTTTCAATTAAATTTGGACATCCTGGTCTAACATTAAATTCTTCTCCTGCCTCAAAAAGATAATCATAAAGATCCTGTCCAGCTTTATTATCATCAACATAAACTTCAAAGCCTCCTTGTTTTGACCAACCTGATCTAGCAATAAAGTATTTATAGCCCTTAAAATTAAAATAATTAAAGTTAAAAAATTTTAATTCTTTTATTTTTTCACCAAACAATTTTACCATTAGATTATCTGCTAATGGTCCTTGTACTGCTAAAATATTTACATTAGGTTCGCTTATTTCGACATCAAGTTTTTGTCCAGCAGCTATACCTTTTGCAAAAAAAATGACATCTGAGTCTGCAATAGACAGCCACCATTTATCTTCTGCTAACTTATTTATAATTGGATCATTAACTAAAAAACCTTGATGGTCAACTAGAGGTGCATAATAACATTTTCCAATTTTAGATTTTGATAAATCTCTACATGTCATTAATTGAACAAGTTTTGCCGAGTCTTTACCTGAAATTTCAACCTGTCTCTCAGCTGCTACATCCCATACCTGCACAAACTCTTTTAAATGATGATAATCAGCTTCAATAGATTTAAATGATGATGGTAATAACATATGATTATAAACTGTATAGCTACTTACACCTTGAGATTCTATTCTGTCTGTATAAGGTGTACTTCTTAATCTCCTAGATTTTACAATTGGATAATTTTTCATTTTTTTATTTTCAATATAAATTCTTTTACAATATTTCTCATCTCAAAAGCTTTCTCAAAAATTATCATATGGCCGCAGTTATTAATGACTTTGGTCTCTGAATTCTTTATTAGTTCAGACATTTTATTTCCTACTTTAAGAGGAACCATTTTATCTAAGTCTCCAAATATACATAAAGTCGGACAATTAATTTTTTTTAAAGCTTCTTTTCCAGTCTTGTAGTTATTACAAGCGTTTAAGTCTACAGATAAAATTTCTATTATCTCTCTTGAAGAATTAATTATCTTTTTAACGGGATTACCACCTATAAAGGCTTTTGATCCTTCATAACCCCATTTCATCATTAGTAAGATTGCTTTATCATCTCCGGCCTCAGCTAAATCGATTAATTCTTGGTTTACTGGCATTTTATAGGATCCAGAGACTAAAACTAATCCATCAATTAAATCTGGATATCTTGAAGCAAAATCAATACCTACTAGACAGCCCTGTGAATGGCCTAAAATAATTATTTTTTTTATATCTAGATTTCCCATCAAGTTTTTTACCCAAGTTGAGATATCCTCAATTGATTTTAGTGATGGACCCTCAGAATTTCCATGCCCAGGTAAATCTACTGATAATACATTATAACCTTGTGATGCATAAAATTGTTCATGCAATGACCAAACTATGTGGGTTAGACCACTACCATGCATTAAAATTATAGATGGTTTAGCTTTGTCAAAGTCAAAACCTCCTGTTGAGACGAATACGTCTTTTCCGCTTACGTCTAAATTCAGTTTAGCCCCTCAGCTTTTTTTCTTAATTCGAATTTTTGAATTTTTCCAGTTGATGTCTTTGGTAATTCACAAAATTCAATTTTCTTAGGAACTTTAAAACCAGCTAAGGTCTCTTTACAAAATTTAATTAATTCTTCTTCACTAGCATCTTTATCTTTTACTTTTTCAATAAATGCACATGGTACTTCACCCCATTTTTCATCAGGTTTTGCAACAACAGCTACTATTGAAACACTTGGATGTTTTGCTAAAGTATTTTCAATCTCAATTGAAGAAATATTTTCTCCACCCGATATTATTATATCTTTAGATCGGTCTTTAATTTTTATATACCCATCAGGATGCGTAACAGCTAAATCACCAGAGTGAAACCATCCATGAGACATTGCTTTTTCTGTTGCCTCTTTATCTTTAAAATATCCCTTCATTACAATATTGCCTCTTATCATAATTTCTCCAATCGTTTCTCCATCACTAGGAACAGGTTTCATCGTTTCGGGATCCATAACCTTAGTATCCTCGGTATTTGGATATCTTACCCCTTGTCTTGCTTTAATTTCATTTTTTTTATCATCTTCATAAGAATTCCATTCTTCATTCCAAGCACACTGCAAAATATGACCATAAGTTTCTGTCAATCCATACACATGCATTACCTCGAAACCTAAAGCTTCCATTTTTTTAAAAATTATACTTGGAGGGGGTGCGCCTGCTGTCAAAACATAAACTTTATGCTTTAATTTTTTTCTATCTGACTCAGCAGCACCAGTTATCATATTTAATACTATTGGTGCTCCACCAAAGTGAGTAATCTCATACTTTTCTATTAACTCAAATATCTTTTTTATATCTATAGCTCTCATACATATTGTTCTTCCATTGAGCATTGGAACTGTCCATGGATAACACCATCCATTGCAATGAAACATTGGAACAATTGTTAAAAAATTTAATCTATTTGGCATATTCCAGGCAACTGCACTTCCAGTAGACATTAGATATGCTCCTCTATGATGATATACAACACCTTTGGGATTTCCAGTGGTTCCTGACGTATAGCTTAGAGAAATTGCCTGCCATTCATCCTTTGGTTTCTTCCAAATATAATTATCTTTTCCAGTTTTTAAAAATTCTTCATATTCTTTATCTCCAATTTTTTTTAACAAAGACTGGTCTGCATGATTATCTTGAATATCTATAATAATTGGTTTTGTTTTAGTTTGTGTTAACGCTTTTTCAATAACTGAATGAAGTTGTCTATCAACAATAAGTACTTTGGCTTCACTATGGTCAATTATATAAGCCACAGTTTTAGCATCTAACCTTGAATTAATTGTATTTAAGATTGCTCCTGTCATTGGCACTGAATAATGTGCCTCAAATATCTCGGGAGTATTAAAAGCCATTACTGAAACTGTATCTCCCTCAGCAATACCAATCTTTTCTAAAGCACTGGCAAACTTGATGCATCTCTTATAAATCTCTAACCAAGTATATTTTCTATCCTCATAAATAAGTGCTTCATAATTAGGATAAATATCTTTCGCTCTTTCCAAAAAACTCAAAGGAGTTAGGGGCACAAAGTTAGCGTTGTTTTTATCTAAATTTTGCTCGTATTTATTCATTAATTAAACTTGTGTTCCATAATATAATCACTACCGCTTACTGCTGTTATATAATGACTCTCAATCCTTGGCAGAACTCTCTCAAAGTAAAATTTTGCAGTATTAATTTTATCCTCATAAAATTCTTTATTTGAGTCATAATTTTCAAAACTTACCTCTAAAACTTTGATCCAGGAGTGAGCAACAGCAACATATCCAAGAACTTTTAAATAATCATTACATGCAGCACTTACGTCATCTTTTGATTTTTGCATTTTATCTTTTATCCAATCAGTAAATTTTATAAGAATATTAATTCCATTATCTAATTTTTCATTAAAATTTTTTAATTTTGGGTTAGAGCTAGACAGATCTTTTTTAAGACTATCAATATATCTATTAATAATATCACTTTCTTTGTTAACTAATTTTCTAAAAACTAAATCTATGGCTTGCACAGAGTTTGTGCCCTCATAAATTGGTGTTATTCTGTTGTCTCTATATAACTGTTCAATGCCTTGGTCTTTTGTGTACCCATAACCCCCATGAATTTGCATGGCTTCACTAGTTATTTCCATACCTAAATCAGTAAACATAGACTTAACTACAGGTGTCATTAACGAAACAAGTTCCGAAGCTTCCTTTTTAACTTTCTCATCTGAATGATAAAGGCTAACCTCAGTCTGTTGTGAAAGCCAAAAACATAAAGCTCTTTCTCCCTCAATAATAGATTTCATATTTAAAAGTGACTTTCTAATATCTGCATGTTCAATAATCAAGTCAGCTCCACCATTTTGACTTTTGCCATTATGTGCCTTGCCCTGTTTACGCTCCTTTGCATAATTAACAGAGTTTTGATAAGCGATCTCAGAAATACCTAATCCTTGAATTCCAACAACAATTCTTTCAAGGTTCATCATGGTAAACATAGAATTTAATCCTTTATTTTTTGGTCCAATCATATAGCCAACTGCATCATCAAAATTCAACACACAAGTTGCCGATCCTTTAATTCCCATCTTGCTTTCAATAGATCCAGTGGAAACTCCATTTCTTGGACCCACACTACCATCATCTTTAACTATAAATTTTGGCACCAAGAAAAGGCTTATACCTTTTGTTCCACTCGGAGAGTCTGCTGCTCTAGCAATAACTAAATGAATTATATTCTCTGTAAGATCGTGATCACCTGATGTGATAAATATTTTTTGTCCGCTTAATTTAAAAGTTCCATCATCTTGTTCAGTAGCCTTCGTTTTAAGTAAGCCCAAATCAGTGCCACATACTGGCTCTGTCAAACACATGGTACCACTCCATTTACCTTCAACCATTTTTGGTAAATATTTATTTTTTATTTCTTCTGTGGCGTGATGATTAATACAATTGTATGCACCAATACTTAACTCAGAGTAAAGTTTAAATGACAAAGATGCTGCTGATAACATCTCATCAAAAAATGCACTGACCGTTTTTGGCATTCCTTGACCACCATACTTTGGGTCACATGATAATGAGGTCCATCCATCTTCTATGTACTTCTTGTAAGCCTCTTTATACCCAGGAGGAGTTCTAACTATTCCATTTTCAAGAACAGTTGGATTTTCATCTCCAGATTTTGCAAGTGGTAAAATTATATTCTCATTAATTTTTGCTGCTTCTTCTAAAATATTTTTAACTAAATCTGGGGTTACATCTTTATATTTATCTATTTCATTGTAACTTTTATCGTTCCTTAATTTCTCATAAAGGAACATCATATCTTCAACAGGAGCTGTATAAGTTGTCATAAGTTTTAATAAATTAATTGAAATTATCTATTTTTGCAAACAAGCAATAACCGCATCTCCAATGTCTTTTGTGAATACTTCTTTGTTCCCTTTTGAATAAATATCCTTAGTTCTGAGGCCATCATCAAGGATTTTTTGGACAGCTAGGTCTAATTCCTTAGATTCTTTGTCTAAATTTAGAGAATATTTTAGTGCCATCGAAAAACTCAGTATTGTTGCAATTGGATTCGCTACTCCTTTTCCAGCAATATCGGGAGCTGAACCATGTACAGGTTCGTACATCGATCTCATATTGCCATCTTTATCTTTTGCACCCAAAGAAGCTGAGGGCAACAAACCAAGAGAACCGGTTAACATTGCTGCTTCGTCTGATAAAATATCACCAAATAAATTATCTGTTACAATTACATCAAATTGTTTTGGATTTCTTAAAAGTTGCATTGCGCAATTATCAGCTAGCATGTGTTCTAGCTCTACTTCTTTAAATTCTTTATCATGAATAGCTTGAACTTCCTCTTTCCATAATTGTCCAGCTTCCATTACATTTGATTTTTCACATGAAGTAACTTTGTTGTTTCTTTTTTTTGCTAAATCAAAAGCTACTCTAGAAACTCTTTCAATTTCACTCGTTGTATAGGTATGTGTGTTAATACCTTTTCTTTCACCATTCTCTATTGGCTTAATTCCCCTTGGTTCACCAAAATAAATTCCACCAGTAAGTTCTCTAACTATCATTATATCTAATCCAGATACTATTTCTGGTTTTAAACTTGAAGCATCAACCAATTGTTTAAAACATATAGCTGGTCTTAAGTTTGCAAAAAGTTTTAACTCTTTTCTTAATTTTAGCAAAGCCCTTTCAGGTTTTTTTGAAAAATCTAAATTATCCCACTTTGGACCACCGACTGCACCCAAAATCACAGCTTCACTCTCTAAAGCTTTATAAAAAACTTCGTCTGTAATTGGTGTTCCATGTTTATCATAAGCAGCACCACCTACTAAGTCTTCATCAATTTCAAAATCTAAAGATCGATTTTTATTTAACCAATTAATTATTTTTTTTACTTCGTCAATTACCTCTGGTCCAATACCATCACCTGGTAATAATAATATTTTTCTCTTTTTTACCTTAATCATTGAATATCCAAGGTTTCGAAGATTTAATTTTTTTTTCAAACTCATTAATATGAGATGATTTTTCAAGTGATAATGCGATATCATCAAGTCCTTCGATTAAACATTTCTTTTTAAATGGATCTATTTCGAAACTTAATTCGTTATTTCCATAAATAATCTTTTGATCTTTTAAATTGACCTCGATTTCTTCTTCTCTATTTGAATATTCAGATAGATCTTTTATTTTTTCCTCATCTAAAACAATTGGTAATATTCCATTTTTAAAACAATTATTATAAAATATATCCGCATAGCTTGAGCTAATAACACAAGTTATTCCAAAATCTAAAAGAGCCCATGGGGCATGTTCTCTAGACGATCCACAACCAAAATTATTTCCAGCTATTAAAATTTTTGAATTGTTAAATGGTTTTTTATTTAAAACAAAATCTTTTATATCTTTTCCATTATCAAGATATCTCATCTCGTGAAAAAGATTTTTTCCTAACCCTGTACGTTTAATTGTTTTTAAAAACTGCTTGGGTATAATCATATCAGTATCAATATTTACAATTGGTAGATATGCGGGAATACTTTTAAGTGAAGTAAATTTTTTCATTAATTTTGGTACTTTCTAACGTCATCTAGATTACCTGCTATGGCTGCAGCTGCTGCCATTCCTGGGCTAACTAAGTGAGTTCTTCCGCCTCTTCCTTGTCTTCCCTCAAAATTTCTATTTGATGTGGAGGCACATCTCTCTTGTGGTTTTAATTTATCTGCGTTCATTGCTAAACACATTGAGCAACCTGGCTCCCTCCACTCGAATCCAGAATCTTTAAAAATTTTATCTAACCCTTCTTGTTCTGCTTGTTCTTTAACTAATCCTGAGCCAGGAACAACCATACCATGAACATGGGTTGCCTTTTTCTTATTCTTAAGAATTTGAGCCGCTTCACGTAAATCTTCTATTCTTCCATTTGTACAACTTCCAATAAAAACTTTATCGATTTTAATATCTTTAATTTTTACATCAGGCTTAAGTCCCATGTATTTTAAAGATCTATTAATTGAATTTTTTTTATCTTCATTTTGCTCCTTATCTGGATTTGGTACTTTTCCATTAATTGAGACAACATCCTCTGGGGAAGTTCCCCATGTAACCATCGGAGCTATGTCTTCACCATTTAAATTAATTTCCTTATCAAATTCAGCCTCATTATCAGTCTTAAGTGAATGCCAATATTTTAATGCTTTTTCCCAGTTTTCTTTTTTTGGTGACATAGGTCTCCCTTTTAAATAGTTAAATATTTTTTCATCTGGTTGAATTAATCCTGCTCGAGCTCCACCCTCAATCGACATATTGCAAATTGTCATTCTTTGTTCCACTGATAAATTTGAAATTACTGAACCAGCATATTCTAACACACATCCTGTTCCACCGGCAGTTCCTATTTTTCCAATAATTTGTAGAATAACATCTTTTGATGTAACTCCTAATGAAAGCTTTCCATTCACATTTATTCTAAAATTTTTTGCTTTTTTTTGAACAAGAGTTTGGGTTGCTAAAACATGTTCTACTTCTGATGTCCCTATTCCAAAAGCTAAAGCACCAAATGCTCCATGTGTAGCTGTATGGCTGTCTCCACAAACAATTACCGTTCCAGGCTGAGTAAAACCTTGCTCTGGACCTACAATATGAACTATCCCTTGTCTTTTGTCTTCCATTCCAAATAGCCTTACACCAAAATCTTTACAATTTTTTTCTAATGTTTCTACTTGAATTTTTGAATCTATGTCATCTATTCCTTTTGACCTATCAGTTGTAGGAATATTATGATCCACGACAGCAAGTGTTAAGTTTGGCTGTCTAACTTTTCTACTTGAATTCCTTAGACCCTCAAAAGCTTGTGGACTCGTAACTTCATGAATCAAATGTCTATCAACAAATAGTAATGATGTACCATCATCTTGTTGATGAACTAAATGATCACTCCAGATTTTATCGTATAAAGTCTTAGGCATTTAGAAAAAGATTATTTTTTTTCTTTTAGAGTCTCTTTTTCACTTTTTTTTTCAGAGGTATCTTTTTTTTCAACAGACTCTTTCTTGATTTCCTCATTTGCTTTAGCATCGACCGCTTTAATAATATTTTCTTCTGTTGGTTCTTCTGGTTTAGAATCTACATCAATACCAATTTTTTTCTTAATTTTTTCTGCAATTCTCGCTGATTTTCCAGTTCTATCTCTTAGATAATAAAGTTTTGCTCTTCTAACTTTTCCAGATCTTATAACCTTTATAGAGTTAACAATTGGGCTATACAAAGCAAAGGTTCTTTCTACACCTTCTCCAAAAGAAATTTTTCTAACGGTAAAAGATGAATTCAAATCTCTATTTTTTTTTGCAATACATACGCCTTCAAAATATTGAATCCGATCTCTTTTTCCTTCTGTAATTTTTACACCAACTTTTACAATGTCACCTGGAAAAAAATTTGGTAGTTTTTTTTCAGCAGATATTTTTTTGACATTTGCCTGGTTTATTTCTTCGATTGTTTTCATCTGTAAATTTATCAAATTAGTTTTTTTTGTTATTATATTTTTGCCATAAATCAGGTCTTCGGACGCGAGTTATAGCCTCAGATTGAGATAAACGCCAGTCTTTAATTTTAGCATGATCGCCTGATAAAAGCACATTTGGCACACTTTTTTCCTCCCAAATTTGTGGCTTTGTATACTGAGGATACTCTAATAAACCATTTTCAAAGCTTTCTTCATTTTTGGAGTTTTCATTACCAATTACACCAGGTATTAATCTTAATATTGTATCTATAAAAACATAAGCCGCAGTTTCTCCACCTGATAAAATAAAATCTCCAATGCTTATTTCTTCTATTCTTCTATTATCTAAAACTCTTTGATCTATTCCTTCAAAATGTCCACAAATAATATTTATTCTTTTTTCATTTGATAATTTTTTTGCTAAATGTTGATTAAATACCTTACCACGAGGTGAAAGATAAAAAACTTTTTCTCCTTTTTCTATATTTTCATCCAATGATTTTGCAATAACATCAGGTTTTAAAAGCATTCCAGAACCACCACCATAAGGAGTATCGTCAACCGTTTTGTGTTTATCATCAGAATATTCTCTTATGTTAATAGTTTTTATATTCCAAATTTTTTTTTCTAGAGCCTTTCCATAAAGTCCACTTCTAAGAAGACCTGGAA